>JAUQYB010000064.1 GCA_030837825.1 Albidovulum sp.
CAGCGCCGAACAGGCCGAGGCGCGGTTCATCGAGGCGGGGCCGGACGAGTTCATCTATGCCCGCTACGGCAACCCGACGGTGCGGATGTTCGAGGACCGGATGGCGGCGATCGAGGGCACCGAGGACGCCTTCGCCACCGCAAGCGGCATGGCCGCCGTCAACGGTGCGCTGACCTCGCTGGTGAAGGCGGGCGACCATGTCGTGGCCTCGCGCGCGCTCTTCGGCTCCTGCCTTTACGTGCTCGACCTTCTCGCCCGCTTCGGGGTCGAGGTGAGCTTCGTCGACGGCACTGATCTCGACCAGTGGCGCGCCGCGGTGCGCGAGGGGACCAGGGCGGTGTTCCTCGAGGCGGTGTCGAACCCGACGCTCGAGGTCATCGACCTGGCCGCGGTGGCCGGGATCGCCCATGCCAGGGGCGCCACCGTCATCGTCGACAACGTCTTCGTGACGCCCACCTTCTCGAAGGCGGTGGCGCTCGGTGCCGATGTCGTGGTCTATTCGGCGACCAAGCACATCGACGGATCGGGCCGCTGCCTCGGTGGCGTGGTCTGCGGCACGCGGGCCTACATCCGCAAGGTGCTGGAGCCCTACCTCAAGCACACCGGCGGGGCGCTGAGCCCGTTCAACGCCTGGGTGATGCTGAAGGGGATGGAGACGATGGACCTGCGGGTGCGCCAGCAGGCCGCCACGGCGCAGGCGCTGGCCGAGACGCTGAGCGGCCACCCCAAGCTCGCCCGGGTGATCTATCCGGGGCTGAAGGACCATCCGCAGCACCGGATCGCGATGGAGCAGATGGGCGCGGGCGGCACGGTGGTGTCGCTCGACCTCGCCGGCGGGCAGGCGGCGGCCTTCCGCTTCCTCAACGCGCTGGAAATCGTCAGCATTTCCAACAACCTGGGCGACGCGAAGTCGATCATCACCCATCCGGCGACGACGACCCATCAGCGCCTGCCGGCCGAGCAGAAGGCGGCGCTCGGGATCACGCCTGGCCTCGTGCGGCTCTCGCTCGGGATCGAGGATACCGGCGACCTGATCGCCGATGTGACGCGGGCGCTGGAGGCGGCGTGACGTGTCGCGCGTCGCATCCGCGTCGCAATTGATCGCGTAGGGTTGGACAGGGGCCCCGGTCACACCACATAATGGCGGTGCTGTCTGGACCCGCGGAGGGTGCGATGAACTTCATCAGGAAGATCGGCGAGATGCCGGATGCCGAAGACGCCGCCGAGGCGCTTTCGATCCTGCGCGAATGGGCGGCCGGGGCCGATCCGGTCGAGGTGGCGCGGCTCGATCCCGCCATCGCCCGGCTCCTGCCCGGGGCGCCGCTTTCCAACTACCCAGACCTGTCGCGCAACTACCCCGACGACTTCCGCCCCGATGCGGCCTACCGCGCCTCGATGCCCGATCTGCAGAACGGGCCGTCGAGCCTGATCGTCGGCGCCAAGACCCCGATCCAGCATGTCGGCATCTCGAACTTCCGCCTGCCGATCCTGTTTCACACCCGCGACGGCGGCGACGTGACGCTCGAGACCTCGGTCACCGGCACGGTGAGCCTGATCGGCGAGAAGAAGGGCATCAACATGAGCCGCATCATGCGCTCGTTCTATGCCCATGCCGAGCGGCGGTTCTCCTTCGCGGTGCTGTCGGCGGTGCTGGAGGACTACAAGAAGGACCACGACAGCGTCGATGCAAGGCTGATGATGCGGTTCTCGTTCCCCGCCAAGGTCATGTCGCTGCGCTCGGGCCTTGCCGGCTGGCAGTACTACGACATCGCGCTGGAACTGATGGAGCGGGCGGGGCGGCAGAAGCGGATCACCCATCTCGACTACGTCTATTCCTCCACCTGCCCCTGTTCGCTGGAGCTTTCCGAACACGCGCGAGCCACCCGCGGCCAGTTGGCCACGCCGCATTCGCAGCGGTCGGTTGCCCGCATCTCGGTGGTCGAGGAAGGGCCGAAGCGCATCTGGTTCGAGGATCTGATCGACCTCGCGCGCGAGGCGGTGCCGACCGAGACGCAGGTGATGGTCAAGCGCGAGGACGAACAGGCCTTCGCCGAGCTGAACGCGGCCAACCCGATCTTCGTCGAGGATGCGGCGAGGAGCTTCGCCGAGCGGCTTCTGGCCGAGCCGCGCGTCGGCGACTTCCGGGTGGTGGCGAGCCACCAGGAAAGCCTGCACAGCCACGACGCGGTGTCGATCCTGACCGAGGGGCCGACCTTCGTCGCCGAGAGCATCGACCCGAGGCTCTTCTCCAACCTGCACCGCCCCGGCTGATCCACGCCGGCGGGGTATTGACAGAGCTGCGGCGCGGGGCCAAGCCTCCGCGATCATGGTGGATTTGCGCCCCGTCGGATATGTCATCGGCCTCATCATCGCCGTGCTCGGGGTGACGATGGCCGTGCCGTTTCTCGTCGGTGTCGCCCTGGGCGACGGCAACGCACCGGATTTCGCGGTCTCGGCGCTGGGCACGACGGTGATCGGCGGGCTCACCGCGCTCGCCTGCCAGAACCGCAGCGGCCATAGCCTGTCGCTGCGGCAGGCGTTTCTCCTGACGCTCGGGATCTGGTTCCTGGTGCCCCTGTTCGGGGCGCTGCCGTTCATGATCGGCGAGCCGGGGGCACGGTTCATCGACGCCTATTTCGAGGCGGTGTCCGGGATCACCACCACCGGCTCGTCGGTCTTCGTCGGCGTCGACGCGCTGCCGCCTGGGGTGACGCTCTGGCGCGGCATGCTCAACTGGCTGGGCGGGCTCGGCATCGCCTTCATCGCCATGATCTTCCTGCCGGTGATGCGGGTGGGGGGCATGCAGTTCTTCCGCACCGAAGGATTCGATACCCTGGGCAAGGTGCTGCCGCGCGCGACCGACATCGCGCGCGACCTCTTCGTCGTCTATGCGGCGCTGACCCTGGCCTGCATGACGGTCTATGCGGGTCTCGGCATGGCGCCGCTCGATTCCGTGGCGCATGCCTTCGCGACGATCGCCACGGGCGGCTTTTCGCCGCATGCGGCGTCGTTCACCGGGTATTCGGCGCCGATCCTCTACGCCGCGTCGCTGTTCATGCTTCTGGGCAGCTTCCCCTATATCCGCTACGTCCAGCTTCTGCGCGGCAGCGCCGCGCCCCTGTGGCGCGATGCCCAGGTCCGCGGCTACCTCGGCTGGGTCGCGGCCGGGGTTGGCGCGGTCGCGCTGTGGCGGGCGGCGACCAGCCCGCAGGCGCTGGAGCCGGCGTTCCGCGAGGCGCTCTTCAACCTCGTCTCGATCATGTCCTCCACCGGCTTCGCCGAGGGCGACTTCCCGGTCTGGGGCTCGTTCCCGATGGTCGTGGCGCTGTGGCTCGGCATCATCGGGGCCTGTTCGGGCTCGAGCGCGGCGGGGCTTTCGGTGTTCCGCGTGCAGATCATGTTCAGCGCGCTCGCCGCCCAGATCCGGCGCATCCACGCGCCCGACCGCATCGCGCCGGTGCGCTACGCCGGCCGTGCCGTGGACGCCGACACGATGGATGCGATCGTGCTCTACCTCGGTGCCTATATCGTCACCTTCGGGCTCATCGCGCTTCTGATCGGCGAGACCGGGGTGGATTTCGAATCCGCCCTGTTCGCCTCCTGGACCTCGATCGGCAACATCGGCTACAGCTACGGACCGATGGTCGTCGAGACCGGCACCTTCATCGACTTCCCCGACATGGCCAAGGCGCTGATGATCCTCGCCATGATCATGGGGCGGCTGTCGCTTCTGTCGGTGCTGGTGATCTTCCTGCCGCGGGTCTGGCGCGACTGACGGGGGCGCGGGCCCGGCGGCGGCGCTTGACAGGTGCGGCCGGCGCCGCCAAGGCTCGGCCCCATGCACGACCTGCGCCCCGTCGGATATGTGATCGGTCTTCTCTGTGCCGTCTTCGGGGCGACGATGGCGGTGCCGCTCGCGGTGGATTTCGCTGCCGGCGACGACCACTGGCGCGCCTTCCTGCAAAGCGCCGTGCTCACCTCGGCCATCGGCGGGCTGGTCGCGCTGGCCTGCGCGAACAGCGTCGGCGACCGCATCAGCCTGCAGCAGACCTTCCTTCTGGCGACCGGCGTCTGGATGGCGCTGCCGCTGTTCGGGGCGCTGCCCTTCATGTTCGGGGCCACCGCGGCGCGCCCCGTGGATGCGGTCTTCGAATCGATGTCGGGGCTGACCACCACCGGCGCCACCGTCTTCACCGGCCTCGAACACCTGCCGCGCGGGCTCCTGCTCTGGCGGTCGATGCTGCAATGGTTCGGCGGCATCGGCATCATCGTCGTGGCGATGGTGTTCCTGCCGGAGCTGCGCGTCGGCGGCATGCAGATCTTCCGGTCGGAGGCGTTCGACACCGGTGGCAAGGTCCTGCCCCGCGCGGCGGAGATCGCGTCGCGGATCGGGGTGATCTACCTCGCGCTGACGGTGGTCAACGCGCTGGCCTATGCGGCGGTGGGGATGACCGGGTTCGATGCGATCAACCATGCGCTGACCACCATGTCGACCGGCGGATTCGCCACCTCGGACGCCTCTTTCGCGCCGTTCCGGGGGGCGCCGGAATACCTCGCCTCGGTGTTCATGGTGATCGCCAGCCTGCCGTTCGTCCGCTATGTCCAGATCGTTGCCGGCTCGGCCCGGCCGCTGCTGCGCGACACCCAGGTGCGGGCGTTCCTGTGGACCATCGCCGCGCTCACGCTGATGCTCGCGCTCTACCGCATCCTTGCCAACGGCGACCCTCTGGAGGACGCCTTCCGCGAGGCGCTGTTCAACGTCATCTCGGTGATCACCGGCACCGGCTTCGCCAGCGTCGACTACCAGCTCTGGGGGTCGTTCCCGGTGGCGCTGTTCTTCTTCGTCGGGCTCATCGGCGGCTGCGCCGGGTCGACCACATGCTCGGTGAAGATCTTCCGCTACCAGCTCCTGATCGCCTCGATCCGGGTGCAGATCCGGCGCCTCCATTCGCCGCACGGCCAGTTCGCGCCGCGCTACGAGGGCAGGGTGGTGAGCGACGAGGTGATGTCCTCGGTGATGTCGTTCTTCGGCGCCTTCATCGTCAGCCTCGGGCTGATCTCGGTGGCGCTGTCGATGACCGGGCTCGACTTCGTGACCTCGATCTCGGGCGCGGCCACGGCGATTGCCAACGTCGGCCCGGGGCTTGGCGACACGATCGGCCCGGCGGGCAATTTCGCGCGGATCAACGACACCGCGAAATGGATCCTCTCGGCCGCGATGCTCCTTGGCCGGCTGGAGCTTCTGATCGTGTTCGTCCTTTTCATGCCGCGGTTCTGGCGGGCGTGACCGGCCGGTTCAGCGCCAGCAGGAGACGATCACCGCCAGATCGCGGCCGAGACGGGTGAGGTCCTCGGGGGCAAGCTGGCCGCCCGGCGCGGCCTCGGCGGCGGTGGCGGGCAGGAGCCCCGCCGCGGCAAGGGCCGCCGCCAGCGTTCCGGCGTCGAGGGCGACGGCAGTGTCGTCCGGCAGAACGCGGGTGCCCCCGCCGTCGCGCGGCAGGAGCATCCCCACCACCTGGCCCGCGCCGTTCAGCACGGCAGCCCCGGCATCGCCGGGCCGCGTGGTCGCGGTCAGCCGGGCGCGGCCGCCCTCGCCGTCCAGGCCGCGGCTGTCGGCCAGCGTGCCGAAGGTGACGACGGCGGTGTCGAGCGTGTCTTCGTAGGGAAAGCCGGGGATGGCGATGTCGGCGCCGATGCGCGGGGGCGCGGCCGAGATCAGGGCATGGGCGCGCGGTGCGAGCGGCGCGCCGGGCTTCAGCACCGCAAGGCCGGAGGCTGCGTCGTCAAGCACGGCCGCGGCTTCGTGGCCGTCGCCCACGGTCACCCGGGCGCAGCCGCGCACCGCCTCGGCCGTGGTGGCGACGAGACCGTCCGCATCGAGCCAGAAGCCCGAGCGCGACAGCGCCGGCCGGCGGACCTCGAGGCCCGAGACGAGGTCGGCCCGGTCGACGGCAAGCGGCTGGCCGAGGCCCTCATCGAGGGCGCGGTCGCCCAGCGGCCTGAATCCCGCCTTCATCGCCTCGACCACGCGCGCCGCGCGCGCCGCTTCGGCAGGCCGCCAGACCAGCGTGAACCCCTTGATCAGCCCGCCCGAGAGGCGGACGTCGCTGTAGCTTGCCAGATCGCCGTTCTGGCCGGCGATGGTGAAGCTGTCGCGCCCGAGCTGGCGTTCGCCCTCCACCGGCACGATCTCGAGCGTCTGCATCAGGTCGTAGAGCCCCGCCAGCGTCGTCTGGTCGCCGGCCTCGCTGATCAGGATCAGCCGGAAACCCGAGCCGTCCCTTTCGCGGAAGTGGACGAAGGGCGGCTCGTAGCGGTCGAACTCGACCAGTGCGGCGGGATAGGGCACCTCGATTCCCGCCTCGCTCTCGGTCAGGACCTGAAGGCCGATCGCGGCCTGTTCGGCGCGGAAATGGTCCAGCAGTCCGGCGCGCTGGGCCGAGGTCAGGACGCCGGTCGGCTCGTAGCCCATCGCCTCCTGCCAGGCGGCCATCGAGCGGCGGGAGCCGGCGCCGAAGGCGCCGTCGATGGCGCCCTGGTAGAACCCGTCCCATTGCAGCGCCGATTGCAGCTCGCGCCGTTCGTCGCCGGTCAGCAGACCTTCGGCCGCCCGCGCCTCGGCCGGGGTCTCGTCGGGCAGGGCCGTCTGGGGCGAAGTCGTGGGCAGGGCCGGGTCCGGAGCCGCCGCCGCGGCGGAATCGGGAGCCGCGGTTTCCGGCACCGGCGCCGGGGCAGGGGCGGCGGCCGCGCCGCCCTGAGGCCAGAACCGCCCGGTGAAGCGGTCGCCGAAGGCGATGTAGCTGTCCGCCGGGATCAGCCGCTCGCCCTTCAGCACGCGCAACTGCCGGTCGGCCTCGGCGCGCGAATAGGGCCCGAGCACGATCGCATACCAGCCCGTCGACATGGCAAAGCCCGCGACATTGGGGAAGACGCCGGCATAGGCGCGGGCGCGCTCCTCGCCCTCGCTCCGGGTCGGGCGGGCCTCGATCTGCACCCAGACCTGCTCCTGCGCCGCCGCCACGAGCGGTACCAGCGAAAGCGCGAGACAAAGGAGGACGGCGGCAAATCGCATCTGTGAAAACCCTTCCGACGTTTCTTGTTGGCGCGAATCCGTTGCCGAACCTAGAGAGGACCGCCGGCGGCGTCACGTCACAATCACACCCGCGCCGATTGACCACCCCCCGGCTGTTGCCTATTGAGAACGCGCTTTTCCCCGCGCCCGAGGCAGACGATGACCCCGACCCGCCCGCGTTCGTTCCAGGAGATCATCCTGCGCCTCCAGGCCTACTGGGGGGCCAGGGGCTGCGCGATCCTTCAGCCCTACGACATGGAGGTGGGGGCGGGCACCTTCCACCCGGCGACGACGCTCAGGGCACTCGGCCCGCGCCCCTGGGCGGCGGCCTATGTCCAGCCCTCGCGCCGCCCGACCGACGGGCGCTATGGCGAGAACCCCAACCGGCTCCAGCACTACTACCAGTATCAGGTGCTGATCAAACCCTCGCCGCCCGACCTGCAGGCGCTTTACCTCGGCTCGCTCGCCGCCATCGGCATCGATGCGGCCCTTCACGACATCCGCTTCGTCGAGGACGACTGGGAAAGCCCGACGCTCGGCGCCTGGGGGCTTGGCTGGGAAGTCTGGTGCGACGGGATGGAGGTAAGCCAGTTCACCTATTTCCAGCAGGTCGGCGGGCACGACTGCGCGCCGGTCTCGGGCGAGCTGACGTACGGGCTGGAACGGCTGGCGATGTATGTCCTCGGCGTCGATCACGTCATGGAGATGCCCTTCAACGATCCCGACGCGGCCATCCCGTTGCGCTACGGCGACGTCTTCCGCCAGACCGAGCGGGAATATTCGCGCTGGAACTTCGACCAGGCCGATACGGCGATGCTGCTGGAGCATTTCGAGGACGCCGAGGCGGAATGCGAGCGCATCCTTGCCGCCCCCGTCGAGGACAGGGCGGGCCGGGCGATCGTCATGGCGCATCCGGCCTACGACCAGTGCATCAAGGCGAGCCATCTCTTCAACCTTCTCGACGCCCGCGGGGTGATCTCGGTCACCGAGCGGCAGGCCTATATCGGCCGGGTGCGGGCACTGGCGAAGAGATGCGCCGACGCCTTCGTCACCACAGAGGCGGGCGGCGGTGGCCAGGCCGAAAGGGTTGGCGCGTGAATGGCAAGCTTGTCGCGGGGGTCATCGTGCTGACCGCCCTTCTCGCCGGCGTGGCGATCTACTACCAGCAGGAATACGCCTACTACCGCCCGGTGGAACCCGCCTCGGCCGCGGCGGTGATCCGGCTGACCGATCTCGGGGGCGAGGTGGAGCCGATGCTGGCCGAAGGGTTCGAGGGGATCGACGCGGACTCCTCGCCGCTGCGGTTCCGCGGATGTTTCCGCACGCCGATGTCGCTCGCGCTGCTGAGCGAGACCTATGCGACCTACGAACACCCGACGCCGCTGATCGGGCCAAAGTGGTTTTCCTGCTTCGATGCCAATGCGTTGGGTGCCGACCTTGAGGCCGGTTCGGCGCTCGCCTTCCTGTCCGAGAAGAACATCCACCCCGGTGTGGACCGTGTCGTGGCGGTCTATCCCGACGGCCGCGCCTATGCCTGGCAGCAACTGAACGAAACCGCGGAGAAGTAGATGCCCGATCTTCTTGTCGAACTCTTCTCCGAGGAGATTCCGGCTCGGATGCAGGCCAGGGCCCGCGACGACCTGCGCAAGCTCGTCACCGACGGGCTGGTGGAGGCGGGGCTGACCTACGCCGGCGCCCATGCGCTTTCGACGCCGCGGCGGCTGACGCTCGCCGTGGAGGGGCTGACCGCCGAAAGCCGGGCGGTGCGCGAGGAGCGCAAGGGCCCGGCGGTCGGCGCGCCGGAGGCGGCGCTGCAGGGCTTCCTGCGCTCCACCGGGCTGACGCTGGACCGGCTCGAGGTCAGGGAGGCGGGCAAGGGACAGGCCTATTTCGCGGTGATCGAGCGGCCGGGCCGGCCGGCGGCGGAGATCGTCGCCGAGGTGCTGGAAACGGCGATCCGCACTTTCCCCTGGCCGAAGTCGATGCGCTGGGGGGCGGGCTCCTTGCGCTGGGTGCGGCCGCTGCATTCGATCCTGTGCTTGCTCACCGATGAGCGCGGGGCGGAGGTCGTTCCGCTGACCATCGACGGCATCGCTGCCGGCAACACCACGCGCGGCCACCGCTTCCTCGCCCCCGCGCCCTTCACGGTCACGTCCTTCGACGACTACGCGGCGAAGCTCAGGCGCGCAAAGGTGATGCTCGACCCCGAGGACCGGGCGAGCCACATCTGGAACGACGCGCAGAACGCCGCTTTTGCCGCCGGTCTGGAGGTGGTGGAGGACCGGGGCCTGCTGGCCGAGGTCGCGGGCCTCGTCGAATGGCCGGTGGTGCTGATGGGCCGGATCGGCGAGGAATTCCTCGGCCTGCCGCCCGAGGTGCTCCAGACCTCGATGCGCGAGCACCAGAAGTTCTTTTCCTGCCGCGACCCCAAGACCGGGCGGATCGAAGGTTTCGTGACCGTGGCGAACACCGAGGCGGCGGACCACGGCGCGACGATCCTCAACGGCAACCAGAAGGTGCTTTCGGCGCGGCTCTCGGATGCGAAGTTCTTCTGGGAGAACGATCTGCGGACCGTTTCTGAGAAGGGACTCGAAGGCATGGCGGCGGGGCTTGCCCTTGTCACCTTCCACAACAAGCTCGGCTCCCAGGCCGACCGCATCGCCCGCATCGAAGCGCTGGCCCGCGAGATCGCGCCGCTGGTCGGCGCCAAGCCCGATCTGGCGGCCGAGGCGGCGCGTGTCGCCAAGGCCGACCTGCAATCGGCGATGGTGGGCGAGTTCCCCGAGTTGCAGGGGACGATGGGGGGCTACTACGCCAAGGCCGCCGGCCTGCCGGAGGCGGTGGCCAATGCGTGCAAGGCGCATTACCAGCCCTTGGGGCCGTCCGATGAGGTGCCGACGGAGCCGGTCTCCGTCGCCGTGGCGCTTGCCGACAAGATCGACACGCTGACCGGCTTCTGGGCCATCGACGAGAAGCCGACCGGGAGCAAGGACCCGTTCGCGCTGAGAAGGGCGGCGCTGGGGGTGATCCGGCTGGTGGTGGGGAATGGGGTGAGGGTATCGCTTTGCCGTACGCTCGACTGGGCTTTCTTGTTGCAGATGCTCAACCATCTGCAGATGTACGAACCAATTGCCCAGATGTATTCGCACCTTGATCCGCAGCATGAAGCAGATGTCGAGCAGGTGTGGAAGTCTGAACCAATTCGCAGAATGCTGAATTGGGACGGATTGATCGACGATCAGGAAGACTCGATCGAGTGGGCAATCTACGACTACATTGGCGCCGAACCGGATCACGACAAAGAAGACGCGAAGCGGGTCCAACTTGCCGCAGATGCATTCACGACATTTCGTGGGCGACTGGATGAACTCGCAGGTTTCTTAGCAGTGTCCAACTTTATGGGGCCGGGAAGCGCACTCGAAGGCGAGGAAGATCGAACCCTAATCGCTGATTACGAACACCACAGCACTTGGTCCGCCGTGTGGAAGCGCTCGACTTCCGGACTCGCCGCCGACCTCCTCGCCTTCTTCCACGACCGCCTCAAGGTCCATCTCCGCGATCAGGGCGTCCGCCATGACGTCATCGACGCGGTGCTCGCCATGCCCGGCAACGACGACCTGACGCTCCTCGTCAAGCGCGCCGAGGCGCTCGCCGCCTTCCTCAAGACCGATGACGGCGAGAACCTCCTCCAGGGTTTCAAGCGCGCCAACAACATCCTGACCCAGGCCGAGGAAAAGGACGGGGTCGAATACAGCTTCGGCGCCGATCCGAAATTCGCCGAGGACAAAACGGAACGCGCGCTCTTCGCCGCGCTGGACGAGGCGGAATCGGCCATCGGCCCCGCGATGCAGGCCGAGGACTTCGCCGGTGCGATGGCGGCGATGGCGCGCCTTCGCGCGCCGATCGACGCCTTCTTCGAGGCGGTGCAGGTCAACACCGACAACGCGGTCGTCCGGCGCAACCGGCTGAACCTGCTCAGCCGCATCCGCACGATCTGCCTGAGCGTCGCGGACCTGACGCGGCTCGAGGGCTGATACGACGGAGGGCAGCGCCCGGCCCGGGCGGGCGAGAAGCGCCCGCCTTGGGGGCGGGGCGGGCGCTGCCCGGTTCGCAGGCGAACCGGGCGAAAGACTCAGGCCTCCGCGGTGAACTGCGCCGCTGCCACCTGCCAGCCCTCCGACCCCTCGACCAGCACCGCCGAGAGGATCGCGCCCACGCGCCCCGCGTCGCTGCCGTCGGCGTTGACGATGCCCGAGAGCACGTAGCGCTGCATCACCTGGGCGACGCCGGGGGCGAGGCTGCGGGCCTTGGCCCGTCCGGTGACCAGCTTGGCCCGCGCGAAGGCGCCCGCCATCTCGCCCGCCACCACGGCGGCGATGGCCTTGCGCCCCTCCGCCCAGTGGCCGGTGAGCGTCAGGAAATCGGCGTCGGCGGCGAAGAGCGCGGCCATAGCGCGGGCGTCGCGGGCGGCCCAGGCGTCGGCGAAGGCGCGGGGGAAGGCGGCGGCGTCGGTCAGGTTCACGGGCTCACCTCACCACCTTGCCGGGGCGCGCGCGGAGCCGGGTCCGGCGAAAGCTCTGACGACAGCCGCCGCTTGCCGTCGGCGCATGGCCTCCGGGCGCCGAGGAACGCGGCGGGGTCGGCAAGGGCTTGCTCATGCGGCATGGCGTGGTTCCCGGGGTCGGTCCGGGCGCAGTCTTAGCGGCCGCATCCGGCCGCCACAACCTCTGCCCGGGGCGATGGTCGGACTTTCGCCGAAGCCGTCAGAGCGGCGCGGTCGCGGCCGCCAGCCAGGTGCTCGCGCCTTCGGAAATGCGCGGGCCGATGCGGCGGGCGACCTCGGCGTGATAGCCGTCGAGCCAGGCGCGTTCGGGTGCCGCCAGCATGTCCCGCAGGATCAGCCGCCGGTCGATCGGCACCCAGGTGAGGGTGCGGAAGGACAGCATCTGCCGCTGGGGATCGCCGCCGGGGAGCGGCGGGGCCTCCTCCACCAGCACCAGGTTCTCGATCCTGATCCCGAAAGCGCCCTCGCGGTAATAGCCCGGCTCGTTCGACAGGATCATGCCCGGCTCGAAGGGCACGTCGCCGGTACGGGCAAGCCGTTGCGGGCCCTCGTGCACCGAAAGGTAGCAGCCGACGCCGTGGCCGGTGCCGTGGTCATAGTCCTGACCCGCAAGCCAAAGGGCATAGCGGGCGACCGAATCGAGATGCGCCCCCGCCACCCCTTTCGGCCAGCGCAAGCGTGAGACCCCGATCATGCCCTGAAGCACGCGGGTGAAGGCGGCCCGCGCCTCCGGGTCCGCGCTGTCGCCCACCGCAACGGTGCGGGTGATGTCGGTGGTGCCGTCGAGATACTGGCCGCCCGAGTCGATCACGACGATCTCGCCGGGGCGGAGCGGGCGGTTGGTCTCGCGGGTGACGCGGTAGTGGATCACCGCGCCGTTGGGGCCGGCGCCGCAGATCGTCTCGAAGCTGATCTCCTGGAGCGCGTTGGTGGCGCGGCGGAAAGCTTCGAGCCGCGTCACCACGTCGATTTCGGTAAGCCCGCCCTTCGGCGCCTCGGCATCGAGCCAGGCAAGGAACTCGACCATCGCCGCGCCGTCCCTGAGATGCGCCGCCTCCATCCCGGCGATCTCGGCCGGGTTCTTGCGCGCCTTGGGCAGGAGACAGGGATCGGGCGCGGCCTTGACCGCGATGCCCGCGTCCTCCAGTTCCCGTGTCACCTGCAGGGGGGCGGTGCGGTCGTCGACGCGGACCGGGCCGGTGAGCGTTCTCAGCGCGGGCGCGAAGGCGCCGGCGGGGTGGATGGTGACCTCGGGGCCGAGGTGGTCGCGCACCGGGTTGGATAGCTTTTCGGGCGCGATGAAGAGCGTGACGTGGCCGGTGTGATGCAGGATCGCGAAGGCCTGGACGACCGGGTTCCGCTCGACGTCGGCGCCGCGGATGTTGAGAAGCCACGAGATCGAGTCGGGCAGCGTCAGGATGGCGGCCGTCTGCCCGGCCTTTGCCAGTTCGGCACCAAGGCGGGCGCGCTTTTCCGCCGAGGATTCGCCGGCGAGGTCGAGCGGCTGGATGCGCACCGGCCCCGAAGGTGGTGACGGGCGGTCGCGCCAGACGCGGTCGACGAAATTCTCGCCGGGACAAAGCCTTGTGCCGCTGCCTTCCAGAGCTGTCTCAAGATCGGCGATGTCGCGGGCGGTGTGAAGCCAGGGGTCGAAGGCGACCCTGCCCCCGGCGGGCAGCGCCTCGCGCAGCCAGTCGGCGGGCTTGGTCTCGGGCCAGTTCACCGGGGTGAAGGCGGCGAGGTCCACCTGCGCCTTCACCTGCGTGCGGTAGCGCCCGTCGACGAAGACGCCCGCGACCGAGGCGAGGACGATGCAGAACCCCGCCGAGCCGGTGAAGCCGGTCAGCCAGGCGAGCCGCTGGTCGGCGGGGGCGACGTATTCGCCCTGATGGGCGTCGGCGCGCGGCACGATGAACCCGTCGAGCCCGGCCCGCGCCAGTTCGGCGCGCAGCGCCGCCAGCCGCGGCGGGCCCTGTTCCGGGCGGGAGGTGGTCTCGAAACTCTGGAACATCGGGAACCTCGATCGGGCAGGTGCGGCGGGCGGGGTGCCACCCTTTGCCGGGTGTAGCCGAGCGGGGCCGGGCCGGCAAACGGGATTCCGGCAAAGGGACCCGCGCCGCCGGGACGGGCGGCGCGGGCCGGGGGCTCAGTTGGAGGCGTGGCCGTGGCTGTGGCCGCCCTCGTGGTGGGCGCAGGTCACCGCCGGGTTGAAGGGGGTGAAGACGCCGTTCGGATTGTCGCGGTGGACCCAGACGTGGCGGTCGTAGTGCGGCATGAAGTTGTGCGCCTCGTCGAGCCCGGTCACGGGATCGTCCTCCATCCGGTCGTAGGCGAGCCCGTGGAACGCCGGCGGCTCGGTGTTGCCCGCCGCCTCCCACGCCGCCCTGAAGACGAGGTTTTCCACCCCGACCAGCGCCAGAGATCCGTCCGCCTGCGGCTCATAGAGCAGCACGGAGGGCTGGCGGAAGTCGGTATGGATGCCGGTGCCGTCGACCCGCGGGTTCGGCGGCGCGGAGATTCCCAGAAGGTCGGGGCGGAGATAGTGGATGCCCATCGCGCCCTCGGCCTCAGGCCGGCCCATCATCGTGGCCACCTCGCAGACGTTGGCCGGATCGGCGATGTAGCCTTCGGCGAGCGCCACCTTGACATCGGCGAAACGGGCGGTGGCGGCGCGCAGATCTTCAAGCGTGGGCTCGCCGGGGGCCGGTGCCTCCAGTGCGACGGACAGGGCGGGCAGGGCGGCGACGATCGCGGCCAGCGCCGCGCTACGGGTATCAAGCATGGTGGTCTCCTTGGTGAAAAGTGTTTCGGAAAAAATGGGTCAGGCGGTTTCCGGTGCCCGTCGCCGGATTCCGGCGGCGGTATCGGCAAGTTTCGATGCACTGTGTTGTGCTCTGAAAATCCGCGCCTGTCAACATTCATTGCACAACCTCGTGTAGTAAATCAGGAAGTGCTTGTTTTCATTGAGTGCACGTGTTAGTGCATCGAAAATGGCACGGACCTATACCCTTGGCAAACGGGCCGAACGGCAGGCCGGAACGCGGCAGCGAATCGTCGAGGCCGCGGTCGACCTGCATGGCACGATCGGCCCGGCCCGGACGACGGTGACGATGGTCGCCGAACGGGCAGGGGTGCAGCGGCACACGTTCTACAAGCACTTCCCCGACGAGCGCAGCCTGCTGTTGGCCTGTTCGGGCCTCGCGATGGAGCGCGACCCGCTGCCCGACGCAGACCCCTGGCACGAGATCGAGGGCCACGAGGCCCGGCTGCGCACCGCGCTCGGCGCGCTCTACGCCTGGTATGGCCGGAATGCCGGGCTGATGGCCTGCGTGCTGCGCGACGCCCAGCAGCACCCGCTGGTGCGCGAGGTGTCGCAGTTGCGCGCCGGGCCGGTGATGGCGGCCTATGCCGAGCTTCTCGGCCGCACGCTCGGGCCCCTCGGGCGCGCGGCTCTGGGGCTTGCGCTCGGCTTCGCCGCCTGGTCGGCGCTGGTGCGCGAGGCGGGGCTGTCGGAGGGCGAGGCGGTCACGGTGATGGTGCGCGCGATCCTGGCCGCCGACGGCCAGCAGCCGCCCGCCGCCTGAACCGCCTCAGCTCGCCTTCCTGATCCCGATCATCCGCGCCCGCGCGCGGGGATCGCTGTCGAAAAGACTCGCGAGCTGCTCGGTCATTGCGCCGGCCAACTGCTCGACGTCGGTGATCGTCACCGCGCGCTGGTAGTAGCGCGTGACATCGTGGCCGATGCCGATGGCGATGAGTTCCACGAGCTTGCGCCGCTCCACCATCGCGATCACGTCGCGCAGGTGCTTTTCGAGGTAGTTCGCCGGGTTGACCGAAAGCGTCGAGTCATCGACCGGCGCGCCGTCCGAGATCACCATCAGGATCTTGCGCTGCTCGGGCCGCGCCAGCATCCGCCGGTGCGCCCATTCCAGGGCCTCGCCGTCGATGTTCTCCTTCAAAAGCCCTTCCTTCATCATCAGCCCGAGGTTGGGCCGCGCCCGCCGCCAGGGCGCGTCGCCGGACTTGTAGACGATGTGGCGCAGGTCGTTCAGGCGCCCGGGCTGCTGCGGCCGGCCGGCGGCCAGCCACTTCTCCCGGCTCTGGCCGCCCTTCCAGGCGCGGGTGGTGAAGCCGAGGATTTCCACCTTGACCTGGCAGCGTTCCAGCGTGCGGGCGAGCACGTCGGCGCAGATCGCGGCGATGGAGATCGGCCGGCCGCGCATCGAGCCGGAGTTGTCGAGCAGGAGCGTCACCACGGTGTCGCGGAACTCCATGTCCTTCTCGACCTTGAACGAGAGCGGCGTCGTCGGGTTCGCCACCACGCGGGCAAGCCTTCCGGCGTCGAGGATGCCTTCCTCCCGGTCGAACTCCCAGGAGCGGTTCTGCTGAGCCTGAAGGCGCCGCTGGAGCTTGTTGGCCAGCCGGCTGACCGCTCCCTTCAGGGGTTCGAGCTGCTGGTCGAGATAGGCGCGGAGCCGTTCCAGCTCGGCCGGTTCGGCAAGCTCCTCGGCCTTGATTTCCTCATCGAATTCCGTGGCATAGACGGCGTAGTTCGGGTCGGCGTCGGAATGCGGCGCGGGCGGAGGCGGCTCCAGGGGTGCCTCGCCGTCGGGCATCTCGGAGTCCTCGCCTTCCTCCATGTCGGCCAGCTCGTCCATCGAGACCTCGGCCTGGGTGGTGTCGTCCTCGTCCTCCTGGCTGCGTTCGGGCGACCCCTCGGCGTCCTCGGACTGTTCGTCGCCGGCCTCGCTGTCGGGGCTTTCCTCCTGCTCCTCGGCGGACTCTTCGCCTTCGGATTCCTCCTCGAGGTCGGGATCGTCGCCGAGCTGGTCGCCGTAGCCGAGGTCGCGGATCACCTGCCGGGCAAGCCGCGCGAAGGCGGCCTGGTCGGCCAGCACCTCGGTCACGTGGTCGAGCGTGCCGCCGGCCTGTTCCTCGAGGAAGGGCCGCCAGAGGTCCATCACGTTCTGGGCGCCGCCGGGCATCCTGCGCCCCGTCGCGAGGTGGCGGACAAGATAGCCGGCGGCCTGGGCGAGCGGCGCATCCTGTGCCTGGCGGATCGAGCCATAGCCGCGCCGGTCGGCCTCGGCGCCGATCCTGGCGTCGATGTTGCCGAGCGTGCCGGGCATGTCGCGCGCGCCCACCGCCTCGCAGCGCGCGGTCTCCATCGCCTCGTAGAGGTCGCGCGCCATCTGGCCTTGAGGCATGTATTTCGCGGCGACCTTCGCATCATGGTGGCGGTGGCGGAGTGCGAAGGCATCCGCCGTGCCGCGCGCGATCAGCACCTCGTCCCGCGTCATCCGGCGGCTGACCTGCGGCAGGCGCATGGTGTCGCCGGCCATGCCCGGAGGATCGACCGAATAGGTGACGGTCAGCTCGGGGTCGTCGGCCATCGTCTTGGTGGCCTCGGCGAGCGCCTTCTTGAACGGGTCGGCGGGGTTGTCGGAGCGTTGAGTCATGGGTCTACACGCAGGAACTTGACAATTGAGCAGTTTTCGCTATTTATATACACAAAATTGTGGAGCCCATGGCGATACCGACAAGCAGCAAGGACATCATCCGCCGGCTTCAGGCTGAGGGTTGGGTGTTGGTTTCGTCCAAGGGCTCGCATCACAAGTTCCGCAACGGCGGGCAGACCCTGGTCGTCCCGCATCCGAAGAAAGACCTGCCTGTCGGCACCGCGCGCAACATCGCCCGCGTCGCCGGCTGGCTGAAGGAGAGATGATGAAAACCTATCTGGCGCTGGTCCACAAGGACGAAGGCTCCGCCTACGGGGTCAGTTTTCCCGATCTGCCGGGGTGCTTTGCCGCTGCCGACAGCGAGGATGCCATCCTGCGCAAGGCCGTCGAGGCGCTGGAACTGTGGTTCGAGGACGAAGCCGCCGTTGCCCCGCGCGGACTGGCTGTGATCACCGCCGAGGTCGCGGATGATCTTGCGGCCGGCGCCTTCCTGATCGCGGTGCCCTTGGTGCAGCCGTCGAGCCGGCAGAAGCGGGTGAACATCAGTCTGGATGCCGGCACGCTGGAAGCGATTGACGCCGCCGCTGACGGGCTGGGGCTGACGCGCTCGGGCTTTCTGACCATGGCCGCGCTGAACGAGATCAGGGGCGGGCATTAGCGGCGGCCTTGCGCGGCGCGGCGTCTGTAGAACGGATCGGCGGGATTGTCGGCGGGTTTGGTCATGGCGGCACTCAACCACCAAGGGGCGGGGCTCGCAAGGGCCGGTGGTCAGGTAGGATGGGCAATAGTGCCCATCCTGCGGGAAAAACTGGAGAAGGTCCAGTCTTCCGGCCGCTTGGCGAGCCCGTGCTTCACCGGGTTCATGTGGCAATAGGTCATCGCGGCGATGAAATCGGTCTCGCCGCGCAGGCCGTGTTCCCAGAACCGGCGCTGCCAGAGGCCGCGTTCGCGTTTGCGCTGCTTGCTGGCCGTCGGCGCGTAGTCGTGGTCGAGCGAATGCGAGAACCGCGCCTTGATGCGCCGCCAGCGTTCGGAATAGTGGACCTCGCCCTCCGGCTCGGTCCAGACGGCATGCAGATGATCGGGCAGGACCACCATCGCGGGGCAGATCACCGGAAGTTCTGCGATCGTGCGGCGGTAGGCATCGCGCAGCAGGTCGATATGGTCGGTCAGCGTCGAGGCGCTGCGGTCCTGAAGGCAGACGGTGAAGAAATAGGTGGCGCCGGGAAGGCGCAAACGGCGGTAACTGGTCATGCCGCCAGGGTGACCAGGCGTGGTTAAACCGGGGTTAACGGGGGCGTAGGATGGGCAACATTGCCCATCCTACCGGATCGACTGCGACGCCGCGCTTTCCGGCAGTTCCTCGTCGAAGCAGCGCTGGTAGAACTCGGCCACCGTCTGCCGCTCCAGCTCATCGCACTTGTTGAGGAAGGTGAGCCGGAAGGCATAGCCGAGGTTGCGGAAGATCTCGGCGTTCTGGGCCCAGTTGATCACCGTGCGGGGGCTCATCACCGTGGAGAGGTCGCCGTTCATGAAGGCGGTGCGCGTCAGGTCGGCGACGGTGACCATCTGGCCGATGGTCTTGCGGCCCTTTTCGGTGTTGTAATGCGGGTTCTTGGCCAGCACGATCGCGCTTTCGGCGTCGTGGCTGAGGTAGTTGAGCGTCGCCACCAGGCTCCAGCGGTCCATCTGCGCCTGGTTGATTTGCTGGACGCCGTGGTAGAGCCCGGTGGTGTCGCCGAGGCCCACGGTGTTCGCGGTGGCGAAGAGGCGGAAGCAGGGGTTCGGCGTGATGATCTCGTTCTGATCGAGAAGCGTCAGCTTGCCGTCATGCTCCAGCACCCGCTGGATCACGAACATCACATCGGCGCGGCCGGCGTCGTATTCGTCGAAGACGATGGCGACGGGGTTCCTCAGCGCCCAGGGCAGAATGCCCTCGTGGAACTCGGTCACCTGCTTGCCGTCCCTGAGCTTGATCGCGTCCTTGCCGATCAGGTCGATCCGGCTGATGTGGCTGTCGAGGTTGACGCGCACACAGGGCCATTTGAGATGCGCCGCGACCTGTTCGATATGGGTGGACTTGCCGGTGCCGTGGTAGCCCTGGATCATCACCCTGCGGTTGTAGGCAAAGCCCGCGAGGATCGCGAGCGTGGTGTCCGGATCGAACTTGTAGGTCGGGTCGATCGCCGGCACCCGGTCGGTCACCTCGGCGAAGCCCTTCACCTTCATCTCGGTGTCGATGCCGAAGACTTCGCGCACGGAGATTTCTTCGGTCGGTTTCGCGTTCAGATCGAGCATCGGGTCCGCCATCGTCTAGCCGCGCCCGGAACCCTCCCGGACGTCACAGGCGTCTAGATGAAGGAGATTGGCGAAGGGTGCAAGGGGAGGGGGCGATTTCCCCGGGCCTCGCGGCGGTGTGCGGCAGGGTTTCGCGGGGCCGCCAGGGGGCGCGCCCGCGCCCGGAAGCGCCGCAGGCGGCGGCCTGGGGGCATCCAGGCGGCGGGATCATGGGCACGGCCGGTTCCGGCGGCGCATCTGCCCGCGCGGCGCCTCGGCGGGGCGGGTCTTGCCGGTCTTCCTCGCGAGCTTCTATTTTCTGGCGTGAAAACAATTCAGTGCGGGCCCTGACGATTGTCCCACCGGGGGCCGGGAGTTCCTGCAACTAAAGTTTGTCCGGCGACTTCGCAACCAAAGTTTAGTATTGCTGAGGCGGTGGGGTGGCGCCGCGACTCCGGGTGCGCGCGGCTGGCTCGGGCGATTTGCCCTTCGCCCCGCGCACAATTGGAAAAGGGGGAGCCTCAATGCACCGTCTTGTCAGCGTCCTGGGCCTGCTGCCGGCCCTGGCCGTGCCCGCGCTGGCCGCCGACCTGTCGCCGGTGGAAACACTGGGCAAGTCGATCTTCTTCGACACCAGCCTGTCGGCGAACGGCAACCAGGCCTGCGCCTCCTGCCACGATCCGGATGCGGGCTTCACCAGCCCCTTCGCCGAGTTCAATGCGGCGGGCGGCGTTGTCGAGGGGTCGGTCGAGGGGCGGTTCGGCAACCGCAAGCCGCCTTCGGCCGCCTATGCCACCTTCTCGCCGGTCCTCCATCACATCCTCGACGAGGGCGACGTGACGATCGTCGGCGGCGCCTTCCTCGACGGCCGCGCCACCGGCTCGAAGCTTGGCACGCCGGCGGCCGACCAGGCGCAGGGGCCGTTCCTCAACCCGATGGAAATGGGCCTTCCCCATGCCGCCTGCGTGGTGGCGAAGGTGCTCGATCCGGCCGATCCGGCGCAATATCCTGTCAGGCTCGCCGATGTCTGGGGCAAGGATGTCGGCGTCGAGATCCCCGCCGCGATCGCCGAGCAGTGCGGCAATCCGGATGCGAAGATCACCGTCGAGGACCCCGTCCTCGATGCGAAGATCAACGACGCCTTCGACAAGATCGCGCTCTCAATCGCGGCGTTCGAGACCTCGGCGGAGATGAACCGCTTCTCGTCGCGCTTCGATGCCTGGGTCGCCGGCACCGGCACGCTGAGCGATCAGGAACTGCGGGGCCTTGAGGTGTTCAAGGCGGAAGACAAGGGCAACTGCGCCGCCTGCCATGTCCTGACACCCACCGGGCGGTCGCCGCATGCGATCTTCACCGACTGGACCTTCGACAACCTCGGCGTGCCGCGCAACCGCGACAATCCGCAAGGCGCGGACTATGTCGATCCCGGCCTGGGCGGCTATCTCAAGGCCGATCCGGTCTACGCCTCGCTTGCCGACGGCGTGATGGGCGCGCAGCAGGTGCCGACCCTGCGCAACCTCGACAAGCGCGTCTCGCCGGATGCGCCGAAGGCCTACATGCACAACGGCTATTTCAAGACGCTGGAGGGTATCGTCCGGTTCTACAACACCCGCGACGTGCTGCCGCGCTGCACCGATCCGCTGGCTTCGGAAGCCGAGGCGCTGGCGCAGAAATGCTGGCCCGCGCCCGAGATCGAGGCGACGATGAACAAGGACGAACTTGGCAACCTCAAGCTGACCGAGGCGGAGGAAGCCGATCTCGTGGCCTTCCTGAGGACGCTCGACGACAAATAGCGGCGGGGCCGGGGGCGCTCCCCGGCCTTCCCTCCGGCAGGGCGGCCCGGCGCGGGGCCGCGCGCGCCCGGTCAGTCGGGGAAATTCCGGCTGTCCTTGATCTGGTCCCAGGCCCAGACAACCTCTTGCAGCCGATCCTCGTCGGAGCGGTCGCCGCCGTTCATGTCGGGGTGAAGATCCTTCACCAGGCTCTTGTATTGCCGGCGGATCTCGACCTTGGTCCAGTGATCCTTCGCCTCGAGAATGTCGAGCGCCCGGCGCTCGGTCGGGGGCAGCTTGCGCCCGGCGGTGCGGCCGGGGTTCTGGGTGGCGTTCTGGCCGAGAAGCTCCATCGGGTCCTCGATGCCGAGCCGCGCCCAGGCGCGGTCTTCATGCGCCTTGCGGCCGAAGGGCTTGGTCTCGCGCCCCCAGACCCGGTCCTTGTCGAGGAAGCGCTGGAAGTCCTCGTCGGTCTGGCCGTGGAAGAAGTTCCACTTCAGATTGTACTCGCGCACATGGTCGCGGCAGAACCAGAAATATTCGTCGAGATGGTCGGGCGACTTCGGGGCGCGATACTGGCCGGCCTGGTCGCAGCCGGCGTGGTCGCAACCGCGCGTGGAGGTCTCGAACGCCCCCGACATGCCGCGTTTGCCCTTCGCCCGTTTCCTCTTGTCGGAGGCGGCGGAAATGTCGAAACCAAAGGGGTCGGATCTGCTCATGCTGTCGCTCGGGCGTGGAGTTCTTCGAGTCGGGGGCCAGAGTTTAGGGTTTTTTCAGGCGCTTTGAAGGGGCAGAGGTGAAAAAATGGGGACAACCGAGGAAATCCGCGCACGGCTCGAGGCGGCTTTCGCCCCCGACCGGCTGGAGGTGATGGACGAAAGCGAAGCCCACCGCGGGCACGCCGGCTACCGCGAGGGCGGCGAGAGCCATTTCCGCGTGACGATCCGCGCATCCGCCTTCGCGGGGATGGGGCGTGTCGAACGGCACCGCGCCGTTCATGCCGCGCTGGGGCCCGAACTGGTGGCGCGGGTCCACGCGCTGGCGCTGGACGTCGCGGGTTGACGGCCGCCGGCGCTATTCCGCCGGGCCGGTCCGGACCGGGCTGAGCAGCAGGAGCGGCGTGCGCGATGCCCCGAGACCGCTGCGGATGACCCGGCGCGGCCGGACCGCGGCCGAGGGCTCGGGCGCCGGTGCGGCCGGCCGCTCCGGGGCCGGGGCCGGATCGCGCATCGGACGGCGGTAGACGACGACCGGCTGGGCGCGCGTGGCGGTGAAGAAGACGAAGCGGCGCGCCTTGACCGGCACCGTGTCGCAGCGCAGATATTCCCAGCCCGCGGCCGAGAGGAGCGTCGCCTCGCCGTCGAGCGAACCGGTCAGCCCTTCGGCGTCATTGCGAAGGTGACCGTCCCTGTCCACCTGCCGCGGTGCCGGAAGAAACTTGTATTCATACATGTCAGGACCCCACCTGCTGCGGGATCGAGTATCGGCAGGGAGGGGTCGCGTCACAAGCGGAATGTGGCCGAAATGCGGCAAATTCGTGTCGAAGGCGCGGCAGGGACGCTGGCGCGATGTCCCCAACCGCCTGATACGAATTGAAAAATCCCGCTCGATGCCGATCTCGTCCCCGGCCCGGCGCCCGGTTCGCGCCGTGGCTACGGATTTCCCGTTCTCCGCCGATTGCGACGGTTTCGCGGACAATGTCGGCAGAGGCGCCCGGCGCTGCGGCGATCAGCCGCGCGGCTCGGCGGCGCCGAGCTTCGGCGCCTCGCCTTCGTCCGGCGCCGCGATCGCCGGGGCCCGTCCCGCGGGCGCCCCGGCCGCGATCAGCCGGCGCGGCGGCTCTGCAACCGTCTCGGCGGTGAGGGGCGGGGCGACCGGCCCGGCCGCCGGCACGGCGACCGGCCGGCGGAAGACGAGCACCGAATGATAGACGGTCGTGCGCTTGGTGAAGCCGGTGCGCTCCTCCGACGGCAGCGTGTCGGCGCGGAGGTATTCCCAGCCGTCGCGGGCAAGCTCGTTCATCAGCAGGCCGAGCGCATTGGCAAAGCGGTCGGCCGGGGTCTTGAGCCCGCGGCCCTTCTCGCCGCGGCCGGGCGCGGGAACCACCTTGTATTCATGCGTCTGCATCGGGGCCTCGTCTGGCTGGGCGGAACCCGCGCCCAATAGCGGATGCGCCCGCGTCGGGCAAGGCCGAGCGCCACACCGACCGGCGGATAGGCGCCCGGTCCGCGCCGCCGCTCACAGCCCGAGCTTCCGCGCCACGAGGTCGTTGACCGCGGCGGGGTTGGCCTTGCCGCCGGTGGCCTTCAGCACCTGGCCCACGAACCAGCCTGCGAGCTTGGGGTTGGCGCGGGCTTTCTCCACCTGCGCCGGGTTGGCGGCGATCACCGCGTCCACCGCGGCCTCGATCGCGCCGGTATCGGTGACCTGCTTCATCCCGTGCTTCGCCGCGACCGCGGCCGGGTCGGCGCCCTGCTCGGTCGTCCAGAGAAGCTCGAACAGATCCTTGGCCCTCTTGCCGGAAATCTCGCCCGAGGCGATGAGGTCGAGCACCCCGCCGAGCTGGCCGGCGCCGACCGGGCTTTCGGCGATGCCGAGCCCTTCCTTGTTGAGCCGTCCGAAAAGCTCGTTGATCACCCAGTTCGCCGCCTGCTTGCCGTCGCGGCCCTGCGCCACCGCCTCGAAGAAGGCGGCATTCTCGACCTCGGCGGTCAGGACGCCGGCGTCATAGTCGGTCATGCCATATTGGGTGACGAAGCGCGCCTTCTTGGCGTCGGGCAGTTCCGGCATGGCGGCGGCGATCCCGTCCACCCATTCCTGCTCGACCTCCAGTGGCAGGAGGTCGGGGCAGGGGAAGTAGCGGTAGTCGTGCGCCTCTTCCTTCGACCGCATCGACCGCGTCTCGCCCTTGTCGGGGTCGTAGAGACGGGTTTCCTGCTCGATCTTGCCGCCATCCTCGACGATGGCGATCTGACGGCGGGCCTCGTATTCGATCGCGGCCTGGATGAACCGCAGCGAGTTCATGTTCTTGATCTCGCAGCGGGTGCCCAGCACGGAATGATCGCCCGTCGCCTGATATTTCTCGTGGTCGCCCGGCCGACAGACCGAAATGTTGACATCGGCCCTCAGGTTGCCGTTCTGCATGTTGCCGTCGCAGGTGCCGAGGTAGCGCATGATCTGGCGGAGTTTCGCGACATAGGCCGCCGCTTCCTCCGGCCCGCGAATGTCGGGGCGCGAGACGATCTCCATCAGCGCGACGCCGGTGCGGTTGAGGTCGACGAAGGACATCGTCGGGTCGAGGTCGTGGATCGACTTGCCGGCGTCCTGCTCCAGGTGGATGCGCTCGATCCTGACGCGGCGCGCCGTCGTTTTTCCGTTCGGGCCCGGCCCCATGTCGACGATCACCTCGCCTTCGCCGACGATCGGGTGGTAGAGCTGGGAAATCTGGTAGCCCTGCGGAAGGTCGGGGTAGAAGTAGTTCTTGCGGTCGAAGGCGGAACGCAGGTTGATCTGCGCCTTCAGCCCCAGCCCCGTCCTCACCGCCTGCTCGACGCAGAATTCGTTGATCACCGGCAGCATCCCCGGCATCGCCGCATCGACGAAGGCGACGTTGGAATTGGGTTCTCCCCCGAATTCGGTCGAGGCGCCGGAGAAGAGCTTGGCCTTCGAGGCCACCTGGGCATGGACCTCGAGCCCGATCACCAGTTCCCAGTCGGCCTTGGCACCGGCGATCACCTTGGGCTTCGGGGTTTCAAAGGCGAGGTCGAGCATGGGGCGTCCTTCCGTGTCCGGCCCGCTTTCTAAGGGAGGGACGGGGGCGAGACAAGCCGGCGGGCGGCCGTGGCGCGGGCAAATTCACGCGCAATCGCGGGGGGCCGTGCGGCGGGCTTCCGCCGATGCCGCCACCCCGAGGTTGCCTGGACCGGAGATTTGCCCGAGGGTCGCGCGGCCGGCACGGGGCGCCGGCGTCACTCAAGGCCAGGCCGATGCCGTCCACGCGCTTCCGTTTCGCCGCGCTGTTGCTGCTGTTGTTGCCCTCGGCCTGCGTCGAGGCGACGCAGCCGGAGGTGGGGCAGGCGGCGTTCCTTCCGGTGATGCGCTGGGATCACCGGCCCGAGGCCGACCAGTGGACCGCGGCCACGCTGGCGGCGCTCAGGGCCGAGGGCGCGGTGCTCGCCTCGACGGTGCCTGCCGACGTGGAGCAGTTCTGCCCGAAATACGAGGCGGCCTCGATGCCCGAACGGCGGGCGTTCTGGGCGGGGCTCCTCTCGGCGCTGGCCAAGCATGAAAGCACCTGGAACCCGGCGGCGAGGGGTGGTGGCGGTCAGTGGATCGGGCTGATGCAGATCGCGCCGAAGACGGCACGCAGCTATGGCTGCGACCTGCCCGACGGCAAGGGCCTGACCGATGGCAGCGCGAACCTTGCCTGCGCGGTGAAGATTGCGGCGGTGCAGGTGGGCCGCGACGGGGCGATCGCCACCGACGGCACCGGCGGCTGGCGCGGGATCGCGCGCGACTGGGCGCCGATGCGGGTCGGCGCCAAGCGCCAGGACATCGCCCAGTGGACGCGCGGGCAGGCCTACTGCGCGGGCTGAGGCCGGGGCCCGTTCAGGCGATGACGCGGATGCCGCGTCGGCCGAATTCGCGCATCAGGACGCCCTGGTCCATCCGCTCGACACCGGAAAGTGCTGCGGTCCGGCCATTGGCCAGGCGCAGGACGCAGACCGTCCGGCCATCGGTGCCATGCCCGATCGCGACGCTTTCGACCTCGTCGAGACGCGCGCTCTGGCGGCCCTTCCCAGTGAACCAGTCGATGCGATCGGAGTCGAGGCGGAAGCCCCGGCCCGGGTTGCGCACCAGCCGCGCCAGCACGAGACCGAGCCAGATCACCGCCAGGACCGGCACCAGCCGGCTCAGCTCCAGCGTCAGACCGAGATAGACGGCCGTCATCGCGAGCCCAAGCGCGACATACGTGCCAGGCCTGCGGGCCTGGCGCAGACGGCCGAACGTTTCCACACTCATGGAACGCACGCCCCCGAATACACCCGGGATCAAGGTTAAGCCATTCTCGGGGGCTTTGGAAATCCGCCATTTTCCGGGGCGCGGTTTGGCGACCGGGGCGAAACGATGCGCGGGCGCAGGCCGGATTGGCGGCGCCGGCGCGCGCTGTTGCCAGAGGCGCCTCGAATCGAACGGTCAGCGGCCGCCGGAGACGTCGATCGTCGTGCCGGTGATGTAGGAGGCATCCTCGGACACGAGCCACAGAACCGTGCGGGCGATCTCGTGCACCGTGCCGGGCCGGCCCATCGGGATGCGGTCGCCCAGCCGGTTGGCGCGGTCAGGCTCGCCGCCCTTGCCGTGGATCGCGGTGTCGATGATGCCGGGGCGGAGCGAGACCACCCGCACCCCCTCTGCCGCGACCTCGTCGGCGAGCCCCCTGGTCAGCGCGTCGAGCCCGGCCTTGGAGGCGGCATAGTCGACATACTGCCCGCCCGAGCCGAGCCGCGCGGCGACGGAGGAGATGTTGACGATGACGCCGCCCTCGCCGCCGCGGCGGGTGGACATGCGCCGCGCGGCGTGGCCGGCAAGCAGGAAGGGCGCGGTCAGGTTCACCGCGAACATCCGGGTGAGCCGGTCCGCCGTCATCTCCTCCACGCGCGCGGCGCGATCGACGATGCCGGCGTTGTTGACCAGCGCGTCCATCCGGTCGAAGGCGGCGTCGTATTCGCCCGCGAGCCGCATCGCCTCGGCCGGATCGGAGAGATCGGCCTGGAGCACCACCGCGCGCCCGCCCGACTCGGCCACCGCCCTTGCCGTCAGGTCGGCGCCGGCGCGGTTGCGGTTGTAGTGCACCGCCACGTCCCAGCCCGCCCGGCCAAGCTGGCGCGCGACCTCCTGGCCGATGCCGTCCGAGGCGCCGGTGACGAGCGCTGCCCTACGCATCGGCGGCGCCCCGGATGCGGCCGGCCATCTCGGTCAGGTCGCGGCTGAGGCCGGGGGCGGCGAGGATGCGGTCAAGCTCCGCCCGGATCAGCGCCTTGCGGTCGGCATCATAGCGCGTCCAGCTCTGGAAGGCGGTGGACATCCGCGCGGCGGTCTGCGGGTTGACCGGGTCGAGCCTGAGAAGCCAGTCGGCGTAGAAGCGGTAGCCCGCCCCGGTGGCCGTGTGGAAGCCCGCATGGTTGGCCGAGAGACCGCCGAGAAGCGCGCGGAACCGGTTGGGATTCTTGCAGTCGAAATCGCGGTGCGCCGCGAGCCGTTCGGCGACCCCGGCCGCGCGGTCCGGCGGGCAGAGCGCGGGCTGGAGCGTGAACCACTTGTCGATGACCAGCCGATTGCCCTTCCAGCGATCGTGGAAGGCGGCAAGCGCCCCCTCCGCCCGGTCGGCGGCGACGAGGCTTGCCAGAGCACCGGCGCTTTCGGTCATGTTCCCGGCCGTGTCGAAAAGGGCGGCCGCGCGGTCGCCGCCGTCGATCCGGGTGAGAAGCGCAAGGCAGGCGAGTCTGAGCGCCCGGCGCCCGGCCGAGGCCGCGTCGGGCGAGAACGGGCCGGGCGTTGCCATTGCCGCGAACGCGGCCGAGAGCGCCGGTTCCAGCCGCTGGGCGATCGCCGCCTCGAGCCGCAACCGTTCGGCATGGATGCGGTCGGGGTCGGGCACCCGGCCCGCGTCGTGCAGCGCCTGGGCGAGGTCGTCCTCGGACGGCAGGTGAAGGCAGAGCGCGCGGAAGGCCGGGTCGAGCCCCGCGTCGACCAGCACCGCGCCGAGCCCGTCGATCAGCGCGGGCGAGGGTTCCGCCGTCTCGCCGATCATCCGGACGAGCGCGTCACGGGCGAGCGCACGGCCCGCCTCCCAGCGGTTGAAGGGGTCGGTGTCATGGGCCAGAAGAAAGGCGCGTTCCTTTGCCGCGACCTCGCGGTCCAGCACGACCGGGGCGGAAAACCCGCGCAGGATCGAGGGCACGGGCCGCGAGGCCAACCCCTCGAAGCGGAAGCTCTGGCTGACCTTCGTCATCTCCAGCGTGGTGGTCGGCACGACTTCGTCGCCGTTGGGGTTGAGCAGCCCGACGGCGATCGGGATCACCCGCGGGGGCTTGTCGTCCTGCCCCGGGGTCGGCGGCGTCTTCTGGTGGAAGGTCAGCGTGTAAGTGCCATCAGACCAGGCTTCCGAGACCGTCAGCCGAGGCGTGCCGGCATCGGTATACCAGCGCTTGAACTGCGAAAGATCACGGCCGGTGGCGTCCTCGAAGACCTTCAGCCAGTCCTCGATCGTTGCCGCCTGGCCGTCATGCCGGTCGAAATAGAGGTCGAGCGCCCTGCGGTAGCCGTCGTCGCCGACAAGCCGTTTCAGCATCCCGATCACCTCCGCGCCCTTCTCGTAGACGGTGGCGGTGTAGAAGTTGTTGATCTCGATGTAGCTGTCGGGCCGCACCGGGTGGGCGAGGGGGCCCATGTCCTCCTTGAACTGGCGGGCGCGCAGCGTCAGCACATCCTCGATCCGCTTGACCGGCTCGGAGCGCATGTCCTTGGTGAACTCCTGATCGCGGAAGACCGTCAGCCCCTCCTTCAGGCAGAGCTGGAACCAGTCGCGGCAGGTGATCCGGTTGCCCGTCCAGTTGTGGAAATATTCGTGGGCGATGACGCTTTCGATGCGCTCGAAATCCGCGTCGGTCGCGGTCTCGGGGCTGGCGAGAACGAGCTTGGAGTTGAAAATGTTCAATCCCTTGTTTTCCATCGCGCCCATATTGAAGTCATCGACGGCGACAATGTTGAAAACGTCCAAGTCGTATTCGCGGCCGTAGCTGTCCTCGTCCCATTTCATCGACCGCTTGAGACTGTCCATCGCGTAAGGGCAGCGATCCTCGTCACCCTTGCGGACCCAGATGGCGAGGTCGACGTTGCGGCCCGACTTCGTGGTGAAGCGGTCGCGCACCGCGACGAGATCGCCCGCCACCAGCGCGAAGAGATAGGCGGGCTTCGGCCAGGGGTCGGTCCATTCCGCCCAGCCCTGCCCCGCCCCGGTCGGGTTGCCGTTCGAGAGGAGCACCGGCAGGTCGCTCTCGATCCTGACCCGGAAGGGCGCTATCACGTCCGGCCGGTCGGGGTAGAAGGTGATCTTGCGAAAGCCCTCGGCCTCGCACTGGGTGCAGTAGATCCCCCCCGACATGTAGAGCCCTTCGAGCGCGGTGTTCCCGGCGGGGTCGATCTCCACCTCTGCCTCCCAGGTAAAGGAGCCCGCCGGCAGGTCTGCGGCGGCGACGGTCAGGCCGGCCTCGTCCTGCACCGGGCGGACCGGGCGGCCATCGATGCGGGCGGAGAGGAGCGCGAGCTTCTCGCCGTCGAGCCTGAGGTCGTGCCCGCCCCGGCCAGCGGCCTGCCGGGCGGGGTTGGGGGTGAAGCCGATCCGGGCCAGCACCCGCGTGGCCGAGGGTGCGAGACGGAAGGTCAGGTCCACGTCCGTCACGGTGAACGGATAGGGCGCGTAATCGGCAAGCCGGGTTGCCTGCGGGGCGGCATCTTTCATCGGGGACCTCGGGGGCTGGTTCGCCGGCAGAGGTTAGGTCCTCCGCCGCCGCACCGCAACCTGCCCCGCAAGCGGTCGCGCTCAGGGCGCCCCCACGTAAGCTGCGAGCTTGCCAAGCGTCTGGAGACCCAGCTCCACCGCGCCGAAGCCCCTCGCCGTCTCGTATTCCTCGGCCGAGACGAAGATCATCGTCAGCGTGACGCGGGTGCGGTCGCCGAGATCCTCGAACCGCGCCGTGGCGTCGGCGTGGAGCGGCCCGTGCTCGCCCCGAAGCAGCGTGTAGCCGATCGCCGTCTCCGGCTCGAACCGGGTGTAGAGGTGATGGTTGGGCCAGACCCTGCCATCGGGTCCGATCATGTCGAACACCCATTCGCCACCGGGCCGCAGGTCGATCCGCCTTGTCCGGCAGGAATACCCGTCCGGCCCCCACCATCGCGGCAGCGCCGCGGGGTCGCTCCAGGCCGCCCAGACGGCGGCGACGGGTGCGGCGATCTCGCGTTCGATCACCATCGTGCGGTCGTCGAGTTCGGAACTCATGCCATCAGCCTCCGTGCATAGTCCTCGAGCTGGTCGACAACCGTGCCCCAGCCGTCATGGAAGCCCATCGCCTTGTGCTGCTCGGCCGCCTCCGGCGACCGGTGGCGGGCGATGGCGGTATAGGCCGTGCGGCCTTCGCCTGCCTCCTCGAAGGTGACGATCGCGGTCATGAACGGGTCGGGTGCGGGCTTCCAGCCTTCGGTATAGGCGTCGGTGAAGACCAGCTTCTCGTTCTCCACCAGATCGAGGTAGACGCCGTTGTTCTGCATCTCGGTGCCGTCGACGTCGAATGTCGTCTCGAAGGCGCCGCCGACGCGGGGGTCGAGCCGGCACTGCGTCACCCGGTGGGGGCGGGGAACGAAGAAATGCGGCAGATGCTCCTCCTGCGTCCAGCACTGGAAGAGGAGGCTCCGCGGGGCATTCACCGTCCGCTTGAGGACAAGGTCGAGGGTGGGGTCAAGGTTCATCGCGCGTTTCCTGAGCCAGGGTCCGGACATAGGCGTCGAGCCGGTCGAGGCGCCCCTCCCAGAGGGCGCGCTGATCGTCGAGCCAGCTTCGCACCGGGGTGAAGGCCCCCGGGACGAGGGTGACGGTGCGCACGCGCCCCGTCTTCGCGGTGGTGACGAGCGCGGCCGCCTCCAGCCGGTGGACGTGGCCGAGGAACGAGGGCAGGGCCATGTCGAAGGGCGCGGCAAGCTCCGTCACCGTGGCAGGCCCGCGCGCCAGACGTTCGAGGATCGCCCGCCGGGTCGGATCGCCGAGCGCCTGGAAGAGGGTGTCGAGCTGGCCGGGGGCGAGGTTCATCGGACATCAGATAGTTATGTGAGTTCCTAACTATCTGATTCCGGCGAGTCGCGCAAGGAAAAGTTAGTCGGATGGCTTACTGATTGTCGCGAACAGTGCTTTCGGATTTCCAATCAAATCCGGTGGTCGCAGGCGTTGCCGCGCGGGCAGGCTTTCGCTAGGCGTTTCACGAAGGTGGCGGACAAGGGCGAGGAGGGCGGGCGATGCGGGTCGAACGGTACGGGCTCAAGGTGGCACAGGACCTCGCGGCCTTCGTCGAGGAGAGGGCGCTGCCCGGGACCGGCGTGGAAGCCGACAGGTTCTGGCAGGGGTTTGCCGGGATCGTCGCCGATCTCACGCCGAAGAACCGCGCGCTTCTGGCACGGCGCGAGGCGTTGCAGGCGAGGATCGACGCCTGGCACCGCGCCCACCGCGACCGCCCGCATGACCACGAGGCCTACAAGGGCTTTCTTTCGGAAATCGGCTACCTTCTTCCCGGGGGTCCGGACTTCGAGATCGCCACCGAAGGCACCGACCCCGAGATCGCCGCCGTCCCGGGGCCGCAGCTTGTCGTGCCGGTCACCAATGCGCGCTATGCGCTGAACGCCGCCAACGCCCGCTGGGGCAGCCTTTACGATTGCCTCTACGGCACCGACGCGATGGGCTCCGCTCCGCCTCCGGGCGGCTACGACCGGGGTCGCGGTGCGCGGGTGGTGGCGCGGGCGCGGGTGTTCCTCGACGAGGCCTTCCCGATCCAGGGCGCGAGCCACGCCGATGTCCGGCGTTACCACGTCAGGGACGGAGTGCTGCTGGTCGACGACATGCCGCTGGTCAGCCCCGAGAAATTCGTGGGCTGGCGCGGCAACCCGAAGGCGCCCGACACGATCCTTCTGCGCAACCACGGGCTCCATGTCGAACTGGTGTTCGACCGGGCGCATTTCATCGGCGCCCGCGACCAGGCGGGACTGGCCGATGTGCAGCTCGAAAGCGCGGTATCGGCGATCATGGACTGCGAGGATTCGGTCGCCTGCGTCGATGCCGAGGACAAGGTGGCCGCCTACGGCAACTGGCTCGGCCTGATGAAGGGCGACCTTGAGGACAGGTTCGAGAAGGGTGGCCGGCCGGTGACCCGGCGGCTGAACCCCGACCGCGTCTATACCGCGCCCGACGGGTCGGAGGTCGGGGTGAAAGGCCGGGCGCTGATGCTGGTGCGCAACGTCGGCCACCTGATGACCAGCCCGGCGGTGCTCGACGCCTCCGGCGCGGAGGTCTTCGAGGGGCTGATGGATGCGATGGTGACCACGGCGATCGCGATTCACGATCTGAGGAAGGACGGCGGCGCGCGGAATTCGGTCAGGGGCTCGGTCTATGTGGTCAAGCCGAAGATGCACGGGCCCGAGGAGGTTGCCTTCACCGACGAGATCTTCACCCGGGTCGAGGCGGCGCTGGGCCTGCCCCGCAACACCGTCAAGATCGGCATCATGGACGAGGAGCGGCGGACCTCGGTCAACCTCAAGGAGTGCATCCGCGCCGCGAAGGACCGGGTCTGCTTCATCAACACCGGCTTTCTCGACCGCACCGGCGACGAGATCCACACCTCGATGGAGGCCGGGCCCTTCAGCCGCAAGGACTTCATCAAGCGCAAGGCCTGGATCGGCGCCTACGAGAACCAGAACGTCGACATCGGGCTGGAATGCGGCTTTTCCGGCCGCGCGCAGATCGGCAAGGGGATGTGGGCCGCGCCCGACCTGATGGCGGCGATGCTCGACGAGAAGATCGCCCATCCCCGCGCCGGGGCGAACTGCGCCTGGGTGCCCTCGCCGACGGCGGCGACGCTGCATGCGCTCCACTACCACCGCGTCGATGTCTTCGCGGTGCAGGCACGGCTCAAGGCCGGCGGGCGGCGGGCCCATGTCGACACGGTGCTGGAGATTCCGCTGGCCACCTACCGCAAGTGGACGCCCGATCAGGTCCGCCGCGAGGTCGAGAACAACGCCCAGGGCATCCTCGGCTACGTGGTGCGCTGGGTCGATCAGGGGGTGGGCTGCTCCAAGGTGCCCGACATCAACGACGTCGGCCTGATGGAGGACCGCGCCACCTGCCGGATCAGCGCCCAGCACATCGCCAACTGGCTGCATCACGGCGTGGTGTCGCGCGACGAGGTGATGGACGTGCTGCGCCGGATGGCGGTGGTGGTGGACCGGCAGAACGCCGGCGATCCCGCCTACCGGCCGATGGCGCCGGGCTATCAGGGCACTGCGTTTCAGGCCGCCTGCGATCTGGTCTTCCTCGGCCGCGAACAGCCCTCGGGCTATACCGAGCCGATCCTGCACCGCCGCCGGGCCGAGGTGAAGGCGGCGGGCTGAGCACCCGATTTTCGCGCCCCCGTCCACGATGCGCCGGTTCCGCCGGGATCGTCGCCCGGCCCCGCACCATGCGCGGGCGCAGAGGGGGCTGTGCGCGCGGCGGGGCTTTTCCTGACCGACCCGCGGGCCTATCCTCGGGCCGGGGAAAGGACGGAAAACGCGCATGTCTCGGCCCATCGTCGGCATCATCGGCAACATGAGCCTCCTGAACGACAGCTATCCGGTTCATGCCGGCGGCACGATGAACTCGGCCGCGGTGGCGCAGGTGGCGGGCTGCATGCCGCTGCTGATCCCGACCGATCCGCGCTTTGTCGGTGTCGAGGAACTTCTTGACGCATGCCACGGGTTCCTGCTGACCGGCGGGCGCCCGAACGTCCATCCCGAGGAATACGGCGAGCCGGCGACCGAAGCGCACGGCGCCTTCGACCGCTGCCGCGACGCGGTCACGCTGCCCCTGGTGCGCGCCTGTGTCGACCGCGGCCAGCCGTTCCTCGGCATCTGCCGGGGGTTTCAGGAGGTCAACGTGGCGATGGGCGGAACGCTCCACCCCGAGATTCGCGACCTGCCGGGGCGGATGAACCACCGGATGCCGCCCGAGGGCACGATCGAGGAGAAATTCGCGCTGCGCCATCGGGTCCGCTTTTCCGAGGGCGGCGTATTCGCGCGGCTTTTCGGGGCGGCCGAGGTGATGACCAACACGCTCCACGGCCAGGGGATCAAGGACGCCGGCCGCCGCATCGTCATCGACGGCCGCGCCGACGATGGCACGCCCGAGGCGCTGTTCGTCGACGGTGCGCCCGGCTTCACCCTGTCGGTGCAGTGGCATCCGGAGTGGAATGCCGCCTCTGACCCGGTGTCGCGGCCGCTGTTCGAGGCGTTCGGCGCGGCGGTGCGGGCCTGGGCCGGGGGCCGCTCGCCCCGCGCTCAGTTGAAGACCGCCTGACAGGGGGGCGCAGGGCGCCTCTGGCCGGGACATTTATCCCGGTCCGCGGGGCGGCGATCCCGGAAGACAGGCCGCGAAGACCGTCCCTCCCTGTGCCGCGCCCTCTGGGGCTTAGGCGCAAGACCACGCGGTCGTGATGGGGTCGGCTCCGCTGCGGCAGGCGCGCGCCCCGGGGGAAATGTGGGTCAGGTGCCGGCGCGCAGCAGGGGTGCCGCGGGCGCGGCCGCACGGGGGATCGTGCGGGGGGTCTTCAGGCCGAACCCGCCGAGAAGCAGGGCTTCGTGGGCCTTCAGGCAGCGTCGTGCCGTGGGCCCGTAGGACGCGCCGAGGAGGGGCATCAGGGCATGGATCTCCTCGCGCTGGGTGGGTGCGAGCGCGTCGAGCGCCTCGGGTCCCGGATAGAGGCTTTCGGTGGCGGCACCGTCGGCGAAGACGATTTCATGCGCGTCGAAGAGAAGGTGGAAATAGTCCACCTCGCCCCCCGGCCGGCGCAGGACGGTGACGCCGTCGACGAGGTGGCCGGCGGCGGCCAGCACCTCGAGCGCGCCGAAGTGGAGCTCCGCCTGCCAGCCGGACAGCAGCATCCGGTGCCGGGGCGAGACGCGCAGCGGCCGGTGGTTGCCGAAGCGGCCGGTGGCGATTTCGACCGGTGCGGCGGGGCCCGCCGCGACGACGCGGCGCGAGCCCACCCAGAGCAGCGTCCGGGCGCCGTGGTCGAGCGTGATGACGCGGTCGCCCGCGCGCAGGTCCTCGATCGGCAGCTCGCCGCGGGTCGTGGCGATGCGGGTGCCGCGGACAAAGCAGGGGATGCCCAACGCGTGCAGTTCCCGCGCGCCGTCGACCTGGCTTGCGCCGACGCCGACCAGCGTCACGCTTTCGCCTCCGGGGAAGGTCAGGATCGCGTCGCCGGTCCCGTCGCCGATCGTGTCGGTCACCCGCACGTCCCAGGCGTTGACCGGGTTGCCCGCGGCGTCGGTCAGATGAGAGACGTCGAGACGGTCGTGCCCGGTGAGGCTGCCGTCGGAGTTGGCCGTCGGGGCGAGGAAATCGTGGATGCGGTCGGCGCCGTCGCCCGGGCCGAGGCCGACCGTGTCGGCCGCGCCGTCGCCCGCGCCGAGGTGAATCTCGTCGGAGCCGCCGCCGCCGGTGATCGTGTCCGCCCCCCTGCCGCCCGAAAGCGTGTCGGCGCCGGCGCTGCCGGTGATCCTGTCGGCCCCGGCGCCGGCATCGACCGCCACGCCGGCGCCGGCCGCGCCGGCATCGACGGTGTCGTCGCCGGATCCGAGCGTCACCGTTTCGACCTGCGAGAAGGTGGCGGAAGAGGTTCCGTCGGAAAGCGTTCCGGCCTCGGCCCCCGAATAGGTGAGGGTGGTGTTCCGGGTCAGCGCCGAGGCGTCGAGGAGGTCGCCCGTCGCGAACGTGCCCGGCACGGCATCGCCCGTCTCGCCGCCGATGATCGTGTCGTTGCCGAAGGTGCCGGCCAGGCGGAAGCTGTCGCTGCCATCGCCGCCAAGGAGGGAATCGTCGCCGCTGCCGCCGTCGATCGTGTCGTTGCCGGCGCCGCCGTCGACGGTGTCATTGCCCGCGCCGGCGTCGATCACATCGGCCGCGGTGTCGGTCGCCGGCACCTGGAAATCGCTGTCGACGCGGACGGATGCCATGTTGGTGTCGGCGATCTCGATGGCGACCAGCGTGACCGACTCGATCGGCTGGCTCGCCATCAGCACCTGATCGGCGTTGCTCTCCTTTTCCGGCAGAAGGAAGGTCTGCCCGGTGGTCGTCTGGACGACGATGGCGGTGAAACTGCCGCTGGTGCCGTCGGTGAACGTGATGGTCGCGTGGAAGGTCTGGTTGGAATCGACGGCATAGCGGGCGCCGTCGACGGTGAAGGTCTCGGGCGTGCCGGAGCGGTCGGTGTCGGCGATCATTCCGTCGGCGTTGGCGTCGTTCGCCCCGATGGTGACGATCCGGGCGTGAAGCGGTGCCGTGGCGCTGCCGTGGGTGCCGAAAAGCGCGGCCGAATTCTCGCTCGTGCCGTTGGATTCGTCGGGGTCGATGTCGGCGAAGGTGCCAAGGCTGATCGCGTGGAACGTGCCGCCCGGCAACGAGGTGCCGCCCACACCGACATGGCCGCCGCCGCCAAGGATCAGGTCGTTGCCGTCGCCGCCCGAGAGCGTGTCGGCGCCGATACCGCCGACGAGCGTGTCGTTGCCGGTCCCGCCGGTGATCGAATCGTTGCCGGCGTCGCCGTCGGCGAAGTCGGCGCCAGCGCCGCCCTTCAGCGTGTCGTTGCCCGCGCCCCCGGTGATCGTGTCGTCGCCGTCGCCCCCTGCGATCAGGTTTGCGCCGACCGATCCCGCCAGGGTGTCGGCTTGGTCCGAGCCGGTCAGGTTCTCGACCGCGGAAAGGACGTCGCCCTCGGCCGTTCCGCCGCTGCCGGCGCCGCTTGCAAGGCTGACGTTCACGGCCGCGGTCGAATCCGCATAGCTTGCGGTGTCGCTGCCCGCGCCGCCGTCGATCAGGTCGGCACCCGCCCCGCCGATGATCGTGTCGGTGCCGGTGCCCGCGAAGACCGCGTCATTGCCGTCGCCGGCGCTGATCGAATCGTTGCCGCTGCCGCCGTAGATCGTGTCCGCGCCGGCACCGCCCGCGACCGTGTCGTTTCCGTCGCCCGCGAAGATCACGTCATTGCCGTCGCCGCCGCTGATCGAATCGTTGCCGCTGCCGGCGGCGGCGGCGGTGTTGTCGGTGGTGCCCGTGGCCGGACCGCCATAGATCACCTCGGCCCCCGTGGTCCCGGCGATCGTGTCGGCCGCGGCGGTCGCCGTGATCGGCGAGAACGCCGGGGCCGAGGTCGCGGAGGCGGAGGAGAGCGTCGTGACGGTGCCGGCGTCGGGCACGAAGTAGACGCCGCCGTCGGTGGCGAGGTAGTAGTGCCCCGCCTCGGTCAGGTTGGCGTGGGTGGCACCGTTGCGGGTTCCGCTCCAGGTCCATTGGCCGGCCCCGAGCACGGTCTGGACGGTGAAGCCGACAGCGCCGCCGCCGATGGCGTCGCCGGCGTTCAAGGCTTGGTCCTGGCCCAGGAATAAGAGATAGCCGGCCTGCATCGCCGCGCCTCCTGCCGTTCGGGGTCCGGGCGCGGCGGGAAGGCGGCCGCACCCGGCCGGCAGCATGGCGAGGCCGGGGTTAAGGCGGCGCTAACTCCGCCGGGCCGGGCCGAGCGGGTCAGAGCACGGTGCGCAGGCGCCAGAGCTCGGGGAAAAGCTCCACCTCCAGCATCCGGCGCAGGTAGCTGACGCCGCCGGTGCCGCCGGTGCCGCGCTTCAAGCCGATGATGCGCTCGACGGTGGTCACGTGGTTGAAGCGCCAGCGGCGGAAATAATCCTCGAAATCCACGAGCTTCTCGGCCAGTTCGTAAAGCGGCCAATGCGCCTCGGGGTCGGCATAGACCTGTGCCCAGACCTGGGTGACGCCATCATGGCCAGCCCATCGCGCGCGCAGGTCGCGGTGCAGCACCTCCGCCGGGACCGGAAGGCCCGCGCGGTCTGCGGCGCGCAGCGCCTCGTCGTAGAGCGATGGCCGGGCAAGCTCGGCCTCGAGCAGGGCGGTGATGTCGGGCCGGTGCGCATGGGGGGCCGTCATCGCCAGGTTCCGGTTGCCGGCGGCGAACTCGATCAGCCGGTACTGCCAGGACTGGAACCCGGAGGAGGCGCCGAGCGCGCCGCGGAAGCGCGTGTAGTCGGACGGCGTCATGGTGCGCAGCACGTCCCAGGCGGAATTGAGCTGCTCCATGATCCGGGCCACGCGGGCGAGCATCTTGAAGGCCGGCTGAAGACGGTCGGCGGCGATCGCCGCACGCGCCGCAGACAGTTCGTGCAGCATCAGCTTCATCCAGAGCTCGCCGGTCTGGTGCTGGATGATGAAGAGCATCTCGTCATGCGCCCCGCTGAGCGGTTGCTGCGCCGTCAGAACGCGGTCGAGCGCGAGGTAGTCGCCGTAGGACATGGTGTCGCCAAAGGACATACGGGCGCCTTCGGCAGCGGGATCGTAGGGCTCCGCCATGATTGCCTCCCTCCTTCTTCGTTGCCGAAATACCCCGGGGGTGCGGGGGCGGCGCCCCCGCTCAGGTGACCGCCGCGCGCGCCCGGAAGGCCGGACGGTCCCAGGCGCCGGTGGCCATGATCTCCGCCAGCACCGCCACGGCGGCCTTCACGTCGGCCATCGTGGTGTAGAGCGGCGTGAAGCCGAAGCGCAGGATGTCGGGGGCGCGGAAATCGCCGATCACGCCCCGCGCGATCAGCGCCTGCATGATCGCGTAGCCCTCGGGGTGGCGGAAGCTGACCTGGCTGCCGCGCTGGCCCGGGTCGCGGGGCGAGGCGAGCGCGAGGTCGGGGCAGGCGGCCTCGACGCCCCGGATGAAGGCTTCGGTCAGTTCGATGGAACGGGCGCGGACATCGGCCATCTCCACCCGGTCCCAGATGTCCATCGAGGCCTCGAGCGCGGCCATCTGGAGGATCGGCGGGGTGCCGACGCGCATCCGCTCGATGCCTTCGCCGGGGCGGTAGTCGGGATCGAAGGCGAAGGGCGCCTCATGGCCGAGCCAGCCGGAAAGCGCCGGGCGCACCTGCGCGGCGAGATAGGGCGCGACGTAGATGAAGGCCGGTCCGCCGGGGCCGGAGTTGAGATACTTGTAGGTGCAGCCCACGGCGAAATCGGCCTTCGCGCCGGCCAGATCCACCGGCACCGCGCCGGCCGAATGGGCAAGGTCCCAGACCGTCAGCGCGCCGGCGGCATGGGCCTTCGCGGTCAGCGCTTCCATGTCGTGCTTGCGACCGGTGCGATAGTCGACCTCGGTCAGCATCAGGACGGCGACATCGGGCGTGATTGCCGCCGCCACCGCCTCGGGCGCGACGGTGCGGACCTCGTAGCCCTGCCCGAGCGTCCTGACGAGCCCGTCGGCGATGTAGAGGTCCGACGGGAAGTTGCCGGTGTCCGACAGGATCACCCGGCGGTCGGGGCGCAGCTCGAGCGCCGAGGCGAGCGCCTGGTAGACCTTGATCGAGAGCGTGTCGCCCAGCACCACCGTGCCGGGGGCGGCGCCGATCAGCCGGCCGATCCGGTCGCCCAGCCGGCGCGGCAGGTCGATCCAGCCGGCGCGGTTCCAGGCGGTGATCAGCATCCCGCCCCATTCCTTCGTCACGCAGTCGGCGACGCGCGCCGCCGCCGCCTTCGGCAGCGGCCCGAGCGAGTTGCCGTCGAGGTAGATCACGCCTTCGGGCAGCGCGAAGGCGGCGCGGGTGGCGGAAAAGTCGGTCGTCATCGTCGGTCCCCGTTCTGTTATCGGGATCATGGCATGGATCGGGCCGGACGCGGCCGGCGGCCCGGTGCGGGTTCGCAGCCATCACAATGCCCGAATTGTCCTGCATCGCGCCAGCGGTAACTCTTGAATTCCCGGCGCGGCCCGCCATAGGGTCGCGTGCAACATCCACGAGGTCCGCGATGGCCAAGGAAATCGACTTTCCGCCGGTCTGGCTGGCGGGCTTCGCCGCGCTGGGCGGCGCGATCGGGCGCTTCCTGCCGATCGTCACACCGGTCAACGACGGGCTCGGCGCCTTGCTGATCGTCGTGGCGCTGGTCCTCATGATCGTCGCCGCGGCGCAGATGATGCTCGCCCGGACAAGCGTCATTCCCCGGCGCGATCCCGATGCGCTGGTGCAGGGCGGGGTCTTCCGCTTCAGCCGGAACCCGATCTACCTTGCCGATGCGATCCTGCTCGCGGGGCTCCTTTTTGCCTGGGACGCGCTCGTCGCCCTGCCGCTTGTCGCTATCTTCGTCGTCGTCATCCAGCGCCGGTTCATCCTCGACGAGGAGGCGCGGCTCAGCCGGCGCTTCGGCGAGGACTATCTCGACTACACCGCGCGCGTGCGGCGATGGCTGTAGCCCGGGGCGCACGCGTTCATCCCTGTGGTGTCGCGGTGCGATTCTTCTGTTGTGACGATGCCGCGATGCAGAGTAACAGTCTGCGCCAAAGGGGCTGACGCGACGGAACGGGCGCACCACCCTGCGGGGGACATGCCGGAAAGGGAGAGACAGTGAAGATCGGGGCACCGAAGGAAATCCACGAGGGCGAGAACCGTGTCGCAATGACGCCGGATTCGGCCCTCCAGCTCAAGAAGCTGGGGCACGACTGCTTCATCGAAAGCGGCGCGGGCGCCAGGGCGGGCTTTTCCGATGCCGCCTATGAGGCGGCGGGCGTCAAGGTGGTCAAGACTGCCGCCGCGCTCTTCAAGGAAGTCGACGTGGTGGCCAAGGTGCGCCCGCCGGTCGACGCCGAGATCAAGCGGCTTTCCAGGGGCCAGACGCTGATTTCCTTCTTCTATCCGGGCCAGAGCAAGGAGCTTCTGGAAAAGGCCAATGCCACCGGCGCGACCGTCATCGCGATGGACATGGTGCCGCGGATCAGCCGGGCGCAGAAGATGGACGCGCTGTCGTCGATGGCGAATATCGCCGGCTACCGCGCAGTGATCGAGGCGGGGTCGAACTTCGGCCGTTTCTTCACCGGCCAGGTCACGGCGGCGGGCAAGGTGCCGCCGGCGAAGGTCCTGATCATCGGCGCGGGCGTCGCGGGGCTTGCCGCGATCGGCACCTCCACCTCGCTCGGTGCCATCACCTATGCTTTCGACGTGCGCCCCGAAGTGGCCGAACAGATCGAATCGATGGGGGCGGAGTTCGTCTACCTCGACTTCTCCGAAAGCCAGACCGACGGCGCCGCGACCGGTGGCTATGCCGCGCCCTCGTCCCCCGAGTTCCGCGAGGCGCAACTGAAGAAGTTCCGCGAGTTGGCGCCCGAGATGGACATCGTCATCTCGACGGCGCTGATCCCGGGGCGCGACGCGCCGGTGCTCTGGACCAGGGACATGGTCGAGGCGATGAAGCCCGGCTCGGTCATCGTCGACCTTGCCGCCGAAAGGGGCGGCAACTGCGAACTGACGGTGAAGGACGAAAAGATCGTGACGCCCAATGGCGTGACCATCGTCGGCTATACCGACTTCCCGAGCCGGATGGCGGCGCAGGCCTCCACGCTTTACGCCACCAACATCAGGCACATGCTGAGCGACCTTACGCCGGGGAAAGACGGTGTCATCAGCCACAACATGGACGACGACGTGATCCGCGGCGCGACCGTCACCCATGATGGCGCGATCACCTTCCCGCCGCCGCCGCCGAAAGTGGCGGCGATCGCGGTGCAGAAGCCGAAGGAAAAGCCGAAGGAGCTGACGCCGGAGGAGAGGCGCGCCGAGGAAGTCGCGGCCTTCAGGGCGCAGACGCGAAGCCAGGTCACGCTTCTCGGCGTCGGCGGCGCGCTGATCCTGCTTGCCGGTCTCTACGCGCCGGCGAGCTTCATGAGCCACTTCATCGTCTTCGTGCTTTCCGTCTTCGTTGGCTTCCAGGTGATCTGGAACGTCTCGCATTCGCTGCACACGCCCCTGATGGCAGTCACCAACGCGATTTCCTCGATCATCATCCTGGGTGCCTTGATGCAGATCGGCTCGGGCTCGTTCCTGGTGATCCTGCTTGCGGCGCTCTCGGTCTTCATGGCCGGGATCAACATCTTCGGCGGCTTCATGGTGACGCGCCGGATGCTCGCCATGTTCCAGAAGTCGTAAGAGGGGGCCGAGAGAATGGACTTCGGATTCACCACGGCCGCCTATGTCGTCGCGGCGGTTCTCTTCATCCTGTCGCTCGGGGGCCTTTCCGGGCAGGAAAGCGCCAAACGCGCGGTCTGGTATGGCATAGTCGGCATGGCGCTGGCGGTGCTTGCCACGCTGCTCGGGCCGGGTTCAGGCCTCTGGGTGCTGTCGGTCCTTCTGGTGATCGGCGGCGGGATCATCGGCTGGATCGTCGCGCAGCGCGTCCAGATGACCGAGATGCCGCAGCTTGTCGCCGCAATGCACAGCCTCGTCGGGCTCGCCGCGGTCTTCATCGGCTTCAACGCCCATCTCGAGGCGGCGCATGTCGGCGGCCTTGACGAGACCGCGCGGCAGGCGCTGACCGGCTTCGCGGCGGTTCTGACGCACAAGTCGCCGGTGGAGCTGACGATCCTCCGCGTCGAGGTCTTCCTCGGCGTCTTCATCGGCGCGGTCACCTTCACCGGCTCGATCATCGCCTTCGGCAAGCTCGCCGGAAAGGTCGACGGCAAGGCGCGGAAGCTGCCGGGCGGGCACCTCCTCAACGCCGGCGCGGCGCTTCTCTCCGTTCTTCTCCTGCTCGTCTACCTCAACGGCGGCGGGTTCTGGGCGCTTTTCCTGATGACGCTTCTGGCCTTCTTCATCGGCTATCACCTGATCATGGGGATCGGCGGCGCCGACATGCCGGTCGTGGTCTCGATGCTGAACTCCTATTCGGGCTGGGCCGCGGCGGCGATCGGCTTTTCGCTGTCGAACGACCTCCTGATCGTGGTCGGCGCGCTGGTGGGCAGCAGCGGTGCGATCCTCAGCTACATCATGTGCAAGGCGATGAACCGGTCGTTCATCAGCGTGATCCTCGGCGGTTTCGGCAATACCACCGGCCCGGCGATGGAAGTGACCGGCGAACAGATCGCCATCGACGCCGAAGGCGTGGCGGCGGCGCTGAACGAGGCGGATTCGGTCATCATCATTCCGGGCTACGGCATGGCGGTGGCGCAGGCGCAGCAATCCGTGTCGGAACTGACCCGCAAGCTCCGCGCCAGGGGCAAGAACGTGCGCTTCGCCATCCATCCGGTCGCGGGGCGGCTGCCCGGCCACATGAACGTGCTTCTGGCCGAGGCCAAGGTGCCCTACGACATCGTCCTGGAGATGGACGAGATCAACGAGGACTTCCCCGAGACCGACGTGGCGATCGTCATCGGCTCGAACGACATCGTCAACCCGGCGGCGCAGGAGGACCCGAACTCGCCCATCGCCGGGATGCCGGTGCTGGAGTGCTGGAAGGCCAAGCAGGTGTTCGTGTCGAAGCGGGGGCAGGGGACCGGCTATTCCGGGATTGAGAACCCCTTGTTCTACAAGGAGAACACCCGGATGTTCTACGGCGACGCCAAGAAGTCGGTCGACAGCCTCCTGCCGATGCTGGAGTAAGGGCGCACTTCCGGTGGCCCCGCTCCCGTGGCGGGGTCACCGTCTTGTGTCCCGTCGCGGCGCCCGCCATGCGTTACCCTCCTGCCTGACCGACCCAGGGAGGACTCCATGAACGCAGAGAACAGACCCGCGCGGCGCAAGAGTGCCGCGGACTTCGATCCCCGCATCCTCGAGATTTTCGACGGCTACGTGCACGGGAAGATGTCGAAGCGCGAGTTCATCGAGCGTGCCGGCAAGTTCGCCGCGGCCGGCGTGACCGGGGCCGCAATCCTCGCGCAGTTGCAGCCCGACTACGCGCTCGCCCAGCAGGTCGCGCCCGACGATCCGGCGATCGAGACCATGACGGCCGAGTATGACAGCCCCGAGGGCAACGGCCGCATCCGCGGGCTGATGGCGCGGCCGGCGGGCGCCGCGGGCAGGCTTCCCGCCGTGCTCGTCGTGCACGAGAACCGCGGGCTCAACCCCTATATCGAGGACGTGGTGCGGCGGCTCGCCAAGTCCGGCTACCTCGCCTTCGGGCCGGACGGGCTCTCGCCGCTCGGCGGCTATCCCGGCAACGACGATCAGGGCCGCGAGATGCAGTCGGGCCTCGATCCGGCAAAGCTGATGGCCGATTTCTTCGCCGCCCACGAATACCTCCGCGCCCACGAGGGGGCGACCGGCAAGGTCGGCGCGGTCGGCTTCTGCTACGGCGGCGGCGTCTGCAACGCGCTGGCGGTGGCCTACCCCGACCTCGCCGCCTCGGTCCCGTTCTACGGCCGCCAGCCCGCGGTCGAGGACGTGGCGAAGATCGTCGCACCGCTGCAACTCCACTACGCCGGGCTCGACGAGCGGATCAACGCCGGCTGGCCGGACTACGAGGCGGCGCTGAAGGCCGCCGGCAAGAGCTACGAGGCCTATGTCTACGAGGGCGTGAACCACGGGTTCCACAACGACACGACGCCGCGCTACGACGCCGCGGCAGCCGAGCTTGCCTGGTCGCGCACGCTCGACTTCTTCGCCCGGCACCTCGCCTGACTGCCCGGCGCGCGCCGCCTGCCCGGGCCGCCTGCCCGGGCCGAGGCGTTGCAGAAATGCCAGTATACCGCCGTGTGCCCCGCACCCGGCCACGGCGGGCCTGATTTTTGCCGCCGCTTCGCTACCTTGCGGCGAAATTCCAGGCACCCCCCCGCGATGATCGACGACCATCCCCTCCGCTACCCGCTCGTGAACGAGCTTCATGCCCGGCCGTTCCCCTCGCTCGAGGTGCCGTGCCACGCGGTCTATGTCGCGGTGAAGCAACCCGTGGACGCGCACAACCGCGACCGCGCCGCCGACCGCGCCCATCTCCTCGCGCTTCTCGACCGTTACGGCGCGGCCCATCCGCCGGAGGGGGCCACCCATCACGGCGCGCGGATCGGCCGGCATGACCGGAAATGGGAAAGCCATACCGAATTCGTGACCTATTCGGCCTTCGGCCGCGGCGTCAGTGCCCGCCCCTTCGACCCGGCCGAGGCCGAGGTCTTCCCGACCGACTGGACCGCCGCCGCGCCGGGCAAGCGGATCGCCGCCTGCCTGATCCGGGTGGAGCCCTTGCCCGACGACCTCGCCGAGGTCCGCGCCTGCCTTGACGACTGGTTCGTCGCCGAAAGCCTCGCCTGTTCCTGGGTGCTCGACGAGGCCGCGGTCATCGCCGGCGACTTCCAGATCGACCCGGCGGGGCTGATGCGCTTTGCCGTCTTCGTCCGCCCCGGCACCGGCACGCGGCGGGTCGGCCGGATCGTCCAGCGGCTCTGCGAAATCGAGACCTACCGGGCGATGTCGATGCTGGGGCTCGGGCGTGCGCGGGAACTGACCGGCCGGCTCAACGCGCTCGACCCCGAGCTTTCCGAACTGGTCGCGGCCCTCACCAACAAGGGCCGCGGCGCCGAGGCGACGCTCGACCAGCTTCTCGGCATCTCGGCGGAACTCGAAACCCTCGCCGTCCGCCACAGCTTCCGCTTCGGCGCGACCGGCGCCTACGAGGCGCTGGTCAACCAGCGGGTGCAGGTGCTGCGCGAGACCCGCTTCAACGGCCGCCAGACCTTCGGCGAATTCATGATGCGCCGCTACGATCCGGCGATGCGCACGGTGAAGTCGGCCGAAAGGCGGCTGGCGCAGATGGCGGCGCGGACGGCGCGGGCGGGGGAACTGCTGCGGACCCGCGTCGATGTCGAACGCTCGGCCCAGAACCAGAAGCTTCTCGAAAGCATGGATCGCCGCGCCGACCTCGCGCTCCGGCTCCAGCACACGGTGGAGGGGCTGTCGGTCGTGGCGATCAGCTACTATGCGGTCAGCCTCGCCACCTATCTGTTCATGCCGCTGGCCGAAAGTCTCCACTGGCCGAAATCCGCCCTGACCGCCGGCCTCGTGCCTCTGGTCGTCCTCGCCGTCTGGATGATGATCCGCCGCATCCGCAAGGGCATGCACTAGGCTTCTTCGTTGTCCAAATACCCTCGGTGGCCCGGGGGTGAAACCCCCGGCGGGCGGCTCAGCGTCCCCGGATCCGCGGGTCGAGCGCATCCCGCAGCCCGTCGCCGATGTAGTTCACGCTGAGAACGGTGAGCGAGATCGCGACGCCGGGCAGGATCACCCGCAGCGGATAGAGCTGCATCTGGTCGATCGCATCGTAGAGGATCCGCCCCCAGGTCGGGAAGTCCGGCGGGAACCCGAGCCCGAGGAACGACAGCACCGATTCGGTGATGATCGCATTGGCGATGCCGAGCGTCGCCGAGACCATGATCGGACTCATGACGTTGGGCAGGATGTGGCGCAGCACCAGCCGGTGTGAGGGCGTGCCGATCGAGCGCGCCGCCAGCACGTATTCGCGTTCCTTGAGCGTCATCACCTCGCCGCGCACGATCCGCGCCGTGTGCATCCAGCTCGTCACCCCGATCGCGCCGACGATCAGCAGGAAGATTCCCGTCTCGGTTCCGAGCGCCTGCCCCAGCGGTTCGCGAAAGAGCGTCACCATCAGAAGGAGAAGCGGCAGGAGCGGCAGCGACAGGAAGAGGTCGGTCATCGGCGTGAGAACCCCGTCGAGCCGCCGGAAGAACCCCGCAAGAACCCCGATCAGCGTGCCGAGGAAGAGCGCGAGCAGCATCGCCGTCAGCCCCACGGCGATCGAGACCCGGCCCCCCGCCATGATGCGCGCCAGCATGTCGCGGCCAAGCTGGTCGGTGCCGAAGGGATGGGCGAGGCTCGGCCCCTGGTTCCTGAGCTTCAGCATGTTGACCGGGTTCGGATCGACATAAGTCGGGTCGAGCCGCCAGATCGGCGGGCCGGCCAGCACCGCAAACAGGATGGCGCCGAAGATCACCAGCCCGACCAGCGCCCCGCGATGGGTCTTGAACTGGTCCCAGACATCCCGCCACTGGCTGCGCGGCGGCCTCGGCGCCACACCGGGCATCGGTCCGGGCTGCGGTCCGGGCTGGGGCGCGGCAAGATCAGTCATAGCGGATCCTCGGGTCGAGGATGCCGTAGAGAAGGTCGGCGATCAGGTTGAAGAGCACCGTCAGCGCCGCGAAGATGAAGGCCAGCGTCTGGACCATCGGCAGGTCGTTGGCATAGATCGCGGTGATCAGGAGCTGGCCGAGCCCGTTCACCTTGAACACCTGTTCGGTGATGATCGCGCCGCCGAAGATCGTCGGGATGCCGAGCGCGATCACCGTCACCACCGGAATGAGCGAATTGCGCAGCACATGCTTCAGCACCACCACCTTCTCGGTCATGCCCTTGGCGCGGGCGGTCCGCACATAGTCCTGCTGGAGGTTGTCGAGCATCGAGGCACGCATGAAGCGGCTGATCTGGCTGGCGTTGAAGAGCGCCAGCACCGCCACCGGCATGACCATCTGCTGCGCCTGGCGGGTGAAGCTCTGCCAGTCGGTGACTTTCAGCGTCGTGTCGTAGATCGACGGGAACCATTGCAGCTTCACCGCGAAGACGATGATCAGCACCACCCCGGTGAAGAACGTGGGCACCGAGAAGCCGACCATCGAGACGAAGGTGCCGAGGTTGTCGAACCAGGAATACTGCCGGTAGGCGGAAATGATGCCGATCGGCAGCGCGATCAGCACGCCGATGACATAGGCGAGGCCGACCACCCAGAGCGTCTGCGGCAGGCGCTGCCAGATGATGTCCATCGCCGGCGCCCGGAACTGCCAGGAGACGATCCGCCCGCCCGGATCGGCGAACGCCGTGCCTAAGATCGTGTCGAGAAGATGCAGCGGCTCGGTCCAGAAGAACTGCCTGAGCCAGAGCAGGTAGCGCACCCAGGCCGGCTGGTCGAGGCCGAGGGCCGCGCGCATCTTCTCGCGCACCTCGGGCGGCACCGTCAGCGGCTGGTCGGCGAGCGGATCGCCGGGCGCCATCTCCAGGATCAGGAAGATCACGAGGCTGATGAACAGAAGCGTCGGGATCGCGATCAGCAGGCGTCGGATCGTGTAGGTCAGCATCGAACGTCCCGGTCCAGGGTTTCGCCGGCGGGAAGGGGCGGGCCGGTACCCGGCGCCCGCGCCCCCCGCTTTCGCGGTCAGGTCACTTCACGCGGAACCAGTCCGATGTGTTCCACAGCTCGCTGTCCCAGGTGTTCAGGACGACCCCGCCGAGCGCGTTGGAATGCGCCGAGTTGCGGCCGCGGTCGACCAGCGGCACGACGACGAAGCTGTCCTTGGTCAGCATGTCGTTGAGCTTCTTGGCGATCTCGGCGCGCTTCCCGATCTCGCCGGTCTTGGCAAGCTCGGCCACCAGGGTGTCATACTCGGGGTTGCAGAAGCGGTTGACGTTCTCGCCCTGCCAGCCGTTCTCGGGGCCCGGAATCTTGTCGCACAGATACTGCGACAGATAGGGCTCGGGATCGGTGCCGTCGAAGTTGTTGGCATACATCTCGACGTCGGCATAGAACTTCTGGAACGTGTCGGGCGAGCCCGGATCGCCGCCGAAGAACACCGAGGCATCGACGCTCTTGAGCTCGGTCTCGACGCCGATCTCGGTCCACCACTGCTTGATCAGCGCCTGGAAGTCCTGCCGCACAGCGTTGACCGAGGACTGGTAGAGGAGCGAAAGCTTCTTGCCGTCCTTGTCGCGGATGCCGTCGCCGTCGCTGTCGGTCCAGCCGGCCTCCTCCAGCAGCGCCTTCGCCCCCTCGATGTCCTGGGTCAGGCAGCCGGTGTTGTCGGAGGCGAACATCTCGGGCGCAGGCACGAGGTTGCAGGTCGCCCGGCCGGCCGGGCCGTAGCCGACCTCGACCAGCAGGTTGCGGTCGATCGCCATCGACAGCGCCTGGCGCACCTTGATGTCCGAGAGGATCGGATGCGGATGCTTGGTGGTGGACCGTTCGCCCTCGGCCAGGTCGGGCGAGGGATCGGTCATATTCATCTCGATCCGTTCGACCAGCGTGCCGAAGGCGTTGATGACCTTGCCCTTGCCGGCCGCCTCCATCCCCGCCAGCACGTCGGGGGCGAGTTGCAGGTTCCAGGCGTAGTCGAACTCACCCGTCTCCAGCACCGCGCGGCCCGCCGCCGCCGCGTCGCCGCCGCCCTTGAAGGTGACGGTGGCGAAGGCGGGCTTGGCCGGGTCGCGGTAGTTGGGGTTCGCCTCCATCTGGATCACGTCGTTGGGCGTGAATTCGGTGACCCGGAAGGGGCCGGTGCCGATCGGGCCGAAGTTGGCCTCGGTGCACTGCGGCGCCGCCGCGCCGAGGCAGTTCTGGAACTGCGCCTTCTGCAGGATCGGCGAGGTGGAGCCGACGAAGGCGTTGTAGGGGTTGGGCTTCGGCGCCTGGAAGGTGATCTTCACCGTCAGGTCGTCCACCGCCTCGACCTTGTCGATGCCCTCGTAGCGTGCGGCCTGGGCGCAGCCGCCTTCGGGATGGGTGCAGTATTCGTAGGAAAAGACCACGTCGGCCGAGGTCACCGGCGAGCCGTCCGACCAGACGGTGCCCGGCTTCAGCTTCCAGGTGATCGTGGTCAGGTCCTCGGAGACGCCGCCGTTCTCCAGCGTCGGGATCTCCTCCACCAGCCGCGGGAACAGTTCGCCCTTCTCGTCGAAGCCGGCGAGCGGTTCGAGGATCATCGAGGAGGATTCCACGTCCTTGGTACCCGACGACAGATAGGGGTTCAGGATCGACGGGGCCTGCCAGTAGATGATGTTCACATGGCCGTCCGCGCCGCGTTCGGCGAAGGCCGCAGGGGCGGTCGCGATGACGGCGGCAGCGCTCATCAGGGCTGTCTTGAGTCTCATGTCACACTCCTTGTTGGATGCTCTTGCTGGCCTCGGGTGCCGCCGTTCCACCGGCGGTCTCTTTCGTATCGGCATGAAGGTGACAGGCCGCGAACCGGCCTGGCTCCACCTCGCGGAAGGCGGGTTGCACCTTCCGGCAGATCTCCATCACCTTCGGGCAGCGGGTGCAGAAGCTGCAGCCGTCGGGCGGGTTGGCCGGTGAGGGCACGTCGCCCTTCAGGATGATCCGGCGGCGTGCCGTCTCGACGTCGGGGTCGGGCTCGGGCACGGCCGAGAGAAGCGCCTGGGTGTAGGGATGGAGCGGTCTTTCATAAAGCGCGTCGCGGGGGCCGAGCTCGGCGATCCGGCCGAGATACATCACCGCCACGCGGTCGGCGATGTGGCGCACCATGCTGAGGTCGTGGCTGATGAAGAGATAGGTCAGGCCCAGCCGGTCCTGAAGCTCCTCGAGCAGGTTCACCACCTGCGCCTGGATCGAGACGTCGAGCGCGGCGATCGGCTCGTCGCAGACGATGAACCTGGGGTTGAGCGCGAGGGCGCGGGCGATGCCGATGCGCTGGCGCTGGCCGCCGGAAAACTCGTGCGGGTAGCGATTGGCGAAACCGCGGTTGAGGCCGACCGCATCCATCAGCTCGTAGATCCGGCCGAGCTTTTCGGCCTTCCCCAGCCGCGCGTGCTCTGCCAGCGGCTCGCCGATGATCGCGGCCAGCGTCATGCGGGGATTGAGGCTGGCCTGCGAGTCCTGGAAAACCATCTGCATCGTCGGGCGAAGCGCGCGCAGGTCGGACTGCGACGCCCCGGCGATCTCGCGCCCGTCGATGCGGATCGAGCCTGCGGTCGGGTCGTAGAGCCTGAGGATCACCCGCCCGCAGGTCGACTTGCCGCAGCCAGATTCCCCGACCAGGCCCAGCGTCTCTCCCTCGAGAATGTCGAAGGTCACGTTGTCGACCGCCTTGACGTCCCCGACACGGCGCCTGAGAAGCCCCGCCGTGATCGGGAAATACATGCTGAGGCCACGGACCTCGATCAGCTTGCGGGGTCCGGCGGCATCAGGCATCGCCGGTCCCCGGTGCCGGGTCCCAGAAGCAGGCGACGTCATGGCCCGCCCCGACCGGGCGCCGGGCGGGATTCTCGCGGGCGCAGCGGTCGAAGGCATGGCGGCAGCGGGCACGGAAGGAACAGGCCGACGGCGCGGCCATCAGGATCGGCGGCTGGCCCTCGATCACGTTCAGCTTCGCCTCGCGGGCGCCACGGACCGAGGGAACGGTCTTCAGAAGTGCGCGCGTGTAGGGGTGTCGGGGATGATGGAAGAGCTCCCGCGCCGGGGCCTGCTCGACGATCTGGCCGCCATACATCACGATCACCCGGTCGGCGATCCCGGCGATCACGCCAAGGTCGTGGGTGATCCAGACGATCGCCATGCCGAGCTTCTCGCGGAGGTCGCGGACAAGCTCGAGTATCTGCGCCTGGATGGTGACGTCGAGCGCGGTCGTTGGTTCGTCGGCGATCAGCACCTTGGGGTCGCAGGCCAGCGCGATGGCGATCATCACCCGCTGCCGCATCCCGCCCGAGAACTGGTGGGGATAGTCGTCGAGCCGGCGGCGCGCGTCGGGGATGCCGACCAGATCCAGCAGCTCCCGCGCCCGGTTGCGCGCCGCGGCCTTGCCGAGGCCCATGTGCCGGCGCAAGGGCTCCATGATCTGGAATCCGACGGTGAACACCGGGTTGAGCGAGGTCATCGGATCCTGGAAGATGAAGCCGATGTCGGCTCCCCGCACCGCCCGGAGGTGATCGGGCGAGCATTTCAGCAAATCCTCGCCGCCGAACAGCACCTCGCCCCCGCGCACGTCGGCGGGCGGAGAGGGCAGCAGCCCGATCAGCGACATCATCGTCACCGACTTGCCCGAGCCGCTTTCGCCCACCACGCCCAGAAGCTCGCCAGGTTTCAGGTCGAAGCTGACGGAATTGACGGCGTGCACCTCGCCGCCGCGCGTGCGAAAGACCGTCTTCAGGCCCTTGACATCAAGGACGGGCATGGCCCCATCGGGCATCGACAGCTCCCCAGTCGGACTTTCCATCCGCTCCCGTTCCGGCCCGGTTCGTTCCCGGTCGCTCGGCGTTTCGTCCAAGTGTCAGCATTTTTCACCGATCCGGCAACACCCAAATCGTCCAGCCCCTGCCGGCCGGGTGCCGGGCCTTGACCATTCCCCGCCGGCCGGTCAGGCTCGCCGCGACGGCTGCGGGAGTGCGGCAGGACGGGGACGGGCCGGGACCAGGCCGGGGGAACGGATGACCGACATCGCCGAGGCACGCAGGATTCTCGAGGCGCTGGTGGCGTTCCCGACGGTCAGCCGCGACAGCAACCTCGCCCTTGTGGACTGGGCCGAGGACTATCTCGCGGGCCACGGCGTCGCGGCCCACAGGGTCTGGAACTCCGGGCGCAGCAAGGCCAATCTGTGGTGTTCGGCGGGTCCTGCGGTTGCCGGCGGGGTGGTCCTGTCAGGCCACTCGGATGTGGTTCCGGTCGAGGGGCAGGGCTGGGCGACCGATCCCTGGCGCGTGACCGAAAGGGGCGGGCGGCTCTACGGACGCGGCACCTGCGACATGAAGGGGTTCGTGGCGCTGGCGCTTGCGGCGGTGCCGCTGGCGCTGAAGGCGGGGGTGCGGCGGCCGCTGCAGATCGCACTGTCGATTGACGAGGAGATCGGCTGCATGGGCTGCCTGCCGATGGTGGCCGAGATCGCCGCGAAAGCCCCGCGCGCGGCGGCGGTGATCGTCGGCGAACCCTCGCGGATGGAGGTGGTGACGGGCCACAAGGGCGGGCTCGGGTTCGACACCGCGGTCAGGGGCTTCCCGGTCCATTCCTCGATGATGCACCGGGGCGTCAACGCGGTGATGGAGGCGGCGAAGCTGATCGACTGGGCGAACGCGCAGAACGATGCCAACCGGTCGAAGCCGCCGGGGCCGCTCGCCGCGGCCTTCGACCCGCCCTGGACGACGGTGCATGTGGGCCAGATAAGTGGCGGCACCGCGCACAACATCACCGCCGAGCACTGCATCATGGGGCTCGATTTCCGCGTCGTGCCGGGCGAGAACCCCGAGGACTGGGCCCGCGCCTGGCAGGCGAAGGTGGCCGAGGTCGAGGCGGGGATGAGGGCGGTCCGGCCGGAGGCGGCGATCACATTCACCCGCAGCTTCGACGTGCCGCCCCTGGTGCCCGAGGCGGACGGCAGGGCAGAGGCGCTCGCCCGCGCGATCACCGGCGACAACGGCACCCATGTCGTGAGCTACGGCACCGAGGCTGGGTTCTTCCAGCGGGCGGGTTTTTCCACCGTCATCTGCGGTCCGGGCGACATTGCCCAGGCGCATCAGGCCGACGAATACATCGAGATGACCCAGTTCGAGGCGGGCTGGCACTTCATGCAGACCCTTGTCGCGGAGCTTGCCCGATGACCTTCCCGATCCGCGCCGACAGCCCCGCCCGGTTCACCGGCCCCCTGCCCGACGCGGCCGATGTCGTGGTCATCGGCGGCGGCGTCATCGGGGTGATGGCGGCCTGGTTCCTCGCCCGGCGCGGCGTGCGGGTGGTCCTCTGCGAGAAGGGCCGCATCGCCGGTGAACAGTCGAGCCGCAACTGGGGCTGGGTCCGCCAGCAGGGCCGCGATCCGGCCGAACTGCCGCTGATGATCGAGGCGCTGTCGATCTGGAAGGGGCTCGGCGCCGAGGTGGGCGCCGACCTCGGCTTCCGCCAGACGGGGGTGCTCTACCTTGCGGGAAAAACCGCCGACACCGCCCGCCACGAGGGCTGGATGGTCCATGCCCGCGCCCACGGGCTCGACACGCGGCTTCTGACCGCGGCCGAGGTCGCGACGATGCTGCCCAACGCTGCCGGCTGGACCAGCGGGCTCCTGACCCCGTCCGACGCGCGCGCCGAGCCCTGGGTCGCGGTGCCGCTGATCGCCGGGGCGCTCGCCGCAAGGGGCGTGGCGGTCCGCGAGGATTGCGCGGTGCGCGCACTCGACATCGCCGGCGGAAGGGTGGCCGGGGTGGTGACCGAAGCCGGGCGCATCCGCGCCGAGCGGGTGGTGCTGGCGGGCGGCGCCTGGTCCTCGCTTCTGGCCCGCGCGCATGGCGTGAGGCTGCCGCAGCTTTCGGTCCGCGCCACGGTGGCCGCGACCGACCCGCTGCCCGAGGTCTGGGCGGGTGCGGCGGCCGACCGACACTTCGCCTTCCGCCGGCGCGAGGACGGCGGCTATACCCTTGCCCCCGGCCATTTCCACGAATTCTTCATCGGGCCGGATGCCTTCCGCCACCTCTGGCCATTCCGGACCCAGATCCGCAACGACATCACCGGCACCCGCTTCCTGCCCGCGGCGCCGCGTCACTACCCCGACGCATGGGGCACGCCGCGGCGCTGGGCGGCCGATCGCGAAAGCCCGTTCGAGCGGATGCGCGTGCTCGACCCGGCGCCGAACCGGGCCGAGGTCGAACGGCTCCGGGCGCGCTTCGGCGCGGCCTTCCCGGCGCTTGGCCGGCCGGCGATCCGCACCGCCTGGGCGGGGATGATCGACACGATGCCCGACGTCGTGCCGGTGATCGACCATGTCGCGGCGCTGCCGGGCCTGACGGTCGCCACCGGCATGTCCGGCCACGGCTTCGGCATCGGCCCGGGGGTGGGGCGGGTGGTCGCCGATCTGGTCGAGGCGCGCGCGCCCGGCCACGATCTCTCCCGCTTCCGCTTCGGGCGGTTCTCGGACGGCTCGCCGATCGAGCTCGGCCCGGCGCTCTGAGCGGGGAAGGGCACCTTCGAGGGGCATCGAGCCCCTCTCGGCGCGCGCTCCGCGGGGGGTATTTGGACAACGAAGAAGCCCGGGGCCTGAGCCGGTCGGGGTACTCTATGCTTCTTCGTTGCGGAAATACCCCGGGGGTCCGGGGGCTGGCCCCCGGCCTTGCCGCTCAGAGCCGGTCGCGGAGCGAGAACCAGGCCATCGCCAGCACCAGAAGCGGCCAGCGCAGCGCCGTGCCGCCGGGAAAGGGGCGGGTCGGCACCCGCGCCATCAGGTCGAAGCGCTCCGCCTGGCCGGCGATCGCCTCGGCGGCGAGCCTGCCGCCGAGCGTGGCAAGCGCCACGCCATGTCCCGAATAGCCCGAGGCGGTGAGGATGTTGCCCCTCAGCCGCTCGAAATGCGGCATCCGGTTCAGGGTGATGCCCAGCGTGCCGCCCCAGGCATGGGTGATCCGGGTACCCCGGAGCTGGGGGAAGATTTCCAGCATCGGCTTCCGCACCAGCCCGGCGATGTCGGGAAAACGGTAGCCGTAGCTTTCGCCGCCGCCGAAGAGAAGGCGGTCGTCCTCGGAGAGGCGGAAGTAGTTGATCACGAACTTGGTGTCGGCGACGGCATGGTCGGCGCCGAGCACGGCCTTGCGCACCTCGGGGGCGAGCGGCTCGGTCGCGACGATGAAGTTGTTGATCGGCATGATCCGGGCGGCGGTCCGGGCGTTGAGGGCGCCGAGGTAGCCGTTGCAGGCGAGTACGACATGGCGCGCGGAAATGCGTGCGGATTCGGTTTCCACCAGGGCGGGATCGCTCTCTGCGATCCGCCGGACGGTGGAATGTTCGTGGATGCGCACGCCCGCCGTCGCCGCGGCGCGGGCAAGGCCGAGCGCATAGCGCAGCGGGTGAAGATGGCCGCCGCCCATGTCGATGTCGCCGCCGTGGTAGGCCGGCGAGCCGACGAGCGCGCGCATCTCCTCGCGCCCGAGCGGGCGGATCAGGTCGTAGCCGTAGTCGCGCGCCATCTTCTCGGCGTAGGCATGGGCATGCGGCACCAGACGGGGGCGGTGGCAGGCGTGGATGATGCCGGGCGCCCAGCCGGCCTCCGGCGCATGTTCGGCGGCGAGCGCCTTGGTCAGCGCCACCGCCTCCTGCGCAAGATCCCAGAGCGCGCGGGCGTGGTCGGGGCCGACGAGCCGCTCCAGTTCCTCCTGGCCGAGCCGCTGGCCGGTGCCGACCTGGCCGCCGTTCCGGCCCGAAGCGCCCCAGCCGACGCGGTGGGCGTCGAGCAGGATCACGTCATAGCCGCGCCGAGCGAGGTGAAGTGCTGCCGAAAGCCCGGTGAAGCCCGCGCCGACGATGCAGACCTCGGCGCGCATCTCGCCGGCCGCCGGCGGGAAGAGGGGCAGGGGTGCCGCCGTCTCGGCATACCAGGACCGGGGGTATTCCCCGGCCCGGTCGTTGGCGGTGAGGACGTCGAGCCGGGCCATCGGGCCGCCATCACGCCGCGGCGAGAAGCCCGTCGGACTTCAGGCCGGCATAGCATTCATCCAGCGATTTCGTCGCGCGCTCGATCAGCACGTCGATCTCGGCCGGCGTGATCACCAGGGGCGGCGAGATGATCATGCGGTCGCCGACATGGCGCATCACCAGGTTGTTGGCGAAGCAGCGTTCGCGGCAGCGGTAGCCGACGGTGCCCGCGGGCGTGGCGAAGGCGGCGCGGGTTTCCTTGTCGGGCGTCAGCGCGATCGAGCCCATCAGGCCCACGAGCTTCGCCTCGCCGACCAGCGGATGGTCGGTGAGCGCCTGCCAGCGTTCCATCAGGTAGGGATGGGCGGTGTTCCTGACGTGATCGAGGATGTTCTCCTCCTCGATCAGCTCGAGGTTCCTCAGCGCCACCGCGGCCGCGACCGGATGGCCAGAATAGGTGTAGCCGTGGTTGAAGTCGTCGCCCGAGCCCGCGACGGTGTCGTAGACCTCGTCGCAGATGACCGAGCCGCCGATCGGTGCGTAGCCCGAGGACAGGCCCTTGGCAATGGTCATGATGTGCGGGCGGATGCCCATCGTCTGGCTGCCGAACCAGTTGCCGGTGCGGCCGAAGCCGGTGATGACCTCGTCGGCGATGAGAAGGATGCCGTATGCGTCGCAGATGCGCTGGATTTCCGGCCAGTAGGTCGCCGGCGGCACGATCACCCCGCCGGCGCCCTGGATCGGCTCGCCGATGAAGGCGGCGACGCGGTCGGCGCCCAGTTCCTCGATCTTCGCCTCAAGCTCGCGCGCGCGGAGCAGGCCGAAAGCCTCGGGCGTCATGTCGCCGCCCTCGGCATACCAGTGCGGCTGGCCGATGTGGACGATGCCGGGGATCGGCAGGCCGCCCTGCGCGTGCATCCCCGACATGCCGCCGAGCGAGGCGCCGCCCATCGTCGAGCCGTGGTAGGCGTTCCTGCGGCTGATGATGATCGTCTTCTCGGGCTTGCCCTTCACCTCCCAGTAGCGCCGGACGAGGCGGATGTTGGTGTCGTTCGCCTCCGACCCCGAGCCGGCGTAGAACACGTGGTTCAGGTCACCCGGCGCAAGTTCCGCGATCTTCGCGGCGAGCGCGATGGCGGGCACGTGGCTGGTCTGGAAGAAGGTGTTGTAATAGCACAGTTCTTCCATCTGGCGCGCGGCGACCTCGGCGAGGTCCTTGCGGCCGTAGCCGACGTTGACGCACCAGAGCCCGGCCATGCCGTCGAGGATCCGGTTGCCCTCGCTGTCGGTCAGCCAGACGCCGTTCGCGCGGGTGATGATCCGCGCGCCCTTCTTCGCCAGTGCCGCGTCCTCGGTGACCGGGTGCATGTGATGGGCGGCGTCCAGCGCCTGAAGCTCCTTCGTCGGCATGGGGTTGGTGATCCGGGTCATGGCGTCTCTCGCGTCGTTCGGGCCGGGCGGCGGTGGCGGTCATGCGCCTTCCTCGCCTGCCGGGCGCCGGCGGAGCGATCGCGCGGCACGGCGGCGCAGGCCATGACTCGCCTCTCAGGATATGATCAAAATGCCTGGTGTCAACAGAATTTGATCAAATTCCTACGCGCCGAGCGACAGCCGGACCTGGTCGATCCCCTGGGTGATGTCTTCCTTCACCGCTTCGGCCACTTCCCCGGCATCGCCCGACCGCATCGCCGCCAGCGCCTCGCCGTGGCGGTCGGGAAGGTTCGAGGTGCCGTAGCGGCCGCAGACCACCCGCAGCGAGGGGCCGAAGCGCAGCCAGAGCGAATGCGCGATCGACAGAAGGATCGGCGCGTTCGCGAGTTCGTAGAGCGTGACGTGGAAGCGGTAGTTGTTCATCAGGTAGCGCTGGACATCGCCCGCGACGATGGCCTGGTCGATGTCGCCGTCGATCTTGGCAAGCTCGGCGATGTCCTTGCCGCTCAGCCGCTCCGCCGCCATGTGCGCGAGCTGCGGCTCGATGGTGAGACGGGCAAAGGCAAGCTCGTCGAGTTGCGAGACGGTCAGTTGCGGGACCGAGACCCTGCGGTTGCCCTGAAGTTCGAGCGCCCCCTCGGCGGTCAGCTTGCGGATCGCCTCGCGCACCGGCGTCATGCCGGCCCCGAGCATCGCGGTCAGGCCCTGGATCGTCACCGGCTGGCCGGGGGCGAGCTGGCCGAACAGAATCATGTCGCGCAGGCGGCAGTAGGTGACCTCGTGACTGGGAACCTTCCTGTGCGAATCGTCATTCTCACGAATGTTTTTCATTCCCGTTCCTTGACAGGGGAGGTGCGAAAATCCGTAACTTCATAATAGATTGCGCGTCGCGGAAAAGCCATGTTGAAATGAGTCGAGAAATTTGATCAAAATGGTGTCACACGAGGCGGCCATCGCAATCAGACCGTCGCATGGATCGGGCTGGCCACTCCAGCCGACTGAGGAGGTACTATGAAGTTCAAAGGAATGATGACGGCTGCCGCGGCCCTTCTGGCCGCAGGCGTCGCGGGGGCCGAGGAGGTCCATGTCTACAACTGGTCGGACTATATCGACGAGTCGCTCCTGGCGAAGTTTGAGCAGGAGACCGGCATCAAGCTGGTCTACGACGTGTTCGATTCCAACGAGATCCTCGAAACCAAGCTCCTGGCCGGCGGGTCGGGCTATGACGTCGTGGTGCCGACCGGAAGCTTCCTCCAGCGCCAGATCCAGGCCGGCGTGTTCCAGAAGCTCGACAGGTCGAAGCTGCCGAACCTCGCCAACATGTGGGACCTGATCTCGGAGCGGGTGGCGAAATACGACCCGGGCAACGAATATTCCGTCAACTACATGTGGGGCACCACCGGCATCGGCGTCAATGTGGCCAAGGTCAAGGAAGTGCTGGGCGAGGATGCCCCGATCAACTCCCTGGCGCTGATCTTCGATCCGGCGAACATGGAGAAGCTGTCGCAATGCGGCGTGCACTTCCTCGACACGCCCTCCGAGGTGATCCCCGCCGCGCTGGCCTATCTTGGCGAGAATCCCGACGCGCAGGACATGGAGACGATCTCCAAGGCCGAGCCGGTGATTGCCGCCGTCGCCCCCTACGTGCAGAAATTCCAGTCCTCGGAATTCATCAACGCGCTGGCCAACGGCGACATCTGCGTCGCCTACGGCTGGTCGGGCGACATCCTCCAGGCGCGCGACCGCGCGGTCGAGGCCGGCAACGGCGCTGAGATCGTCTACAACATCCCGAAGGAAGGCGCGCTGATGTGGTTCGACCAGCTCGCCATCCCGGCGGATGCGCCCAACCCGGACGCCGCGCACAAGTTCATCAACTTCATGATGGACGCGCAGAATTCGGCCGCGGCATCCAACTACGTCTATTACGCCAGCGGCAACAAGGCCGCCCAGGAGTTCCTCAACGAGGATGTGATCGGCGATCCCTCGATCTATCCGGACGAGGAAACGCTGTCGCATCTCTACACGACGTCGCCGTGGGATCCGAAGGTCAACCGCGATGTGAACCGGCTCTGGACCAAGATCAAGTCCGGCACCTGAGACCGGACGGTTCATACGCCCCGCACCCCCTGAGGTGCGGGGCTTTTCACAGGACGAGGGAAAAATCATGGCCCAGCCCGCCCAGAGGCCCGTCTTTGCACCTTGGAACGATCCGAACGAGAAGCCGCTGATCCGGTTCCAGAACGTCACCAAGAAATTCGGCGAGTTCGTGGCGGTCGACGGCATCACGATCGACATTTTCCGGCGCGAGTTCTTCGCGCTGCTCGGGCCTTCGGGCTGCGGCAAGACCACGCTGATGCGGATGCTCGCAGGCTTCGAGAAGCCCACCGAGGGGCAGATCCTGCTCGACGGGGTGGACCTTGCGCCGATCCCGCCGAACAAGCGCGAAACCAACATGATGTTCCAGAGCTACGCGCTTTTCCCGCACCTCACGGTCTGGGACAACATCGCCTTCGGCCTGCGCCGGTCGGAGATGCCCAAGGACAGGATTCCGGCGCGGGTGGAGGAGATGCTGCGCCTCACCCGGCTGGAAAAGTTCGCCAAGCGAAAGCCGCACCAGATCTCCGGCGGCCAACGCCAGAGGGTGGCGCTGGCGCGCTCTCTCGCCAAGGCGCCGAAGCTCCTGCTGCTCGACGAACCCCTGGGCGCGCTTGACAAGAAGCTCAGGCAGGACACCCAGTTCGAGCTGATGGACATCCAGGAAAAGACCGGCACCACCTTCCTGATCGTGACCCATGACCAGGAGGAGGCGATGACGGTGGCCTCCCGCGTGGCGGTCATGGACCACGGGCGGATGATCCAGGTCGACACGCCGGACCGGATTTATGAAAATCCCAACTCGGTTTACGTGGCGGACTTCATCGGCGACGTGAACATCGTCGAGGGGCGGGCGACGCGCAAGGGCGACGACAAATACGCAATTGCCTGGGCCGAGGGCCAGCCCGACATCATGGCCACGTCGAACGAGAGGATAGAACAGGGCACCAAGGTGCATTTCGCGATCCGGCCCGAAAAGGTGGCGATCGCAACCAGCAGGCCGACGGACCGCGCCAACGTGATCGAGGGCAAGGTGAGCGACATCGCCTATCTCGGCAACATCTCCACCTACACGGTCGAGGTCGCGGGCGGCCGGATGATCAAGGCGCAGGTCGCCAACGAACGCCGCCTGGCGCGGCGCGACATCACCTGGGACGACAAGGTCTTCCTGTCCTTCACGGACACGGCCGGCGTCATCCTTCTGCGCTGAGGGGGAGGGGCCATGAATCCGCGCCGCTTCTTCCTCATCGCCACGCCCTATCTCTGGCTCCTGCTGTTCTTCCTGGTCCCCTTCGGGATCGTGCTGAAGATCGCGCTTTCGGACACGGCGATCTCGATCCCGCCCTACACGCCCGTGCTTGACCTCGCCGAGGGCTGGGCGGGGGTGAAGGCGTTCTTCGCCGATCTCGACGTCGAGAACTTCACCTTCCTCGCCTCCGACCCGCTTTACATCACCGCCTATATCTCCAGCCTGAAGATCGCGTTGATCTCGACCTTCATCACGCTTCTGGTGGGCTATCCGATCGCCTACGGCATGGCGCAGGCGCCCGACGAATGGCGCCCGACGCTGATGATGCTGGTGATCCTGCCGTTCTGGACCTCGTTCCTGATCCGCATCTATGCCTGGATCGGCATCCTGTCGAACGAAGGCTTTCTCAACCAGTTCCTGATGTCGACCGGCCTCATCGACAGCCCCCTGACGATCCTGAACACCAACACCGCGGTCTATATCGGCATCGTCTACGCCTATCTGCCGTTCATGATCCTGCCGATCTATTCGGCGCTGGAGAAGCTCGACGTCTCGCTGATCGAGGCGGCCGAGGATCTCGGCTGTTCGCGGTTCCAGGCCTTCTGGCTTGTCACCTTCCCGCTGTCGCGGCCCGGCGTCATCGCCGGCTGCTTCCTGGTGTTCATTCCCGCGATCGGCGAGTTCGTCATCCCCTCGCTGCTCGGCGGCACGCAGACGCTGATGATCGGCAAGACGCTCTACGACGAGTTCTTCGCCAACCGCGACTGGCCGGTGGCCTCGGCGGTGGCGGTGGTGCTGCTCCTGATCCTCATCATCCCGATCGTGCTGTTCCAGCGCAACGAGCAGAAGCAGCGGGAGGCCGGCCAATGAACCGTCGCTTTTCCTGGTTCAACGCGACCTCGCTGACACTCGGGTTCGCGTTCCTCTACCTGCCGATGGTGATCCTCGTCATCTTCTCTTTCAACGCGTCGAAGCTCGTGACCGTCTGGGCCGGGTTCTCGACGAAGTGGTATGGCGAGCTTCTGCACAACCAGGCGTTCCTCGATGCGGCCTGGGTGACGCTGAAGGTGGCCGTCGCCTCCTCGACGCTCGCCACGGTGCTGGGGACGATGGCGGCCTATGTGCTGGTCCGCGCCGGGCGCTTCGCGGGGCGGACGCTGTTTTCCGGCATGATCTATGCGCCCCTCGTCATGCCGGAGGTCATCACCGGCCTGGCGATGCTGCTCCTGTTCATCGCCGTCGGGCTCGACCGCGGCGTCACCACGATCATCCTCGCGCATACGACCTTCACGATGTGCTATGTCTCGGTCGTGGTCTCCTCGCGGCTCGTGACCTTCGACAAGTCGCTGGAGGAAGCGGCACTCGACCTCGGCTGCACGCCGTTCGACGCGTTCCGTTCGGTGACGCTGCCGATCATCGCCCCGGCGGTGATCTCGGGCTGGCTTCTGGCCTTCACGCTCTCGCTTGACGACCTGGTGATCGCCTCCTTCGCGGCCGGCCCCTCCTCGACGACGCTGCCGATGAAGATCTTCTCTTCGGTCCGGCTCGGGGTCAGCCCCGAGATCAATGCGCTCTCGACCATCATGATCTCCATCGTGACGGTGGGCGTGATCACGACCTCGCTCCTGTCCAAGCGGGCGATCGCGAAGCAGCGCGCCGACGAACAGGCGGCGGTCCGGGCAATGGGAACCTGAGGTGCGGCGCATCTACGAGGATCACGGCTATTCGCAAGGCCCGGTCGAGCGCTGCTACTGGGACACGACCGTCGCCCGGCCCCCGCGCGGGGCGGCGGTCGAGGGCGATGTGCGCGCCGATGTGGCGGTGCTCGGCGCCGGCTATACCGGCCTGTCGGCGGCGCTGCACCTTGCCCGCGATGCCGGCGCCGACGTGGCCGTCGTCGAGGCCGAAGGCATCGGCTGGGGCGCCTCGGGGCGGAACGGCGGTTTCGCCTCGATCGGCGGCACCAAGGCCAGCGGCGCCACGCTCCTGCGGCGGTTCGGCCGGGCCGGGCTTGACGAATGGCATGGCGTGCAGAAGGAAACGCCCGCTTCCGTGGCCGAAATCCTCGACCGCTACGCGATCGACGCCGATGCGCATTCGCACGAGGGCGAGCTGGCGCTTGCCCATTCGGCACGCGAATTCGCCATCCTCAGGGACGAGCTGGCGGAGGTCAGGCGCGACTATGGCGTCAGGGCGGAACTCCTCGGCCCGGCCGATCTTGCCGCCCTGGGCATGGGCGGGACGCGGTTTCACGGCGGGCTGAGCATGGAATTGGGATTCGCGCTCAATCCGCTGAAATATGCCCTTGGCCTTGGCGCGGCGGTGAAGGCGGAAGGGGCGCGGATCTACGAGAATTCGCCCGTCGAGGCGATCGGGCGCGAGGGCGGCGACTTCGTGCTGCGAACCCCGCGCGGCCGGCTTCTGGCGAAGAAGCTCATCGTGGCGACCAACGGCTATTCCTCCGAGGATGTGCCGGACTGGATGGCGGGCCGCTACCTGCCGACGCAGTCGGCGATCCTCGTGACGCGGGAACTGACCGACGCCGAGATCGCCCGGCAGGGCTGGTCTTCGCAGCGCATGGCCTATGACACGCGTAATCTCCTGCACTATTTCCGGCTGATGCCGAACCGCCGCTTTCTCTTCGGGGTCCGCGGCGGGACCAGCGCGGCGCCCGCGGCGCAGGAAGCGATGCGCGCCCGCGCGCGCGCCGATTTCGGGGCGATGTTCCCCGCCTGGGCCGCGGTCGAGACGCCGCATTTCTGGTCGGGCTTCGTCTGCCTGACCCGCCCGCTCACGCCCTATGTCGGCCCGATCGGCGACTGGGACAACGCCTGGGCGGGCTTTGCCTGGCACGGCAACGGGGTGGCGCTCGGCACCTGGTCGGGACGGCTTCTGGCGCGGCTCGCAACGGGAGAGGGGCGGGTGCCCGCGGTCATGGCGCGCCCGCCCGCCCGCTTCCCCTTCGGAACCGCCCGGCGGCTGATCCTGCCCTTCGCCTATGCCTGGTACGGGCTCCGCGACAGGTCCTGACGCCGGGACGCCCTTGCGAAGTCCCAGCGATTGGCCGACCATCGTCTCAGGCCGGCCCGACCGCGCCGGAACCAGCACGAAAGGCCCGTCCATGCCCGTCAAGAACCGTTTCGCCGAGCTTCTGCCCGAGATCACCGCCTGGCGCAGGGATTTCCACGAAAACCCCGAGCTGCTGTTCGAGGTGCACCGGACCGCGGGTAAGGTGGCCGGGCTTCTCAGCGGCTTCGGCTGCGACGAGGTGGTGCAAGGAATCGGCCGCACCGGCGTGGTCGGCGTCATCCGCGGCCGGACCGACACGAAGGGCCGGGTGATCGGGCTCAGGGCGGACATGGACGCGCTGCCGATCCGCGAGGCGACCGGGCTCGACTATGCCTCGAAGGTCGAGGGCAGGATGCATGCCTGCGGCCATGACGGGCATACCGCGATGCTTCTCGGCGCGGCGAAATATCTCGCCGAGACGCGCAACTTCGACGGCACGGCGGTGCTGATCTTCCAGCCCGCCGAGGAAGGCGGCGGCGGCGGGCGCGAGATGGTCCAGGACGGGATGATCGAACGCTTCGGCATCCAGGAGGTCTATGGGATGCACAACATGCCCGGCATCCCGGTGGGCGCGTTCGCCATCCGCCCCGGCGCGATGATGGCCGCGGCCGACCAGTTCGACATCATCGTCACCGGCAAGGGCGGCCACGCCGCAAAGCCCCACGAATGCATCGACTCGGCGCTGGTCGCCGCCCATATCGTGATCGCGCTCCAGTCGATCGCCTCGCGCAACGTCGATCCCCTGAAGCAGGTCGTGGTCTCGGTGTGCAGCGTCCAGAGCGAGAGCGTGGCGCACAACGTCATCTCGCAGACCGTGGCGATGCGTGGCACGGTGCGGACGATGGACCCGGCGGTGCAGGATTTCGTCGAGGCGCGCGTCAGGGCGATCTGCGAGATGACTGCGACGGCCTTCGGCGCGACCGCCTCGGTCGACTACCGCCGCGGCTATCCGGTGACGATGAACACGCCCGAGAACACCGGCTTTGCCGCAGAGGTGGCGCGCGCCGTCTCCGGCAGGGTGGACACCGACACGGCGCCCCTGATGGGGGCTGAGGACTTCAGCTTCATGCTGAACGAACGCCCCGGCGCCTATATCTTCCTCGGCAACGGCGACACCGCGATGGTGCACCACCCGGCCTACAATTTCGACGACAGCGCGATTCCCTTCGGGTCGAGCTGGTATGCCGGCATGGTCGAGGCGCGGATGCCGGTTGCGTGAAGGCCCGGGTCGCCGCCCTCAGGAGCGGCCATCCTGTTCCAGATGCGCCAGCGTGAGAGGGCAGGGTTGCCCGCCGTAGAAGTGCTCGAGGATCGCCTGCATCCGCGTCCCCGTCGCGGTGCCTTTCCCCGCCAGCGCGAAAAGCGTGGCCGAGGATCGCAGCTTCAGCGCGTCGACCGTGCCCATGATCGCCTCGGGGCGTTCGCCCGCATGAAGAAGCACCGCCTCGGCGCAGGCGTCGAGCCGGGCACCGAGGACCGGGTCCGCCAGGTAGGCGCACGCCTCGGCAAGGTTGGCGATCCCGTAGTGGAGCGCGGTCGCCGAGCGTCCGAGTGCGGTGAGTTGCGGAAAGATGAACCAGATCCAGTGGGTTGCCTTGCGCCCGGCGCGCAGTTCCGCCAGGGCGACGGGCCAGACGTTCTCCTGCGCCTCGTGGAAACGGGTCAGCCCGGCCATGCGCCACCTCCGCACCAAGTCTAGCCCCGGCGGCGCGCCCGTTCCAGCGTGCCGTGCCGGTCGTCAGGCGACGGCGCGCATCCGCCGCGGCGGGTGGCCGAAGGCCGCGCGGTAGACCTTGGCGAAATGCGACATCGACCGGTAGCCGCAGGCGACGGCAACCTCGGTCACCGAAAGCTCGGTCTGCATCAAGAGGCCACGGGCGCGGTCGAGCCTGAGGCGGGTATAGAACCCCATCGGCGTGGTGTTGAGATAGCGGGCAAAAAGCCGTTCGGTCTGGCGCGGCGACATGCCGGCGATTCCGGCGATCTCCTGCGCCGAAAGCGGCGTCTCGATGTTCTCCTCCATCGCGGCGAGCACCTGGACGAGCCGGGCGTTGCGCACGCCGTAGCGCGACTGGGCGGAGACGGTCTGGCGCGACTGCGGCCCGCGGACGTTGGCCCAGACCATCGCATCGGCGATGCGGGTGGCCAGATCGGCGCCGTGGCGTTCGGCGATCAGGTGCAGCATCAGGTCGGTGGCCGCGGCGCCCCCGGGGGCGGGTGGGCGGCGCCCGGCGCCGAAGGCCGCGCGGCTGACGTCGAGGCGGGGAAATTCCTCGGCCAGCGCCTCGGCGAGATCCCAGTGGGCGGCGACGGTTTCACCGTCGAGAAGGCCGGCGCGGGCGAGCGTCACGATGCCGTCGCCGAGCGCGCCGACATGGGCGCCGTGGGCCGCCTCGCGGCGGAGCAGCTTGGACAGCGTCGCCTGGGTCTGGCCGGAGGCGGCGCCGACGACGAACAGCACCTCGCCGCGGGCGAGCCCGCCGTAGGCCTCGTCGGCCAGCACCGCCATGCCGCCCGCGGCGACGACCGGCGTTCCGGCCAGCGAGGTCAGCCGCCAGCCGTAGAGCGGCCGGCCGGCAAGGGCATTGGCGCGGCGCAGGGGTTCGGTCGCGCCCGCAAGCGCCAGGGCGTCGAATCCGTCCAGCAGAAGGAAGACGAAGGTCTCTGTCGCCGACTGGCGGGCGGCCTGAAGCGGCGTCAGCGCCTTGGCGGCAGCGCGCGGCTGCGAATGGTGCATCATGGCAATCCCCCCTGGAAAACGACGCAAGCGGGCCGATACATGTCGTTTCACCGCTGCATTATGTCGATTCGTGCTTCCCATCACTGAACGGATGCGGCAAGGTGGCGTTATCCATGCGACACGCGCCCCTGCCGACGCCCTCCGCCGCGACCCCGCGCCTGCGCGTGGGCATTCTTCTGGCGCGGCGTTTCACGCTCGCCGCAATGGCGAATTTCGTCGATGTCCTGCGTCTGGCTGCGGACGAGGGCGACCGCTCGCGGCCGATCCACTGTTCCTGGCGCGTCGTGGCGCCGCGTCCCGGCCTCGTGGAGGCAAGCTGCGGGCTGTTTGTCGAGGCCGAGGAAGCCCTCGGCGATCCGGCGCGGTTCGACTACATCGCCGTGGTGGGCGGCAGGCTCGGCGAAAGCCAGTGGATTTCCGCCGAGGCGGAAGACTGGCTTCGCCGCGCCGCAGAGGCGCGGGTGCCTCTGATCGGGCTCTGCACCGGGGCCTTCATCCTCGCCCGCGCCGGGCTGATGGAGGGGCGGCGGTGCTGCGTGAGCTGGTTCCACCGCGGCGACTTCCTCGAGGCGTTCGAGGGGATGGAGCCGGTGTCGGACCAGATCTTCGTCGTCGACGGCGACCGGCTGACCTGTTCGGGCGGCGCCTCGACGGCGCATCTCGCGGCCTGGCTGGTCGACCGCCACATCGGCAGTGCGGCGGCACGCAAGAGCCTGTCGATCATGATCGTGGACGAGGTGCTGAAGGCGGAACGGCCGCAGCCCGGACTGCCCTCCGACCTTGCGCCCGCGGATGCCCTGGTCAAGCGCGCGCTTCTCTGGATGCAGCAGCGCCCCGAACACCCGCTGCCGGTGGGCGATCTGGCGCGGCAACTCGGCGTCAGCCGCCGCAAGCTCGAACGTCGTTTCGCCGCCGATCTGGCGATGACGCCCGCCGAGGCGGGGCGAAGGATGCGGCTGGCGCAGGTGCGCGCGCTGCTCGGCCGCGGCGGCAAGTCGGTGACCGACATCGCGGCAGAGACCGGCTTTGCCGATGTCTCGCACCTGATCCGGGTCTTCCGCGCCGCCGAAGGCGTCACGCCCGAGGCCTGGCGCAGGGCCCGCGCCGGCGCCTAGCCGCCGGTGTGGCTCATGTGGCGCGAGACCTGGCCCTTCACCTTCTGCCGGGAATAGTCGAAGTCGTGGCCCTTGGGCTTGCGGGCGATCGCCGCGCGGATCGCCTGTTCCAGCAACTCGTCGCCCTCGCTCGCCCTGAGCGGCGCGCGCAGGTCGGCCATGTCCTCCTGCCCGAGGCACATGTAAAGCTCGCCGGTGCAGGTCACCCGCACCCGGTTGCAGCTTTCGCAGAAATTGTGGCTGAGCGGCGTGATGAAGCCCACCTTCTGCCCGGTTTCCTCGATCCGCACATAGCGGGCGGGGCCGCCGGTGCGCTCGGCGAGGTCGCCCAGCGTGTAGCGCTCGGCCAGCCGGGCGCGCAGATCCTTCAGCGGCCAGTACTGGTCAAGCCGCATCTCCTCGCCCATGTCGCCCATCGGCATGACCTCGATGAAGGTCAGGTCGTGGCCTTCGCCCGCGCACCAGTCGAGGAGCGAAAAAAGCTCGTCCTCGTTGAAGCCCTTGAGTGCAACGGTGTTGATCTTGACCCGGAGCCCGGCCGCCTTCGCCGTGGCGATCCCCTCCATCACCTGCGCCAGCCTGCCCCAGCGGGTGATCGCCGTGAACTTCGCCGCATCGAGCGTGTCGAGCGAGACGTTGACGCGGCGGACGCCGAGCGCGGCCAGGTCGGCCGCGAAACGGGCGAGCTGCGAGCCGTTGGTGGTCAGTGTCAGCTCCTTCAGCGCGCCGCTGTCCAGATGGCGGGCGATCGAGCGGAAGAAGGTGAGGATGTCGCGGCGCACCAGAGGTTCGCCGCCGGTGATCCTGAGCTTCTCGACCCCGAGCCGGACGAAGGTGGAACAGAGCCGGTCAAGCTCCTCCAGCGTCAGGAGGTCCTTCTTCGGCAGGAACTGCATGTGTTCGGCCATGCAGTAGGTGCAGCGGAAGTCGCAGCGGTCGGTCACCGAGACCCGAAGGTAGGTGATCGGCCGGGCGAAGGGGTCGATGAGCGGTGCCATGAGGCGAATCTATGCCTCCCGCGGCCGGGCGGCAAGGGGAGGGGCGGGCGTCATTGTCACAGGGGCGCGAGGTTGCTGGGGCGCGAGGTCACGGGGGGCGCGAAGTCACTGGGGCGCGAGGTATTTCGCCGCCTCCTTGCGCGCGAAGGGCTTGAGCCTGTCCCCGTAGGCCGCGAGAAAGGCACGCGTGCGGTCGGGGTCGTGCTTCGACAGGTCGCGCAGCCACCAGGCGACGGCCTTCTGGATGAACCAGTCGCGGTCATCGGCATAGCCGGCCGCCCAGCCCAGCACGCGGTCGCGGATGGCGAGGTCCTGCGCCTTCGGATGGTTCTGCCGCGTCCAGGGCAGGGTGATGACCAGCGCCGCGCGCCGCACCCACATATCGGGCGAGCGGGTCCAGCCCTCGACCTCGTCGATGCGGGACGGGTCGGCCAACAGCCGCCGCGCGCCGGCGTCGCAGGCGTGGTCGGCGATCGCCCAGCCGTCGAACTCCGGCACCCAGGAGGCGATGAGCCGCCAGACCGGTCCGTCCTCCCTGATCCGCGCCTGGGTGAGGAGCTTCGCCGCGGCAATGCGCGCCTCGTGGATGTCGCTGCGCCAGAGCGCGTCGGCCAGCGCCACCCGGCCCGGAATGTCGAGCGCGGCGCGCCACGCCTTCGCCCGTTCGGTCAGGACCGGCACCGGAATTCCGAGGTAGTCGCGCGCCGCCTTGTGATAGGCCGCCGCCCCCGCCGCCCGAGCCGGATCGGCCAGCGCCCGCAGCTCCGCCAGCGCGGTGTCGGGCGTGACGGGCGCGCTCACTCCACCGTCACCGATTTCGCCAGGTTGCGCGGCTGGTCGACGTCGGTGCCCTTGGCGACGGCGGCGTGGTAGGCCAGAAGCTGTGCCGGGATCGCGTAGAGGATCGGGGCGAGAAGGGCGGGCGCCTCGGGCATGGCCAGCACCTTCCACGTCCCTTCCGATGCCGCCTTCGCGCCCGCCGCATCGGTGATCAGCACCACCTTGCCGTGGCGCGCCATCACCTCCTGCATGTTCGACACGGTCTTGTCGAAAAGCGTGTCGCGGGGGGCGAGCACGATCACCGGCACGGTCTTGTCGATCAGCGCGATCGGCCCGTGCTTGAGTTCGCCCGAGGCATAGCCTTCGGCATGGATGTAGCTGATTTCCTTCAGCTTCAGCGCCCCTTCCAGCGCCAGCGGGAACATCGCCCCACGGCCGAGGAAGAGCACGTCCTGCGCCTCGGCCACGGCGGCGGCGGCGGCGGCGACGGCGGGCTCGCGGGCCAGCGCCTGGTTCATCAGCCCCGGCAGCGCGGCAAGCGCCGCGACATGACGGGCCAGCGCCGCGTCGTCGATCCGGCCGCGCTGGTGGCCGGCCTTCAGCGCCATCAGCAGGAGCACCGTCAACTGGCAGGTGAAGGCCTTGGTCGAGGCGACGCCGACCTCGACGCCGGCGAGGATCGGCAGCGCAATGTCGCTTTCCCGTGCGATCGAGGAGGTCGGCACGTTCACCACCGCCACCACCTTGTCGACCTTTCCCCGGGAATAGCGAAGGGCGGCCAGCGTGTCGGCGGTCTCGCCCGACTGGCTGACGAAGACGGCGTGGGACTTCGCCGGCAAGGGCGGCTCGCGGTAGCGGAACTCCGAGGCGATGTCGACCTCGCAGGGCAGGTCCGCGAGGCTTTCGAACCAGTATTTCGCGGTCAGGCAGGCGAAATGGGCGGTGCCGCAGGCGACGAGCGTCAGCCGGTCGATTGCGGCGAAGTCCAGCGCGTCGGGCAGACGGATCGTGCCCTCGCCGGTATAGTGACGGATCGCGTCGGCCAGCACCACCGGCTGTTCGGCGATCTCCTTGGCCATGAAGTGCTTGTAGCCGGCCTTCTCGATCCGGGTCTGGTCGAGCTGGATGCGCGTCACCTCGCGGTTGGCCGGCCGGCCGGCAGCGTTGAAGATCTCGACTCCCTCGCGGGTCACGAAGGCATGGTCGCCCTCGTCGAGATAGGTGATCCGGTCGGTCATCGGCGCAAGGGCGATGGCGTCGGAGCCGACGAACATCTCGCCATCGCCATAGCCGATGGCAAGCGGCGAGCCCTTGCGGGCGGCGACCATCAGGTTCTCCTCGCCGTCGAAGAGGAAGAGGAGCGCGAAGGCGCCCTCGAGCCGGGCGAGCGTGGCCCGGGCCGCCTCGCGCGGGCTCATGCCGGCGTCCATCAGCGACCGGGCGAGGATGGCCACGGTCTCGGTGTCGGTCTCGGTCTCGCAGGTCAGGCCCTGCGCGGCCAATTCCTCCCGCAGATCGCGGAAGTTCTCGATGATGCCGTTGTGGACGACCGCGACGGGGCCGGAGCGGTGCGGATGCGCGTTGGTGACGGTCGCCGCGCCGTGGGTGGCCCAGCGGGTATGGCCGATCCCGGCCTTGCCCGGCAGCGGGTCGTGGACCAGGAGGTCGGAGAGGTTGACGAGCTTGCCCACAGCGCGGCGGCGGTCGAGCCTGCCGTTGTTCACGGTGGCGATCCCGGCGGAATCATAGCCGCGGTATTCCAGCCGCTTCAGCGCCTCGACAAGGATCGGCGCGACCTCATGGTGCCCGAGAACCCCGACAATACCGCACATTATTCGGCCTCTTTCTGCCGCCTGGCCTTTATGGCTTTCAACTTTTCGAACAATTTCGCGGAAAGCCCCGGCTTTACCACCTGCCGCGCACGGCCGATCGCCACCGCGTCGTCCGGCACGTCCTCGGTGATCACCGAGCCCGATCCGGTCAAGGCCCGCGCGCCAACCTTCACCGGCGCGACCAGCATCGTGTCGGATCCGATGAAGGCGCGTTCGCCGATCTCGGTCCGGTGCTTCATCACCCCGTCGTAATTGCAGGTGATCGTGCCGGCGCCGATGTTGGCATGTTCGCCGACATGGGCGTCGCCGAGGTAGGTCAGGTGGCCGACCTTCACGCCCTCGTCGAGGATGGCGTTCTTGATCTCGACGAAGTTGCCGACATGGACGTCACCGCCCAGTTCGGTGCCGGGCCGGAGCCGCGCGAACGGGCCGACGCGGGCGCCCTGGCTGATGTGGCAACCCTCCAGATGGCAGAAGGGCAGGATTTCCGCGCCGGATTCCACCGTCACGCCGGGTCCGAAGACGACATTGGGGCCGATCACCGTCTCGCGCCCGACCACGGTGTCATGGGCGAAGAAGACGGTCTCGGGCGCGGTCAGCGTCACGCCGCCCGCCATCATTTCCGCTCGCATCGCCGCCTGGAACGCGCCTTCGGCGGCGGCAAGGTCGGCGCGGGTGTTCACCCCCAGCGTCTCGGCCTCGGGGCAGGTGACCACCTCGGCGGTCAGCCCCCCGGCGCGGGCGGCGGCGACGATGTCGGTCAGGTAGAACTCGCCCGAGGCGTTCTTGTCGTCGAGCCCCGCCACCAGCCGGCGCAAAAGGGCGGCATCCGCGGCGATCACCCCGCTGTTGCAGAGCCGGATCGCCCGCTGGTCCTCGGTGGCATCCTTCCATTCGACGATGCTGTAAAGATGCCCGCCGTGGACGATGAGCCGCCCGTAGCGACCCGGGTCGGCCGCCTCGAAGCCCAGCACCACCACGTCGGAGGGTGCCGCCAGCATCGCCCGGAGCGTGTCGGGCCGGATCAGCGGCGTGTCGCCGAAGAGCACGACCACGCGGCCCCCGAACCCATCCAGAAGCGGCAGCGCCTGGGCGACGGCATGGCCGGTGCCGCGCTGTTCGTCCTGATGCGCGATCTCCACCGTCTCGTCCCGGGCGTGGGCCACGGCGGCCACCGCCTCGGCCCCGTGCCCGGTCACGACGATGGTGCGCTCGGGCGCGACGCTCGCGCCCGCGATCATTGCGTGGACCAGAAGCGGGGCGCCTGCCACTTCGTGAAGGACCTTGGGCAGGTCGGAATTCATCCGCGTCCCCTGTCCGGCGGCAAGAATGATCAGCGCTGTGGCCATGAATGTGCTTTCCTCGAAGGTCCGCCCGTTTTAACCAAGGGCCCGAAGGCCGCAAGGGGGCGGGGATCAAACATCCTTTCGCCAGATTACAATCCGCCCCCGGGAACAGGAATGGACGCCATGCGCACGGTGATCTTCGATCTCGACGGAACCCTGGCCGACACCTCGGCCGATCTGATCGACGCGGCCAACGCCTGTTTCCGCGCCCTCGGCCACGGCGACCTGCTCGATCCCTCGGCCGATGCGCTGACCGCGTTCCACGGCGGCCGGGCGATGCTCCGGCTCGGCTTCGCGCGGCTCGGGGCAGGCGGCGAGGCGGAGGTGGACCGCGAATACCTGCGGCTTCTGGCCTTCTATGAAGACGGGATCGCGCGGCAGACCCGGCTCTATCCCGGCGCCGTCGCCGCGGTGGAGGCGCTGAGGGCCGCGGGCTTCGCCACCGGCATCTGCACCAACAAGCCCGAACGGCTGGCGGCGATGCTCCTCGACCGGCTCGGCGTGCGCCAGCACTTCGCCTCGCTCGTCGGTGCCGACACGCTCACGGTGCGCAAGCCCGATCCCGCGCCCTACCGCGCCTCCGTCGAGCGGGCGGGCGGCGCGCTCGCCCGCTCGATGCTGGTGGGCGACACCGAGACCGACCGGCGGACCGCGGCCGCCGCCGGCGTGCCGGTGGCGCTCGTCACCTTCGGACCCGAGGGGCGCGGCGTCGCGCGGCTCACGCCCGAGGCGTTGCTCGACCGGTTCGACGAGCTGCCGGAGCTTGCCGAAACCGTGCTGGGAAAGCCATGACCGAGCGGTTCACCGCCAGCTTCACCCAGCAGGAGCCGCTGCCCGAGGCCGCGGTGGAGGCCGCGCTCCGGGTGCTGCGCCACGGCAGGCTGCACCGCTACAACACCGCCGAGGGCGAGGTGGCGGAAACGGCGCTTCTCGAGGAGGAATTCGCCGCCTTCACCGGGGCGCGCTACTGCCTCGCCGTGGCCTCGGGCGGCTACGCGCTCGGATGCGCGCTCCGGGCGCTCGGGATCGGACCCGGCGACCGGGTGCTGACCAACGCCTTCACGCTGGCCCCGGTGCCCGGCGCCATCGCCGCCCTCGGCGCCGTGCCGGTCTTTGTCGAGGCGACCGAGGGGCTGACCATCGACATGGACGACCTCGCCGCCCGGGCGCCGGGCGCGAAGGCGCTGCTGCTGTCCCACATGCGCGGCCATATCTGCGACATGGACCGGCTGATGGCGCTCTGCCGCGCCCTCGGCCTGCCGGTGATCGAGGACTGCGCCCACACGATGGGGGCAGGCTGGCGCGGCACGCCCTCCGGCCGGCACGGGGTGATGGGTTGCTATTCGACGCAGACCTACAAGCACATGAACTCGGGCGAGGGCGGGCTGATCGTCTCGGACGACGACGCGCTGATGGCGCGGGCGATCCTGCTTTCCGGCAGCTACATGCTCTATCCCCGCCACCGCGCCGCGCCGCCGCCCGAAGCCTTCGCGGCGGTGAAATACCTCACCCCCAACGTCTCCGGCCGGATGGACAACCTGCGCGCGGCGATCCTGCGGCCGCAGCTCGCCGACCTGCCGCGCCAGATCGCGCGGTGGAACGCGCTCTACCGCATCGTGGAGGCAGGGCTCGCCGGCACGCCCGGCCTTGCCCTTGTCGAACGGCCCGAGGGCGAGGATTTCGTCGCCTCCTCCTTCCAGTTCCTTCTGCCCGGCTGGCCGGCGGGACCGGTGCGCGCCTTCCTCGCCCGCGCCGCCGCGCGCGGGGTGGAGCTGAAATGGTTCGGCGCCGCCGAGCCGCAGGGCTTCACCTCGCGCCACGACTCCTGGCGCTACGCCCCGCCGCAGCCGCTGCCGCGGACCGACCGCATCCTCGCCGGGCTGATCGACCTGCGGCTGCCGCTGACCTTCAGCGAGGACGACGCGGCGCTTCTCGGCCGCATCCTGCGCGAGGAGGTGGCTTGCGTCTTCCAGTCGGGCGAGGAACTGGACGAGGCACCCGCAGCCGACTGAACCTCCCGGCATCTTCCGTTCCGAAATATCCCGGGGGTGAACCCCGGACCCCGTCCGGGGGAGGGGGTGGCGCCCCCTCACTTCGCCGCATCGTAGAGCGGCACCGTCGAGATCGACATCTTGCCCGACCCTTGCGTCAGCTCCGAGGCATGGGCGAGGTAGATCAGCGTATCGGTCTTCGCGTCGTAGATCCGCGTCACCTTCAGCGACTTGAAGATCAGCGAGGTGCGTTCGGAGAAGATGTTTTCGCCGTCGGCGCCGCGGTCGATGTCGCCGAGCGTGATCGGCCCGGTCTGCCGGCAGTCGAGCGCGGAATACGACGGATCCTCGAACCAGTTGCCCTGGCTCAGCCGGTCGAGCACCGAGCGGTCGAAATAGGCGACATGGCAGGTCACGCCCTGCACCTTCGGGTCGGGGATCGCCTCGATGACGATGTCGTTGCCGACCCAGTCGACACCGACCTTGCCGACGACCTCGGCCCAGGCGGGAAGAGCGGCGGGCAGGCCGGTGGCAAGGGCAAGGGCGAGGGCGGAAGCCAAGCGCATGGATAACCTCCTGAGGGTGCGGATCGCGCGACGATGGCACAACGCCAGGCCCGGTCCAAGCGTTCCGCCGCGGCGCTTGACCCGACTCGGCTTTCGCGCGTATGAATTGAACATACGTTCATTTCTTCGGGGGCCCGTGATGTTCACCGCATCGATGAAGTTCCACCTGGGCGAGGAAATCGAGGCGCTGCGCGACACGGTGCACCGCTGGGCGCAGGGCCGGGTCAGGCCGATGGCGGCAGAGATCGACCGGACCAACGCCTTTCCGGCCGCGCTCTGGCGCGAGATGGGCGATCTCGGCCTTCTCGGCATCACCGTGGCCGAAGAGTATGGCGGGGCGGGGATGGGCTATCTCGCCCATGTCATCGCGGTGGAGGAAATCGCCCGCGCCTCCGCCTCGGTCTCGCTCTCCTACGGCGCCCATTCCAACCTCTGCGTCAACCAGATCAAGCTCAACGGATCGGAGGCGCAGAAGCGGAAATACCTGCCGAAGCTCGTCTCGGGCGACCATGTCGGCGCGCTCGCCATGTCCGAGGCGGGGGCCGGGTCGGACGTGGTGTCGATGAAGCTCCGCGCCGAGAAGCGCAACGGCCATTACCTGCTGAACGGCACGAAGTTCTGGATCACCAACGGACCCGACGCCGACACGCTGGTGGTCTACGCCAAGACCGACCCCGAGGCCGGGTCGAAGGGGATCACCGCCTTCATCGTCGAGAAGACCTTCAAGGGTTTCTCCACCTCGAAGCATTTCGACAAGCTCGGTATGCGCGGCTCCAACACGGCCGAACTCGTCTTCGAGGATGTCGAGGTGCCCTTCGAGAACGTGCTCGGCGCGGAAGGCAAGGGCGTGCGCGTGCTGATGTCGGGCCTCGACTACGAGCGCGTGGTGCTCTCGGGCATCGGCACCGGGATCATGGCCGCCTGCATGGACGAGGTGATGCCCTATCTCGCGCAGCGGAAGCAGTTCGGCCAGCCGATCGGCAGCTTCCAGTTGATGCAGGGCAAGATCGCCGACATGTATACCAAGATGAATTCCGCCCGCGCCTATGTCTACGAAGTGGCGCGGTCCTGCGACCGCGGCGAGGTCACCCGGCAGGACGCGGCGGCCTGCGTGCTTTACGCCTCCGAAGAGGCGATGACGGTCGCGCATCAGGCGGTGCAGGCGATGGGCGGCATGGGCTTCATGAACGAGACACCGGTCGCCCGCATCTTCCGCGACGCGAAACTCATGGAGATCGGCGCGGGAACCTCCGAGATCAGGCGGATGCTGATCGGGCGCGAACTGATGGGGGCGATGGGGTGAGCGACACGGACGATCACTTCAAGGCGGCCTTGGACGAGGCCAAATGGCGCTATTCGACACATGGCTTAAGCGCATCGAGCCGTGCGTATGAATATGGCATTCTGGTTGTGAAAAATGCGTTCCTCGTGTCCGGGGGAGGATTGTTCTTCATACCCGCGATGGTTGGATTGTCTGCGAGCGTTGATCTGTCAAAAGCCTTTATCGCAGGTGTTCTCTTTGGTTTAGGTGTCTTGTTGGCGTTACTTGGCAACTACGTCATACACATCAATTGGACCCTCCATGGCGCCATTTGGGAAAAATTTTTCGAGATTGAACGGATCCAAATCCGGAAAGCCTACAAGGTGGCATTTTCGACTGACGAAGCAGATCTAGTTTCCGCCAAAGCTTCGCATGCCAGGTTAGGCTGGTGGATTACCATAACCTTTTGGATTCCGCATGTGCTGGCTGCTGCGTATGTCGCATCTCTGATAGCGGCCGCCTATTTCTTGTATCTCTCGTTTGGTGTCCTACAACTCGGCGGCATGTCATGACATTTGTCGGTCCCGCCCGGGGGAACCCCGGGCAGCGCCCGACCCGCCCCCCCGGGGCTAGCGCTTCTCGCCCACCCCGCGGGCCGGGCGCCGCCCTTTGCGCAATCAGGGCGACGGCCCAAACAAAAAGAAAAGGGCGTGCCGCCTACCTGACACGCCCCCTTCCGTCCCCGATCCGTGAGTGGGGATCAGAACTTCATCACATAGGACACGCCGACCACGATCGGATCGATCTCGGCCGTGCCGATCGCCGCTCCGCCCAGCGACACGTCGGTGTCGATGTCCATCCAGCGCACCTCGGTCCTCAGCGCGCCCTTGTCGGACAGCGCGAAGTCGACGCCCGCCTTGACCGCAAGGCCGACCGAGTCGTCCATCTTCACGACGCCGAGCGCGGATTTCTCGCTGAAGAAGGCGGTGTAGTTGATACCGGCACCGACGAAGGGGGTGAGCTTGCCCGCGGTCGGAATGTGGTAGACGAGCGAGAGCGTGGGCGGCAGGTGCTTGGTCGTCGCCGTGCCGACGCCCGCGATCGTCGCGGTGTGCTTGAAGGGCGTGGCGGCCAGAAGCTCGACGCCGATGTTGTCCCAGGGGAAATACTCGACCGTCAGCGTCGGGCGGGTGTTCTCGTCGATCGTCGTCGCCGCACCGGCGAGAAGTCCGTTGTCGTCCTTGGGCGAGACGAGGCCGAAGCCCACGCCCACGGTCCAGTCGCCGGCGGATTGGGCGAGGGCGGGCGCGGCCACGCCAAGGGCGAGCAGGGCGAATGCGAGGGTCGGTTTCATGGCGCTTCTCTCCGTTTACGAGCACGCAAGACCCATAGCGCCGCCGCAGCGCAGCACCTTGACCTGCATCAAATTCACCTGTTTGCCGCATGTGCGAAAGGCAGATGTTGTGCGCCTGCAACATCCCCCGACGCGGCGGCGATGACGAGGGGGGCCCCCGAATGCGTCTGAAATCCTCCGTCCTGCCGGCCTCCGAGACCTTCCGCGCCAACCGCGCCGCGCATGAGGCGATGCTGGCGATCGTCGCCGGGGCGGCCCGGCTCGCGGCCGCCGGCGGCGGGGCGAAGGCGCTTGCCCGTCATGTCGCGCGCGGCAAGCTGCCGCCCCGGGAACGGGTGGCCGACCTCCTCGACCCGGGCTCGCCCTTCCTCGAGATCGGCGCCACCGCGGCGCACGGGATGTACGGCGGCGACGCGCCCGCCGCCGGCCTCACCGCCGGGATCGGCCGCATCCACGGCCAGGAGGTCATGGTGGTGGCCAACGACGCCACGGTGAAGGGCGGCACCTACTACCCGATGACGGTCAAGAAGCACCTCCGCGCGCAGGAGATCGCCGCCGAAAACCGTCTGCCCTGCATCTACCTCGTGGATTCCGGCGGCGCCACCCTGCCCAACCAGGACGAGGTCTTCCCCGACCGCGACCATTTCGGCCGCATCTTCTACAACCAGGCGCAGATGAGCGCCGCGGGCATCCCCCAGGTTGCCGTGGTGATGGGCTCCTGCACTGCCGGCGGCGCCTATGTCCCCGCCATGTCCGATGTCTCGATCATCGTGCGGAACCAGGGCACGATCTTCCTCGCCGGCCCGCCCCTGGTGAAGGCCGCGACCGGCGAGGTGGTCAGCGCCGAAGACCTCGGCGGCGGCGATGTGCACACAAGGCTTTCCGGCGTGGCCGACTACCTGGCCGAGGACGACGCCCATGCGCTGGCGCTCGCCCGCCGCGCGGTGGCGGGGTTGAACCGCACCAGACCGCAGACGGTGGCGTGGCAAAGCCCGGAGCCGCCGGCATACGACCCGGATGAGATTTTCGGCATCGTGCCGGGCGACCTTCGCACTCCCTACGACATCCGCGAGGTCATCGCCCGCATCGTCGACGGCTCCCGCTTCGATGAATTCAAGGCGCGCTTCGGCGAGACTTTGGTGACGGGCTTTGCCCATGTCGAGGGCTGCCCCGTCGGCATCATCGCCAACAACGGCGTGCTTTTCAGCGAGAGCGCGATCAAGGGCGCGCATTTCGTCGAGCTTTGCAGCCAACGAAAGATCCCGCTGGTGTTCCTCCAGAACATCACCGGCTTCATGGTCGGCCGGAAATACGAAAACGAAGGCATCGCCCGGCACGGCGCCAAGATGGTGACGGCGGTGGCGACCACCGCGGTGCCGAAGATCACCATGCTGGTCGGGGGGTCGTTCGGGGCAGGCAACTACGGCATGGCGGGCCGCGCCTATTCGCCCCGCTTCCTCTGGACCTGGCCGAACAGCCGCATCTCGGTCATGGGCGGCGAACAGGCGGCGGGCGTGCTCGCCACCGTGAAGCGCGACGGGATCGAGCGGGCGGGGGGCACATGGTCGCCCGGGGAAGAAGCCGAATTCAAGCGCCCGACCATCGAGATGTTCGAGGAACAGTCGCATCCCCTCTACGCCTCGGCGCGCCTTTGGGACGACGGCATCATCGACCCGCGGAAATCGCGCGCGGTGCTGGCGTTGTCGCTCTCCGCCGCGCTCAACGCGCCGGTCGACGACACCCGCTTCGGCGTCTTCCGGATGTGACCATGCGCCGGCGCTCCCCCCTCGACCGGCTCCTGCGGTCTCTCCTGGCGATCACTGCGGTGCTCGGCATCGGCGTGCCGGCGCTCTCCTTCGCCAACGGCACGCTGAAGCCCCACGAGGGCTGCGCCGTGGTGCTCGTGGTCGATGGCGACACGGTCAGGCTCCTCTGTCCCGGCGAGGGGATGGTGACGGCACGGCTGACCGGCTTCGACACGCCCGAGATCTTCTCGCCCGGCTGCGCGGGGGAACTGGCGCGCGGACTTGCCGCGACCGCGTGGCTCACGCTCTCGCTCTGGTCCGCCGGCCGCATCGCCGAAACCGGCGAGGGCCGCGACCGCTACGGGCGCCGCCTCACCCGGCTGGCGCTGGACGGGCGCGACACCGCCGGCGCCATCGTCGCCGCCGGCCATGCTCGACCCTATGCCGGCGGCCGCAGGGAAGGATGGTGCGCATGACCCCGGCCGAACAGATCGCCGCCCTGAAGGCCCGCCATCCCGGCGCCGAGTGCTTCACCTTCGGCGACAGCCGCGACCTCTGCGACCGGCTCCTCGCGCTGGTCCGCTCGGGGGCGAAACGCGCCACCTGTGGTGCGCTCCGCGACTTCGCCGATGGGGCCGAGGCGCTGCCGCAGGCCGGCCGTCGCGACATCGCACTCGACTGGGACGGCGCCCCGGCGCTCGTCATCGAGACGACCGAGGTCACGATCCGCCGCTTCGAGGAGGTCGACGCCGGTTTCGCCCTGGCCGAGGGCGAGGACGAGACACTCGCCGGCTGGCAGGACGGCCACCGCGCCTATTTCGAGCGGAATGGCGGCTGGTCGCCCGGCATGGAGCTGGTCTGCGAACGCTTCCGCCTGATCGAGGACCTCGTAGGATGACCGCCCCTTCCGCTTCTTCGTTGCCGAAATACCCTGCGGGGGTCCGGGGGTGCAAAACCCCCGGCGCCCGATGGAAGGAAAGCCCATGTTCCAGAAAATCCTGATCGCCAACCGCGGCGAGATCGCCTGCCGGATCATCGACACCTGCCGCAGGCTGGGCGTCCGCACCGTCGCGGTCTTTTCCGACGCCGACGCCGGCGCGCGCCATGTGGCACTGGCCGACGAGGCGGTCCAGATCGGCGGGCCACGGCCGGCGGAGAGCTACCTCAGGGGCGACGCCATCATCGCCGCGGCGAGGGCCACCGGGGCGCAGGCAGTCCATCCCGGCTATGGCTTCCTGTCGGAAAACCCCGATTTCGTCGAGGCGGTCGCCGCCGCGGGCCTCGTCTTTATCGGCCCCTCGGCGGCGGCGATCCGGGCGATGGGGCTCAAGGACGCGGCCAAGGCGCTGATGGAGGCGGCGGGCGTGCCGGTGGTGCCGGGCTATCACGGCGCCAACCAGGACGCCGAGCACCTCGCCGGCGCCGCCGAGGCGGTCGGCTATCCGGTGCTGATCAAGGCGGTGGCGGGCGGCGGCGGCAAGGGGATGCGGCTGGTCGAACGGTGGGGAGACTTCGCCGAGAAGCTCGAAAGCGCCAGGGGAGAGGCCGAGACCGCCTTCGGCAACGCCGCCGTGCTGATCGAGAAATTCGTCCAGAAGCCGCGCCACATCGAGGTCCAGGTCTTCGGCGACGGCACCCGCGCCGTCCACCTCTATGAACGCGACTGCTCGCTCCAGCGCCGCCACCAGAAGGTGATCGAGGAGGCGCCCGCGCCCGGCATGACGGCCGAGATGCGCGCGGCGATGGGCCAGGCGGCGGTGCGCGCCGCCGAGGCGATCGGCTACAGCGGCGCGGGCACGGTGGAGTTCATCGTCGACGCCTCGGACGGGCTTCGCCCCGACCGGTTCTGGTTCATGGAGATGAACACCCGCCTTCAGGTGGAACACCCGGTGACGGAGGCAGTGACCGGCATCGACCTCGTCGAGTGGCAGCTTCGCGTGGCATCGGGAGAGCCCCTGCCGGCCGGGCAGGAGGAGATCCGCCTGACCGGCCATGCCTTCGAGGCGCGGCTCTATGCCGAGGACGTGGCCGCCGGGTTCCTGCCGGCGACCGGCACGCTGACGCACCTCAGGTTCCCCGCCGGCGCGCGGGCGGAAACCGGCGTGCGCGCCGGCGACACGATCAGCCCCTGGTATGACCCGATGATCGCCAAGATCATCACTCACGGGCCCACCCGCGACCTCGCGCTCTCGCAACTCGCCGCCGCGCTCGACGCGACCGAGGTTGGCGGATCGGTCACCAACCTCGCCTTCCTTGCCGCTCTCGCCCGGCACGAGGGCTTCCGCCGCGGCGATGTCGACACCGGCCTGATCGCCCGCGACCTCGAGCTGCTGACGGCTGATGCGCCGCCCGGTCTCGCGGTGCGGGCGCTGGCGCTGATCGGCGCGGCCGGGCTCGCGGATGGCGGCGCGGCGCTTGCGGGCTTCACCCTTTGGGCGCCGCTCGCCCGGCGGGTCGCGCTCGAGGGGCTTGCGGGCCTTATCGAGGTGCTGGCGCAGGGCCATGTCCGCGTCACCATCGGCGAGGAGGCGGCCGATTGCCGCCTGCAAGCCGGCGGCTGGTGGGTCAACGGCCGGCCCGCGGGGGCGCGGATCGTGCTTACGCCCGGCCGCGTCAGCGTCTTCGGCGGCGGGGCGCATCACTTCGACGCGGTGGACCCGCTGGCCCGGTCCGCCGACGCGGGCGGCGGCGGGCTCACGCTCTCGCCGCTGCCGGGGCTGGTCAAGGCGGTCTTCGTCGCCGCCGGGCAGGCGGTCGCCGCAGGCGACCGGCTCGCCGTGCTCGAGGCGATGAAGATGGAGCACACGCTGACCGCCGCGCGCGCGGGCGTGGTGGCCGAGGTGCTGGTGGCGCCCGGCACCCAGGTCGAGGCCGGTGCCGCGCTGGTCCGGCTCGAGGAGGAGGAGGAGGGCGCATGATCCGGCTCCACCACGTTCCTTTCAGCCGGTCCTTCCGCATCCTCTGGCTCCTGACCGAGATGGGGCTCGACTTCGAGGTGGTAGAGCATTCGATCACCGACGGCTCGCTGCGCCGGCCGGACTTCCTGGCGAAATCGCCCGCCGGCCGCGTGCCGGCGCTCGAGATCGACCGGCGCATCCTGTTCGAGAGCGGCGCGATCACCGAATATCTCTGCGAGACACGGGCCCGGCACGGGTTCGGCCGCGCCCCCGGCCACGCCGAACGGGCGGACTGGCTCGAATGGCTGCACTACGCCGAGACAATGGCGCAGCCGATCGCCAACCTGAACCTGCAATGGGTCTTCCTGCGCGACGCCTCGATGCGCTCGCCGACGCTTTTGAAGATGGAGGCACGGCGGCTTGCCCTGACCCTCGCGCCGCTCGAGGCGCGGCTTGCCCGCCACGACCATGTGCTGCCTTCGGGCTTTTCCGGCGCCGACACGATGCTGGGCTACAACCTGCTGGCCGTGCCCTACTTCGTCCGGCTCGAGCCCTTTCCCGCGATCCGCGCCTACGTGGAGCGCATCGCCCGCCGCCCTGCCCATATCGCGGCGCGGGCGCGGGACGGGGCGCAGGGCTTCTACCGGCAGGAATTCTACGAGGTGGCGGATGGCTGAGAAGGTCGAGATCGTCGAGGTCGGCCCGCGCGACGGGCTCCAGAACGAAAAGCGGATCATCCCCGTGGCCGAGAAGATCGCGCTGATCGACGCCCTCAGCCGCTGCGGCTTTGCCCGGATCGAGGTGGCGAGCTTCGTTTCCCCGAAATGGGTGCCGCAGATGGCCGACAGCAGCACGGTTCTGGCCGGCATCACCCGCGCGCCGGGCGTGCGCTACGCCGCGCTGACCCCCAACATGAAGGGCTACGAGGCCGCGAAGGCTGCGAAGGCGGACGAGGTGGCGATCTTCGCCTCGGCCACCGAAGGCTTCTCCAAGGCCAATCTCAACGCCAGCATCGCCGAAAGCCTCGACCGCTTCCGCCCTGTCGCCGAGGCGGCGAAAGCCGACGGCATCCCGCTCAGGGGCTATGTCTCGGTGGTGACCGACTGCCCCTACGAGGGGCCGGTGGCGCCCGCGGCGGTGGCGCGGGTGGCCGCCGCCCTGCGCGACATGGGCTGCTTCGAGATCAGCCTCGGCGAGACCCTCGGCCAGGGCAGGCCCGAGACGGTCGACGCGATGCTGGGGGCGGTGCTGGGCGAACTGCCGGCACAGCGGCTCGCCGGGCATTTCCACGACACCGCCGGGCGGGCGCTCGACAACATCGATGCCGCGCTGGCGCGGGGGCTCCGGGTTTTCGACGCGGCCGTCGGCGGGCTCGGCGGCTGCCCCTATGCGCCGGGGGCGAAAGGGAACGTGGCGACCGAACGGGTGGAGGCGCATCTGAGCGCGCGGGGCTTCACGACCGGGCTCGACCCGGAAAGGCTGGCCGGGGCGGCGGCGATGGCGCAGGGAATGCGGGGGTGAGGATGTATCAGACGATCACGGTTGACCGCGACGCTCGCGGCGTGGCGCGGCTCATGCTGAACCGGCCGGAAAAGCACAATGCGCTTTCAGGCGAGATGATCGGCGAGTTGACGGAGGCCGCGGGGCGGCTCGGCGCCGATCCTTCGGTGCGGGTCGTGGTGCTGGCCGGGGCGGGTGAAAGCTTCTGCGCCGGCGGCGACCTCGGCTGGATGAAGGCGCAGATCGCGGCGGACGGGGCGACGCGGGCGCGCGAGGCGACAAAGCTCGCGATGATGCTGCAGGCGCTCAACACCTGTCCGAAGCCGGTGATCGGCCAGGTGCAGGGCAATGCCTTCGGCGGCGGCATCGGCCTGATGGCGGTCTGCGACGTGGCGGTTGGCGCCGATCACGCCCGCTTCGGCCTGACCGAAACCCGGCTCGGGCTGATCCCTGCGACAATCGGTCCCTATGTGCTCGCGCGGATGGGCGAGGCGATGGCGCGGCGGGTCTTCATGTCGGCCCGGCTCTTCGGCGCGGATGAGGCTGTGACGCTCGGCCTTCTTGCCCGCGCGGTGCCGGCGGCGGATCTGGACGCGGCGGTGGAGGCGGAGGTCGCGCCCTATCTCGCCTGCGCGCCGGGTGCGGTGGCCGAGGCAAAGGCCCTTGCCCGCAGGCTCGGGCCGCGGATCGACGAGGCGGTGATCGCGGAAACCATCGGCGCGCTGGTCCGCCGCTGGGAAAGTCCCGAGACGGCGGAGGGCATCGAAGCCTTCTTCGAGAAGCGCAAACCCGCCTGGTCCGGCTGAGCCAGGTGGTCCCGCGCCGCCACGCAGCAAGGCGATTTTCCGACTTATTGCCTAGGGATTTGGCGCGGGATTTTCGATGTTTTCCGCGCTGCGGCAGGCCGTTTCGGCGCCGCCTTCGGTTGACCCCGTCGGGGTGGAGAGGTAAACGGGCGGGAACGACCTCAGCCCGCCCGAGCGGGTGCCAGACGTGGGAGCCGGCCGTTGGACAACCTCTTGCGCGAATACCTTCCGATCCTGATCTTCCTCGGCATGGCGGTGGCCCTCGGGCTGGTGCTGATCCTCGCCGCGGCGGTCATCGCCATCCGCAATCCCGACCCCGAGAAGGTGTCGGCCTACGAATGCGGCTTCAACGCCTTCGATGACGCGCGGATGAAGTTCGACGTGCGCTTCTACCTCGTCTCGATCCTCTTCATCATCTTCGACCTCGAAGTGGCCTTCCTCTTCCCCTGGGCGGTCGCCTTCAAGGATGTGAGCATGGTGGGCTTCTGGTCGATGATGGTCTTCCTCGCCGTGCTCACCATCGGCTTCGCCTACGAGTGGAAGAAGGGGGCGATGGAATGGGCGTGATGACCGGAGCGAACACCGCCGGCGCCGACCGCGAGGTGGCGACGCAAAGCCTGAACCGCGAGTTGCAGGACAAGGGCTTCCTCTTGACCACGACCGAGGACATCATCAACTGGGCGCGCAACGGCTCGCTCCACTGGATGACCTTCGGCCTGGCCTGCTGCGCGGTCGAGATGATGCACACCTCGATGCCGCGCTATGACCTTGAACGCTTCGGCACCGCGCCGCGCGCCTCGCCGCGCCAGTCCGACCTGATGATCGTTGCCGGCACGCTGACCAACAAGATGGCCCCGGCCTTGCGCAAGGTCTACGACCAGATGCCCGAGCCGCGCTACGTGATCAGCATGGGCTCCTGCGCCAACGGCGGCGGCTACTACCACTACAGCTATTCGGTGGTCAGGGGCTGCGACCGGATCGTGCCGGTGGACATCTACGTGCCGGGCTGCCCGCCGACGGCCGAGGCGCTGCTTTACGGCATCCTGCAACTGCAGCGGAAGATCCGCCGCACCGGCACGCTCGTGCGCTGAGGAGGATACCCATGTCCGAAGCCCTTCAGGAACTGGCCGCGCATATCGAGCTGAAGCGGCCCGCCGAGGTTCTGGCGACGGAAATCGCCTTCGGCGAGCTGAACGTCACGGTGACGCCGTCGGGGATCGCCGATTTCGTCGAATTCCTGCGCACCGACCGCAACTGCCGGTTCTCGACACTGGTCGACATCACCGCCGTCGACTACCCCGAGCGGGCCGCGCGGTTCGACGTCGTCTACCACTTCCTGTCGATGTACCAGAACGCCCGCATCCGCGTGAAGCTCGCGGTGCGGACGGACGAGATGGTGCCCTCGATCGTGGAGGTCCACCCCGCCGCCAACTGGTTCGAGCGCGAGGTCTACGACATGTTCGGGATCCTCTTCTCGGGTCACCCGGACCTGCGCCGCATCCTCACCGACTACGGCTTCCGCGGCCATCCGCTCAGGAAGGACTTCCCGACCACCGGCTACACCGAGGTCCGTTATGACGAGGTGCTGAAGCGCGTGGTCTACGAGCCGGTGAAGCTGGTGCAGGACTATCGCAGCTTCGACTTCATGAGCCCGTGGGAGGGTGCGCAGTACATCCTGCCGGGCGACGAGAAACAGGGGGCCAAGGGCTGATGTCGGACCCCGTGCTCCTGTTCGGGATCGGCGCGACAAAGGCGGGGACGTCGTGGCTCCACCGCTATCTCGCCGGCCACCCCGACTGCGCCCTGCGCAGCATCAAGGAGCTGCATTTCTTCGACACCGCCACGGACCCTGACGCCCACGGCTGGTATCTGAGCGATCTCGACCGCAAGGGCGAGGCGCTTGCGGCCGAAATCGCCGCGGCCCCGGGCGCGCCGGGCGACGCGCGGGTGTCCCGCCTGGCGGAACTGCGCCATTACCGGCGCGTGCTGAAGCGGCACGACGAAGGCGCCTATCTCGAATTCGTCGATGGCGCGCGCGAGGACGAGCGGGTGACGGGCGACATCACGCCGGCCTACGGGCTTCTGCCGGCCGAACGGCTCGCCCACATGGCGCGGCTCAGGGCCGACGTGCGCTTCGTCTACCTCATGCGCGATCCGGTCGACCGGCTGTGGAGCCATGTCCGCATGGTCGCCAAGCGGCGCGGCGGCCGGGCGGACTTCGCCGCCGCGGCGCAGGCCCTTCTCGACCGGGTGCTGGCGGGGGCGGAGGATCACATCGCGCTGCGCGGCGACTACCGATCGGTGCTGGAAAAGCTTGCGGCCGCGGTCGATCCGGCGCGGAGCTTCGTCTGCACCTGCGAGGACCTGTTCGAGGGCGGCGCGCTGGCACGGCTCTGCGCCTTCCTTGGCATCGAGCATATCCCCGGCGACCGCGCGACGCGGGTCCATGCCGGCGAGGCGGCCGCGATGCGGCCGGACCAGAGGCGGCGGGCGGCGGATTTCCTGCGCCCGCAATACGAATTCGTCGCGGACCGGATCGGGCGGCTGCCGCCCGCCTGGGCCGCGAACAGGGCAGGGGTCTGAGACGATGGACGGCAATTTCGACGACGCGCTGACCGGCGAACAGAAGATCCGCAACTTCAACATCAACTTCGGCCCGCAACATCCCGCTGCACATGGCGTTCTCAGGCTGGTGCTGGAGCTTGACGGCGAGGTGGTGGAACGCTGCGACCCGCATCTCGGGCTTCTCCACCGCGGCACCGAGAAGCTGATGGAGAGCAGGACCTACCTTCAGAACCTGCCCTATCTCGACCGGCTCGACTATGTCGCGCCGATGAACCAGGAACATGCCTGGTGCCTGGCGATCGAGCGGCTGACCGGCGTCGGGGTGCCGCGCCGCGCCTCGCTGATCCGGGTGCTCTATTCCGAGATCGGGCGCGTCCTGAACCACCTCCTCAACGTCACCACTCAGGCAATGGACGTCGGCGCGCTGACCCCGCCCTTGTGGGGCTTCGAGGAGCGTGAGAAGCTGATGGTCTTCTACGAGCGCGCCTGCGGGGCGCGGCTCCACGCCGCCTATTTCCGCCCCGGCGGCGTGCACCAGGACCTGCCGCCGGCGCTTCTCGACGACATCGAGGCCTGGGCCGACCAGTTTCCCAAGGTCATCGACGATCTCGACGTGCTGCTGACCGAAAACCGCATCTTCAAGCAGCGCAACGCCGACATCGGCATCGTCCACGAGGAGGACGCGCTGCGCTGGGGTTATTCCGGCGTGATGGTGCGCGGCTCCGGCATGGCCTGGGACCTGCGCCGGTCGCAGCCCTACGAGTGCTACGACGAGTTCGAGTTCCAGATTCCGGTCGGCAAGAACGGCGACTGCTATGACCGCTACCTCGTCCGGATGGAGGAGATGCGGCAATCGACATCCATCATCAAACAGGCCGTCGCCAAACTGCGCGCGCCGGACGGGCAGGGCGACGTGCTGGCGCGGGGCAAGATCACGCCCCCGAAGCGGGGAGAGATGAAGCGCTCGATGGAGGCGCTGATCCATCACGTCAAGCTCTACACCGAGGGCTTCCATGTGCCGGCGGGCGAGGTCTATGCCGCGGTCGAGGCGCCGAAGGGCGAATTCGGCGTCTACCTCAAGGCCGACGGCACCAACCGGCCCTACCGCGCCAAGCTCCGGGCGCCGGGCTACCTGCACCTGCAATCCATCGACTGGATGGCCAAGGGCCACCTGCTCGCCGACGTCGCCGCGATCATCGGCACGATGGACATCGTCTTCGGAGAGGTTGACCGCTGATGCTCCGCCGCCTTCATCCCGAACAGCCCGCCGCCTTCGCCTTCACGCCCGCGAACCTCGCCTGGGCGCAGGGGCAGATCACCAAATATCCCGATGGCCGGCAGGCCAGCGCGATCATCCCGCTTCTGTGGCGGGCGCAGGAGCAGGAGGGCTGGCTTTCCAAGCCGGCGATCGAGCATGTCGCCGACATGCTGGGGATGCCCTATATCAGGGCGCTGGAGGTCGCCACCTTCTACTTCATGTTCCAGCTCCAACCCGTTGGCTCCGTTGCCCATATCCAGATCTGCGGCACGACGTCCTGCATGATCTGCGGGGCGGGCGAGCTGATCGCGGTCTGCAAGGAGCGGATCGCGCCCGAGCCGCATGTGCTGTCGGCCGATGGCAAGTTCTCTTGGGAAGAGGTCGAATGCCTCGGCGCCTGTGCCAACGCGCCGATGGCGCAGATCGGCAAGGACTACTACGAGGACCTGACCGCGGCGCGGCTGGCGGAAATCCTCGACGGGCTGGCCGCCGGCAGGGTGCCGGTGCCGGGGCCGCAGGCGGGGCGCTACGCCTCCGAGCCGGCCGCGGGGCTGACGAGCCTGAAGGAGTTCGAGAGCGGGCGGACGCAATACAACGCCTCCGTCCAGCGCGCGGCCGACCTGAGGGACACGGTCCGCCGCATCGACGGAACCGAGGTGCCGCTGCTGACCCCCTGGCTCGGCCGGGCTGCGCCCGCGACCCCGGCCCGCGGCCGTCCGACCGAGCCGAAGCCGGCGCGGGGCCTGCCGGCGGACGAGACCGGCGTGACCGTGCAGGAGGCGCGGGCGGTCGCGAAGGGCAGGCCCGCGGCCGCCCGGCCGGCCCCGGCCGACGAGGCGCCGGCCGAGGTTTCCGGCAGGGGGAAGAAGCCCCGTGCGCTGAAGGCGCCGCGCAAGGGCATCGCCGACGATCTCAAGCTGATCAAGGGCGTCGGCCCGAAGCTCGAGGCGCTTCTGCACCGGCTCGGGTTCTTCCATTTCGACCAGGTCGCCGGCTGGACCGAGGCCGAGCTCGCCTGGGTCGACGACAATCTGGAGGGCTTCAAGGGCCGGGCGAGCCGGGAGCGCTGGATCGAGCAGGCGAGACTCCTTGCCGCCGGCGGCGAGACCGAACACTCCCGCCGCGTGAAGCGGGGCGAGGGGCCTGAGACCTGAGGAACGGGATGACGGCGATGGGCGAGACAGCAACACGGGACTGCCGGCGGAACGCCTGCCTCGTCGCACTTGCGGGCGGGGCGCTCGTTGCGCTCATGCTCCTTCTCCTCGCCCAGTTCGGCGTTCTCAAGGCGCTGATGCTCGGAGCGGTCGCCGGGGTCCTTCTCGGCATCTTCCTGGTCTGGGCCTTCTGTTCGCAGGGCGCCCCGGAGGGGGTTCCGCAGTCCGAACCGCTTCCGGCCGCCGAACCCGCTGCAACCCTGCCGGCCGGACATCCCGTGGAACCCGCCGCGGAACCGATGGCGGGATCCGGGTCGAAGCAGATCGTCTTTCCCGCGCCGGAATCGGCCTCTGACCGCCGGCCTGAGCCCACGCCAGCCGCGCCGGCGGCCGCGCCCCCGGCCTTCGTCTCGGCCCAGTCGGCCGGCCGGTCGGAGTCCGCGACCGAAGCGGCGGCGCCCGCCGGAACCGCGTCCGCCGCCCCGGCACGGGGCATGGCCGCGCCGCGCAAGGTCCGCCCGGCGGCCGGGCTCGACGCCGCCCTCGCCAAGTCGAGGAACGAGCCGGCGGTCCCCGCGGCCGGAATGCTTGGCGCCCCGCGGGGCGGCAAGGCGGATGATCTGAAGCTGATCAGGGGCGTCGGCCCGAAGCTCGAGGTGCTTCTGAACGAAGTCGGCGTCTGGCATTTCGACCAGATCGCGGCCTGGAAGGCGAAGGACATCGCCCATGTGGACGAAAGGCTCGTGGGCTTCCACGGGCGCATCACCCGGGACAAATGGGTGAAGCAGGCAAAGGCGCTGGCCGCGGGCGGGGCCACCAGGCGCGGCGCGCACCGGGGTGAGGAATGACGCGGTCCGGGCGAGAGGACATGGCGCTTGCCCGTGACGCCCGCCTCGTGGCGGTGGTGATCGCGGCGACGGCGATCCTCTGGCTCGGGGCGCAATGGCTGGGCGGACGGGCGGGCTGGGACAGCCGCTATGCCTTCCTGTTCGATCTGGCCGCACTGGCCGCGTTCATCTGGGCGCTGGTCGCAACCTGGCGGATCTGGCGGCGCGGGCAGCGACCCCAGGGGAAATGAGGAACGAGAATGCTGAAGGACGAGGACCGGATCTTTACCAACCTCTACGGGATGCACGACCGGTCGCTTGCCGGCGCGCGGAAGCGCGGGCACTGGGACGGTACCGGGGCCATTCTCGCCAACGGGCGCGACTGGATCATCGAGCAGGTGAAGGCCAGCGGATTGCGCGGCCGGGGCGGGGCGGGCTTTCCGACCGGGCTCAAGTGGTCGTTCATGCCGAAGGTTTCGGACGGACGGCCCGCCTATCTGGTGGTGAACGCCGACGAATCCGAACCCGCGACCTGCAAGGACCGCGAGATCATGCGCCACGACCCGCATACGCTGGTCGAAGGCTGCCTGATCGCCGGCGTCGCGATGGGGGCGGTGGCCGCCTACATCTACATCCGCGGCGAATACATCCGCGAACGCGAGGCACTGCAGGCCGCGATCGACGAGGCCTATGACGCGGGGCTGATCGGCAAGAACGCCTGCGGCTCGGGCTGCGATCTGGACGTCTTCCTCCACCACGGCGCGGGCGCCTATATCTGCGGCGAGGAAACCGCGCTTCTGGAAAGCCTCGAGGGCAAGAAGGGGATGCCGCGGATGAAGCCGCCGTTCCCGGCGGGCTCCGGCCTCTATGGTTGCCCGACCACGGTGAACAACGTGGAATCGATCGCCGTCGTGCCCACCATCCTGCGGCGGGGGGCGTCGTGGTATGCCTCCTTCGGGCGGCCGAACAACACCGGCGTCAAGCTCTTTGCCATGTCGGGCCATGTGAACACGCCCTGCGTCATCGAGGAATCGATGTCGATCAGCATGAAGGAGCTGATCGAGAAGCACGGCGGCGGCGTGCGCGGCGGCTGGAAGAACCTCAAGGCCGTCATCCCCGGCGGCGCCTCCTGTCCGATCCTGCCCGCGGCGCTCTGCGAGGACGCTATCATGGACTACGACGGGATGCGCGAGCTGAAATCCTCCTTCGGCACCGCCTGCATGATCGTGATGGACCAGTCCACCGACGTGATCCAGGCGATCTGGCGGCTTTCGAAGTTCTTCAAGCACGAAAGCTGCGGCCAGTGCACGCCCTGCCGCGAGGGCACCGGCTGGATGATGCGGGTGATGGAGCGGCTGGTGCGCGGCGACGCCGAGGTCGAGGAGATCGACATGCTCTTCGACGTGACCAAGCAGGTCGAGGGCCACACGATCTGCGCCCTCGGCGACGCGGCGGCCTGGCCGATCCAGGGCCTCATCCGCCACTACCGCGAAGAGATCGAGGACCGGATCAAGGCGAAGAAGACCGGTCGCATGGGGGCCATGGCGGCGGAGTGAGGTGATGGAGGCGCGCGGCAAGACCTCATCTGCGACCCAACGCGCCCGACTGGGCGGCGGCCATCGCGCGGGCAGCGGCGGTGTGTCCCGTTCCTTACGCGAAAGGGGTCGGGGCTGCCCGGCGAGGGTGTCGCCATGCTGATCCTCTCCTTTCTCGGGCCGGTCGTCGCCTCGGTCCTCTATGTCATCGTCTTCCAGAAGGCGGGGTTCCGCGGCCCGATCCTCTTTGTCGCGGCGGGCCCCGTCGTCGGCGCGGTCCTGACCCGCATCCTCGTCTCGACCATGGTCATGGGCGGCGGCCCGGTGGCCGGGGTCTTCCTCCTTTCGGCGGCGCTGTCGCTCGCGCCGCTCATCGTTCTGGCCTTCATGGCCTGGCCACCGGCCACCGTGCCGGGGCCGCGGATTTCCACGGAGAAACACTGATGTCCAACCTCCGCAAGATCATCATCGACGACGTAGAAGTCGAGGTCGATCCGAACCTGACGCTCATCCAGGCCTGCGAACAGGCCGGGGTGGAGATTCCGCGCTTCTGCTACCATGAACGGCTCTCCATCGCCGGCAACTGCCGGATGTGCCTCGTCGAGGTCGTGGGCGGGCCGCCGAAGCCCGCCGCCTCCTGCGCCATGCAGGTCAAGGACCTGCGGCCGGGGCCGAACGGAGAGCCCGCGGTGGTCAAGACCAACTCGCCGATGGTCAAGAAGGCCCGCGAAGGGGTGATGGAGTTCCTGCTCATCAACCACCCGCTCGACTGCCCGATCTGCGACCAGGGCGGCGAATGCGACCTGCAGGACCAGGCGATCGCCTACGGCGTCGATTTCAGCCGCTTCCGCGAGCCGAAGCGCGCGCTGCCCGATCTCGACATCGGGCCGCTGATCGAGACCTGCATGACCCGCTGCATCTACTGCACCCGCTGCATCCGCTTCACCACCGAGGTGGCGGGGCTGACCGACATGGGCACGCTCGGGCGCGGCGAGGACACGCGGGTGACCACCTACGGCAACGAGATGCTGCCGATCGACGCCGCCGATCCCGAACACGCGGTCGGCGCCGCGCTGAGGGCGGTCATGGATTCGAACCTGCAGGGCAACATCATCGACCTCTGCCCGGTCGGCGCCCTGACCTCGAAACCCTATGCCTTCACCGCCCGGCCCTGGGAACTGACCAAGACCGAGTCGATCGACGTGATGGACGCGCTCGGCTCGAACATCCGCATCGACACCAAGGGCCGCGAAGTGATGCGCATCCTGCCGCGCAACCATGACGGCGTGAACGAGGAGTGGATCAGCGACAAGACCCGCTTCATCTGGGACGGCCTGCGCCGGCAGCGACTGGACACGCCCTACGTCCGCGAGAACGGCAAGCTGCGCAAGGCCACCTGGTCCGAGGCGCTGGCGGCGGCTGCGGCCGCGATGAAGGGGAAGAAGGTCGCCGGACTGGTGGGCGATCTGGCGCCGGTCGAGGCCGCGTTCAGCCTCAGGCAGCTTGTCGAGGGGCTCGGCGGCAAGGTGGAATGCCGCACCGACGGCGCCCGGCTGCCGGTTGGCAACCGCTCGGCCTATGTCGGCAATGCGCGGATCGAGGATATCGATGCGGCGAAGGCGATCTTCCTGATCGGCACCAACCCGCGCGACGAGGCGCCGGTCCTGAACGCGCGCATCCGCAAGGCCTGGACGAAAGGCGCGAAGGTGGCGCTGGTCGGTCCGGCGGCGAACCTGACCTATGACTACGACCACATGGGAACCGACCGCGCCGCCCTGACGGCCGTTGCGGGCGCGACCGACCGGCTGGCCGCCTGCCGCGATCTGAATGCGGTCGTCATCGTCGGGCAGGGCGCGATCCGCGAGGCCGACGGCGAGGTGGTTCTGGCGCATGCCATGAAGATTGCCGAAGCCTCGAACAGCAAGCTTCTGGTGCTGCACACCGCCGCCTCGCGCGTCGGCGCGATGGATGTGGGCGCGGTGACCGAGGGCGGGCTGGCGGCCGCGATCGAGGGCGCGGAGGTGATCTACAGCCTCGGCGCCGACGAGGTGGATATCGCTAAGGGGGCGTTCGTCATCTACCAGGGCAGCCACGGCGACCGCGGCGCGCACCGCGCGGACATCATCCTGCCGGCGGCGGCCTGGACCGAGGAGAACGGCCTTTTCGTCAACACCGAGGGGCGGCCGCAGCTTGCGCTGCGCGCGGGTTTCGCCCCCGGCGAGGCGAAGGAGAACTGGGCGATCCTGCGGGCGCTGTCGGCGGAACTGGGCGCGACGCTGCCCTGGGATACGCTCGCGGGCCTGCGCAAGGCGATCGTGACGGCGCATCCGCACCTCGGCCGGATCGACGCGGTGGCGGAAAACGCCTGGCAGCCGCTCGAGGTCAGGGCCCCGGCGAAGGCCGATTTCATCCGCGCGGTCAGGGACTTCTATCTGACCAACCCGATCGCGCGGGCTTCGCAGGTGATGGCGGAACTGTCGGCGATGGCCGCATCGCGGGCAGCAAAACCGCTGGCGGCGGAATGACGATGGCGGCGCGGACCCAGCCCGCACTGGCGCAGCCCGCACTGGTGCTGACGGGCGGTCTTCTGACCGCGCTTTCGGCCTGTGCGCCGGTGCCCGCGTCACGCGTCTACGAGGCGGCCGATCCGGTCGGGATGGGCGGCGACCTCTACGGCTTCCTGGTCTCGGTCAAAGGGGCGGAAACGGCGGCCGATGTGGAGGATTACGCCACCTGCGTGGTGGCGGCCTATGCGCTGGAAAGACAGGCCGGATTCGCGCGGAAAGTGCGCGTATGGGTGAAGGAAGAGGGTGGCGTTCGGAGCGCGGATGCTGTTTACAGCATCTCGCCGGCGCTGCCTCGGGGGATCAGGACGATCGACGCGGAAGTGACGGTCGCCGATTGTGCCGAACGGGGCATCCCGACGGCGTGAGAAGGAAGGTCTGAGGAACCGACATGGCGGAATTTCTGGCAACACCCCTGGGGACATTCCTTCTGATCCTCGTGCAGGGCCTCGGCATCATCGCCTTCGTGATGCTGTCGCTCTTGTTCCTCGTCTACGGCGACCGCAAGATCTGGGCGGCGGTGCAGATGCGCAAGGGGCCGAACGTGGTGGGCGCCTTCGGCCTGCTGCAATCGGTCGCGGATGCCCTGAAATACGTGGTCAAGGAAATCGTCGTGCCCGCGGGGGCCGACAAGTTCGTGTTCTTCCTCGCGCCGATGCTTTCCTTCGTTCTGGCGATCCTCGCCTGGGCGGTGATCCCGTTCCATCCGGGCTGGGTGCTGGCCGACATCAACGTGGCGGTGCTCTTCCTCTTCGCGATTTCCTCGCTCGAGGTCTACGGCGTGATCATGGGCGGCTGGGCCTCGAACTCCAAATATCCGTTCCTGGGCTCGCTCAGGTCGGCGGCGCAGATGATCTCCTACGAGGTCTCGCTCGGCCTGATCATCATCGGGGTGATCATTTCCACCGGATCGCTGAACTTCTCGGCGATCGTCCAGGCGCAGGAGGGCGACTTCGGCCTCTTCAACTGGTACTGGCTGCCGCACCTGCCGATGGTGGTGCTGTTCTTCGTCAGCGCGCTGGCCGAGACCAACCGCCCGCCCTTCGACCTGGTCGAGGCGGAATCGGAACTGGTGGCGGGCTTCATGGTCGAGTATTCGTCGACCCCCTACCTGCTGTTCATGGCCGGCGAATACATCGCCATCTTCCTGATGTGCGCGCTGATGTCGCTGCTGTTCTTCGGCGGCTGGCTCAGCCCGATCCCCGGCCTGCCCGACGGCTGGTGGTGGATGGTGGCCAAGATGTGGGTGTTCTTCTTCCTCTTCGCCTTCGTGAAGGCGATCGTGCCGCGCTACCGCTACGACCAGCTCATGCGGATCGGCTGGAAGGTGTTCCTGCCCCTGTCGATCGGCTGGGTGGTGATCGTGTCCTTCCTCGCGAAGTTCGAGGTGCTTGGCGGCTTCTGGGCGCGCTGGCCCGAAGTTGCACAGGCGGAGGGGGGCTGACCCTTGGGCATCGACCTTCCCCAGCTTCGCCTTCTGACCGAGCTGTCCGGCCGCTACCAGCCTAGGGGCCGGTCGGTGATGCTCGGCCGCCAGGCGATCCGGGTGGGCCCCAAGAACCGCATCCGCGCCAACCGCTATCTGCGGACGGCGGGGCGTGACCTGCGCTGGCGGGATGTCGTGCAGGAGGACAGTTTCTCGGAAACGCTGTGGCGCCGGCTGGGCTTCGGCGAGATCGAGTCGATGGACCTGTCG
>JAUQYB010000065.1 GCA_030837825.1 Albidovulum sp.
TGATCCAGATCCTGAAGCCGGACTATTTCGACACGGTGAAGGATACCGCGGCCTTCGTTCCGGCCGCGCTGATCGTCTTCACCTTCCTCGCCATCAACGTCATCTTCATGAAGATGATGGTCAACATCAAGGTCTGAGGGGTCTGATCAGAATGTTGTCCCAGATCAATGATTTCCTGATCGCGCAGATGGGGCCGCTCGGCCCCCTGTTCGCGGTCGGGATGCTTGGCGTCCTGCTCGTCGCGATCACCCTGCCGACGATGCTGAAGAAACGCGCCGACCCTTTCAGCAAGCTGCGGGAAACCTCCAGGCCCACAGGGGAAAACCGCGCCGCGCGCGAGGAAAAGAAGTCGCTCCGCGCCGGTCGCGGCAGCAACAAGCTCGACAAGTTCGCGAACTTCCTCGAACCCAAGACCGAGGAGGAGATGAGCTCGTCGCGACTGAAGATGACCCGCGCCGGCTATCGCAGCAAGACCGCGGTGCGGACCTTCCACGCGATCCAGTTCATGCTCGGCATCCTTTTCCTGCTGATCGGCGTGATCTACGCCATCGTCGCCTCGGCCACCGGCGAAATCTCGACCACCAAACTTGTCCTGGCGGTGATCATGCCGGGCGCCATCGGCTACTACCTGCCGAAATACTGGATCGAGCGCCGCATCCAGACGCGACAGGGCGATATTCAGAACGGCTTTCCCGACGCGCTCGACATGCTCCTGGTCTGTGTCGAGGCCGGCCAGTCGCTCGACCAGGGCATCATCCGGGTGTCGAAAGAGCTCAAGTCCGGCTATCCTCCACTCGCCGAGGAATTCGAGATCGTCGCGCAGGAGGTCAAGGCCGGCAAGGACAAGACCTCGGTCCTGCGCGCCTTCGCCGAGCGCACCGGCGTGCCCGACATCGCCTCGTTCGTGACCGTGATGATCCAGTCGCAGACCTTCGGCACCTCGATCGCGGAGGCACTGCGCGTCTACGCCTCGGAAATGCGCGACAAGCGGGTGATGCGGGCCGAAGAAGCGGCGAACAAGCTGCCCACCAAGATGACGCTCGGGACGATGATGTTCACCGTGCCGCCGCTTCTCATCATCCTTGTCGGCCCTTCGGTTTACGATATGCTGCAGTTGTTCGCCAACTTCAAACCCTGAGGCGATGGGCTTTCGCGGAACCGTTCTTCTGGTGACCTTCCTGCTGGCCGCCTGTCAGACGACAGGCGGCCCGCGTGCATCTGGCGACTCTCCCTTTCCGCCCTCGGGTCCGGTGCGCGGCGAGGACGCCGTCGACGGCCTCATCGTCGGCCACCGGCTGATGGCGGCGGGCGAGTACGAGCTTGCGCTCAAGGCCTATTACCGTGCCGCGGCCGATCAGGGAATGACCGCCGACGTCCTATCGGCCGTGGGCTCCGCCAACCTGCATCTGGGCCGGCTCGGACAGGCCGAAAAGCTGCTCAGGCAGGCCGTCAAGAAGGACGAGGGCTTCGTGCCGGCCTGGAACAACCTCGGTGTCGTTCTGATGGAGCAGGGAAACTACGCCGAAGCGGCGCGCGTGTTCAGGATGGCCTTCGCCCTTGACAGTGGCCAAACGGACGCCATCCGCGAAAATCTGCGCCGCGCCCTCGCCAAGATCGAACAACCGTCGTATGATCCCGCCAATAATGAGAAATTCTCGCTGGTGAGACGCGGGAACGGGCAATACCTGCTTCTCACCACACATTGAGGCATGAGCAGCAAAGGACGCATGAAATGCGCCACCCTATCCTGATGTTCCTCTGCGTGGCAGGGGCAGCCGCGCTGTCGGGCTGCCAGAAGGCGTCCGACGCCGAGGTCGACCGCGCAATCAAGGACGTGAATGTCATCGACGAAAGCAATCTCAGCGACGTGATGCTGACGGTGGGTGACCCGAACGAGGCGGTGGCCTATTTCCAGCGGACGCTCAGCCAGAACCCCGACCGCATCGACCTCAGGCGCAACCTTGCCAAGGCGCTGGTGCGGGCCAAGAAGCCGACCGAGGCCGCGCTGGCCTGGCAGTCCGTGGTCGAAAGCCCCGAGGCCACCAGCGAGGACCGCGTCGGCCTGGCCGATGCGCAGATCCGGGCGAACGAATGGAACAAGGCCGAGGCCACGCTGAACACGATCCCGCCGACGCACGAGACCTACGAGCGTTACCGGCTGGAAGCGATGGTCGCGGACGCCAACAAGAAATGGCAGAAGGCCGACAGCTTCTATGAAACCGCCTTAGGCCTGACCACCCAGCCCTCGGGCGTGCTGAACAACTGGGGCTACTCGAAGCTGACCCGCGGCGATTTTCCCGGCGCCGAAAAGCTGTTCGGCGAGGCGCTGACCTATGACGCATCGAACTTCACGACCAAGAACAACCTCGTCCTCGCCCGTGCGGCCCAGCGAAAATACGACATGCCGATCGTGACGATGACCCAGTCCGAGCGGGCGGAGCTGCTGTATACGGCGGCGCTGACGGCGATCAAGCAGGGCGACGTGACCATCGGCAAGGGCCTTCTGGAGGACGCCGTTGACACCAGCCCGAAGTATTTCGAGCAGGCGGCCCGCGCGCTCGAAACGCTCAACCACGGCGCCTGAGCGGCTGACGCGATGCTGAACCCCTTTCCGCCGACGAGCCCCGAAGCAGTGATCTTCGCCTACCGGGTCTTCCTCATCCTGTGCCTGCCGGTCTGCGCCTGGGTGGCCTGGTCCGATCTCAAGTTCATGAAGATCCCCAACAAGGCGGTGATGGCGATCGTCGCCATCTTCGCCTTCGCGGGTTTCGTGCTGATGCCGGCCGACTACTGGCTCTGGCGCTGGGTGAACCTCGTGGCCGTGCTGGCGGTCGGCTTCGTGCTGAACATCGCCGCGAACGTGGGCGCGGGTGACGCGAAATTCGCCGCCGCCGCCGCCCCCTATTTTGCCCAGAGGATCGAGCACCTCCAGCTTGCGCTGATCCTTCTGGCGGCCTTCCTGCTCGGCGCCTTCGCCGCGCATCGCCTGATGCGGGCGATCCCGGCCGTCAGGGCGGCGACGCCGGACTGGGTCAGTTGGCAGCGCAAGGACTTCCCGATGGGGCTCGCCCTCGTCGGCACCTTCGTCGCCTACCTCCTCTTCACGGCCTTTCCGGGCATCCTCGCGCTGGTTCAGGGGGCGACAGGCTCGACCAATATGTAAAGGGCGGTCCGGCGCACCTCGCGCAGCGTCCAGCCGCCCTCCTCGAAGGCCTTCAGCATCTGCGAGCGGATCGCGAAGGCCATCGGGCAGATCGGCACGACAACGTAGTCCGCGTTCCCGGCCCCCGACAGGCCCCCGTAATACCAGGGGGCAGCCCCCTTCACCGGCTCGAAGTCGCCGAACATCCAGTAGGCGGAATAGAGGTCGGTGCCGAGGATCGCGCTACCCGCATAGCCCGCCGCGGCCAGATCGTCTGCCACCAGTTCGAACCAGCCGGAAATGCCGCCCTCGATCTGGCATTCGGGCAGCGCCTCGCCATTCAGCACCGGCGGCTCCTCGCGCTCGGCAAGGTCGCGGAACGTGGCGAAGGGATCGCCCGGCCGGTCGTAGGGTTCCTTCAGGTTGACGGTATAAAGCCGCGCCCCGGGGGTGCGCAGATCGTCATGGATCGGCAGCCGCGGCAGAAGCGGCACCGTATCCTCGGTATCGGCCGCGAGATGGCGCCAGGGGCTGAAGGCCAGGTTGATCGCCGAGGGCGCGCCGAAGCACAGGGCGGCGAGGCCGGTGACCGTCAGCGCCGCCCGCAGGTCCCAGCCCAGGCCGTTCGCCATCCCCGGAGCGGGCCTGAGCACGAAGGCGAGAAGCGCAAGCAGATAGAGCCACTGAGGGTCGTTACCGAAGTTCTGGTAGGCCACGAAGAAGCAGCCCGGCATGAGGACCAGGAGGGACAGCCCCTCGATCGCCCGCCCCGCCTGCCTGAGGAAGATCACCGTCGCGACAAGCGCCAGGCTTGCGCCCATGTAGGGCGGGGCCACGATGACGTTGACGAAAGTCTCCCCCGGCGCCGACCGGGTTTCGCCCGCGGCAACCGTCAGGAGGTCCTTCAGATAGGCGGACCAGAAGGCCGGCCCGGCGAGCACCGTCATCAGGGCGGCCACGGCCAGTCCCGCGACAAGCGCCGAGACCACCATCGTCGCCTGCCGCCGCGCGATCAGCGCGACCGCGATCCCGGGCGCGAAGGCGGCGAAATAGGTGACCTTGGTCAGCACGAGCGCCGCCATCCCAAGGCCGATCAGCGCGCCGTCGAGCCAGGGCCGCGGCCGCCCGAGCGGGGCCAGCACGGCGAGCGGGATGACGACATAGCTCGCCGCCCAGGCCCACCGGTTGTAGTGCATCGAGATCGAGACCGAGCTTTCCGCCTCGCCGTGAACCAGCGCCAGGCACAGGAGCATGACGAACCCGCCATAGGCCCAGGGCCAGACACCCGTCATCCGGCTTGCCGCGACCCTGAGGACGGCCGGCAGAAGCACGGCTGCGACAAGGATCTGCGCGTAGAGGATCGCGTGCCCGATGCCAGCGCCCGCCTTCACGAAGGCCGCGATGGGCGCGATCGCCAGAACCCCGATCGGGGTCATGAAGTCGAGATGCGGCCACTCTCCCCGCGCCATCCGCAGCACCAGTTCGGCGAGGTGCAACGTGTCGCCCTCGTGCTTTTCCACATAGAGCGCTCCCTTCAGGAGCGTCACGCCGCCCAGCACCAGGATCAGGAGGGCGAGATAGGCCGCGAGGGCGGCGGTCCGGGGTCTGCTCATTGCTGCCTCTTGTGCGGAATTGTTCCTAATTTTGGCCACAATAGCCCGGCAGAGTCGCGCTGTGAATCCCGAGTTGCGGGCT
>JAUQYB010000007.1 GCA_030837825.1 Albidovulum sp.
GCCGCCTGAGCGCCGGCAGGCTGCCTCCCTCCGGCTTCTTCGTTGCCCAAATACCCCCGGCGCGGCGGCGGGGCCGGGCGGTCCGCTTCCGGTCCGGGGCTGCGCGTCCTGCCCCGGGCGCGGCCAGGGTGGCCTTGCGCACTGGCCAAGCCGGGCGCGACGCGCTAGCTAGCGGGAAAGCCCGAACCGACGGAGCCGACCATGCCCGCCACCGCCGATCTTCTGCCGATGATCGCCCTTCTCCTGGCGATCGGCGCCTTCGCCGGGGTCATCGCCGGGCTTCTCGGCGTCGGCGGCGGAATCATCCTGGTGCCGGCCTTCTACTATGCCTTCGAGGGGCTCGGCTACGCGGGCCCGGACCTGATGCAGGTCTGCCTCGCCACCTCGCTGGCGACGATCATCGTCACCTCGGTCCGCTCGGTCCTCGCCCACAACCGCAAGGGCGCGGTGGACTGGACGATCCTGAAGGGCTGGGCGCCGGGGATCGCCGTCGGCGCGGTGCTCGGCGTGCTCGCGGTGTCGCAGCTCCGCACACCGGCCTTGCAGGCGATCTTCGGCTGCCTCGCGCTCGTCGTCGCCTTCTACCTCGGCCTCGGCCGGTCGGACTGGCGGCTCGGACCGGCGATGCCGGCGGGCGCGGCGCGCGCCGGGCTGTCGCCGGCGGTGGGCTTCCTCTCGGTGCTGATGGGGATCGGCGGCGGCTCCTTCGGGGTGCCGCTGATGAGCCTCTACGGCGTGCCGATCCACCGGGCGGTGGCGACGGCGGCCGGATTCGGCGTGCTGATCGCGGTGCCCTCGGTCGCGGGCTTCCTGCTGACCGGGGTCGAGGGCGCGCCGCCCTATACGTTCGGCGCGGTGAACCTGCCGGCCTTCCTCGTCATCGTCGCGATGACGCTGATCACCGCGCCGCTCGGCGTCCGGCTGGCGCACGCGATGGACCCCGCACCGCTCCGGCGCGCCTTCGCCGTCTTCCTCGCCGTGGTCGCGGTGAACATGCTCCGGAAGGCCGCGGGATACTGAGGGCAGGGCGCGGCGGTCACGCCCCGCCGGTGCGGCCGGCGCGGCCGCCGCGGCGGCGGGCGAGGCGCGATGCGCGCGACGGCAGTTCGGCCATGATCCGGCGCCGTTCCTCCGGCGCCATCCGGCTCCAGCCGGCGATCTCCTCGACCGTGCGGTGGCAGCCGACGCAGATCCGCTCCGTCGGGTGAACGACGCAGACCCTGATGCAGGGGCTTTCGAGTTCCGGCCGCTTCCAGACTTCTTCCGTCATGTCCCGCGCCTCAGGTGCCCGATCCGGTCGAGCGCTCCTTGCAGGATAAACCCGGCGGCGACATGGTCGATCACCTCGGCGCGACGCTTCCGAGACGTATCCGCCTCCAGAAGCGCCCTTTCGGCGGCGACGGTGGACAGCCGCTCGTCCCAGAAGGCGATCGGAAGCTCGGTCAGCCGTTCGAGGTTGCGGGCGAAGGCGCGGGTCGACTGGCAGCGCGGCCCCTCGCTGCCGTCCATGTTGCGCGGCAGCCCGAGCACCAGCCCGCCGATCTCGCGGCGGGCGCAGAGGTCGAGCAGGGCGGCGGCATCGGCGGTGAACTTCGTCCGCCGGATCGTCAGGAGCGGCGTTGCGGCCGTCAGGAGCCGGTCGGAGACGGCCACCCCGATGGTTTTCGTGCCGAGATCGAACCCGGCCACCGCCCGGCCGGCGGGCAGGGCGGCGGCGAAATCCTCGATCCCGGCGCAGATCATTCAGGCACCCCGGCCTGTTCGGCGGCGGCCCGGAGCGTCGCCAGCGCTGCCGCATCGCCGGCGAAGGCATCGCGGGCGCGGGCATAGGCGGCGCCTGCCCGCTCCGTCTCGCCGAGGACGCCGAGCGAGGAGACGAGCCGCGCCCAGTCCTCCGCCGGCCCGCCCTCGGCTTCGAGCCGGGCGGAGAGCCCGTCGACCATGCCGCGGACCATCTCGCGCCGTTCCTCCGGCGTCATCGCTGCGGCCGCGTCGAGGTCGGCGGCATCGGGGCCGGGCGCGGCCTCGGTTGGCGCGGGCGCGGGCGGCGGGGTATAGGCAACGCCCGCAGCCTCGGCGAGAAGCCCGATCTGCGACCGGATCATCGGCATCCAGGGCGCCTCTTCCGGACCTTCCTCAAGAAGCCCGCGCCAGAGCCGGAAGGCCTCGTCGGGCCGGCCGGTCTGGGCCCACATCAGCCCCATGTAGAAGCGCGCAGTGCCGTTCCGCGGGTCGAGCTCGAGCGCACGGACCAGCGCGTCCTCCGCCTCGGGCGAGACATAGCCACCGGTGGCGAGGATCATCGTGTCGGCGAGCGCGGCATGGTCCTCGGCCGTCACGCCGGCGCCGGACAGATCGATCACCGCCCGCTGCGCCGCGATCGCGGCGGCGAAATTGCCGAGCGCGGCCTCGTTGCGGCCGAGAAGCCGCTGGCCGGTGACGTCGCCGGGCCGTTCGGCCACCGCCGCCCGCAGCCGCTTGACGAGATCGAGATACTGCGCCTCGGGCGCCGGGCGGTCGGGCAGGTCGGCCTCTGCCTCGGCGGCGGCCTGCGAGGGGCGGCTTTCGTGGAAAGCCTCGGCCCGCGCGATCCGTTCGGCGACGGGCAGGTCGGGATAGCCTGGCGCCCCGGTCAGCCGGTAGAGCGCCACCGCCCCGGCCACCGCCGCGGCGACGAGCACGGCCGGCACGACCGGCGATCCGCGCCCCGCCGTGGCCGCGCCCCGTCCGGCTCGGTCGGCTTCCAGCAGCCGGCGCGAGATCTCGATCCGTGCGCGCTCGGCCTCGGCGGCGCCGATGACGCCGCGGCCCCGGTCACGCTCGACCTCCTTCAACTGGTCGCGGTAGACCTGCAGGTCGGTCTCGGCCTCCGACCGGCCCGCGCCGCCGCGGAAAAGCGCGCGCACCAGCGCGAAGGCCACCAGCGCCGACAGCCCGAGGGAGAGGGTCCAGAACAGCATCGCGCCTCCGTTTCCGCCGCCCGATGTAAGCGTTTCGGCGGCCCCGCGAAAGCCCGAAGCCCCGCTGTCCCGCGCGCACCTTGTCGCAGCGCCCGGTCCGACGGGCCCCATGTCGCAATTGTCCCGATTGCGCCGCTTGGCCGACGGTTGCGCCCCGCCGTCTGATCCATCAAGCGGCAGGCAGGGCAGACCGCTTCACCTTGGGGGATTCGCATGGGCCTGAAACGCTATTCCGTCTTCGCGATCGTGCGCGAGGCGATGAGCTACCATCAGGGGTGGGAGCGCGCCTGGGGATCGCCCGCGCCGAAGCGCAAGTATGACGTGGTGATCGTCGGCGCCGGCGGCCACGGGCTCGCCACCGCCTACTACCTTGGCAAGAACTTCGGCATCACCAATGTCGCGATCATCGAGAAGGGCTGGCTCGGCGGCGGCAACACTGGGCGCAACACCACGATCATCCGCTCGAACTACCTCCAGGACCCGTCCGCCGCGATCTACGAGAAGGCCCGCTCGCTCTACGAGACGATGAGCCAGGACCTGAACTACAACGTCATGTTCTCCCCCCGGGGCCTCCTCATGCTCGGCCAGACCGAGCACGAGGTCCGGGGCTACAAGCGCACCGTCCACGCCAACCGGCTCCAGGGCGTCGAGACGCGCTGGATCGAGCCGGCCGAGGTCAAGAAGCTGGTGCCGATCATAAACATCGACGGGCCGCGCTATCCGGTCTTGGGCGCGCTCTACCAGGCGCGCGGCGGCACGGCACGGCACGATGCGGTGGCCTGGGGCTATGCGCGGGCCTGTTCGCAGATGGGCATGGACGTGATCCAGCAGTGCGAGGTCACCGGCGTCAGGACCGAGGGCGGCCGCGTCAAGGGCGTCGACACCACGAAGGGCGCGATCGACTGCGACAGGCTGGGGCTCGTGGTCGCCGGCCATTCGAGCGTCCTGGCCGAGATGGCCGGCTTCCGTCTGCCGATCGAGAGCCTCGCGCTCCAGGCGCTCGTCTCCGAACCGATCAAGCCCTGCATGGACGTGGTGGTGATGGCCAACACCGTGCACGGCTACATGAGCCAGTCCGACAAGGGCGAGATGGTGATCGGCGGCGGCACCGACGGCTTCAACAACTATACCCAGCGCGGCAGCTTCCACCACATCGAGGAGACGGTGCGCGCGCTGATCGAGACCTTCCCGATGCTGAGCCGGCTGAAGATGCTGCGCCAGTGGGGCGGCATCGTCGACATGACCGGCGACCGTTCGCCGATCCTGTCGAAGACCCCGGTCGAGGGCGTCTTCGTCAACTGCGGCTGGGGCACCGGCGGATTCAAGTCGATCCCCGGCTCGGGCTGGGCGATGGCCGAGCTGATGGCGCGCGGCCATTCGCCCTTGACCGAGGAATTCTCGATGTACCGCTTCCGCGAGGGCAAGTTCATCGACGAAAGCGTCGCCGCGGGGGTGGCGCACTGATGACGCGCCGTGATGCCAGGACACTGACGGGAGGTCGCCCATGCTGACCCTTGAATGCCCCTACTGCGGCGTGAAGGCCGAGGAAACCGAACTGACGGCAGGTGGCGAGGCGCATCTGAAGCGCTACGGCCCCGGCTCCAGCGATGACGCGTTCGAAGGCTATCTCTTCGTCCGCAAGAACCCCAGGGGCGTGCATTTCGAGCGCTGGCGGCACGCCTACGGCTGCGGCAAGTGGTTCCTCGCCGCGCGCTGCACCGCGACGCTCGAGGTCTTCGGCACCTATCCGGCGCAGTCGACCGAGCCGCCGGCGGAGCTTCAGGCGAAGATCAGGGCGAAGCGCCCGGACTGGGAGGGCTGGAAATGAGCACGCGTCTTCAGAAAGGCGGCCGGCTGATCGACCGGTCGCGGCCGATGTCCTTCAGCTTCAACGGCCGCCGGATGCAGGGCTATGCCGGCGACACGCTGGCCTCGGCGCTTCTCGGCGCCGACCAGATGATGGTCGGCCGGTCGTTCAAGTACCACCGCCCACGCGGCATCGTCGCCTCCGGCGCCGAGGAGCCGAACGCGCTTGTCGGGATGGGCGAGGGCGGCCGGTTCGAGCCCAACCAGCGCACCACCACGACCGAGCTTTTCGACGGCGCGGCGACGGTCAGCCAGAACCACTGGCCGAGCCTCGAGTTCGACGTCGGCGCGATCAACAACAAGCTCTACCGATTTCTGCCGGCGGGCTTCTACTACAAGACCTTCATGTTCCCGCGCTTTGCCTGGAAGCACGTCTTCGAGCCGATCGTCCGGCAGTCCGCCGGTCTCGGCAAGGTGCCGCAGCACCGCGACGAGGACCGCTACGAATACGCCTACGCCTTCGCCGACCTGGTGATCGTCGGCGGCGGCATCGCCGGGATCGCGGCGGCACTCGCCGCCGGCAGGCAGGGCAAGCGCGTCTGGCTGATCGAGCAGACTGCGCATTGGGGCGGCCGGGCGGTTGTGGACGGGGCCCAGATCGACGGAAGGGACGCCGATGCCTGGGTGAAGGACGCGATCGAAACCCTTGGCAAGATGGAGAATGTCACGCTCCGCACCCGGACGATGGCATCCGGTCTCTACGACCACGGCTATGTTCTGGCCTACGAACGCGTGGCCGACCACACGCCGGGCGACGGCCGGCCGCGCCACCGGCTGTGGCGCCTTCGCGCCGGCCATGTCGTAACCGCCACCGGCGCCATCGAACGGACGCTTTCCTTCGCCGGCAACGACATCCCCGGCGTGATGCTGGCCAGCGCGGTGCGCGACTACGTCGTCAACTGGGCGGTCAGCCCCGGCGACCGGACGGTGATCGTCACCAACAACGACGACGCCTACCGCACCGCGCTTGCGCTTCTCGACGCCGGCCTCGTCGTGCCCGCGGTGATCGACGCACGGTCCTCGGCCAAGGGCGAACTGCCCGAAGCCGTGCGCGCCCGCGGCGTGCGGGTGCTGGAAGGCAAGGGAATCGCCAAGGTCAAGGGGGCCAGGCGGGTGACCGGCGTGTCGGTCTGCATCCAGGCGGGCGAGGGGTCGGAGCTTGAAGCGATCGCCTGCGACGCGGTGGCGATGTCGGGCGGCTGGTCGCCGGTCGTGCATCTCTGGTCGCACTGCGGCGGCAAGCTGATCTGGGACGAGGCGCAGGCGATGTTCCGCCCCGATCCGAAGCGGCCCGCCACCGGCGAGGACGGCGCGGCGATGGTCACCGCGGCGGGGGCCGCGAACGGCATCCTGACGGCGCACGAAATCCTCGCCGACGCGCATCAGGCGGTGGGCGGCAAGGGCACCGCGCCGGGGGCGGTTTCGGCCGCCGAGGCGCCGATGATGCCGGTCTGGATCATGCCGCAGGGGGCGGGCCCCGCGCTCAGGATGAAGATGTGGCTCGACCCGCAGAACGACGTCAAGGTCTCCGACGTGCAGCTCGCCGCGCGCGAGGGCTACGAAAGCGTCGAGCATACCAAGCGCTACACCACGCTCGGCATGGCGACCGATCAGGGGAAGATGAGCAACATCAACGGCCTGGCCGTTCTTTCCGATGCGCTCAACCGGCCGATTCCGGCAACCGGCACGACCACCTTCCGCCCGCCCTATACGCCGATCTCGATGGGCGCCATCGCCGGCGAGGCGCGGGGCGAGATCTTCCAGCCGCTGCGCCGCACGCCGATCCACGATTGGCACGAGACCCACGGCGCCCATTGGGAACCGGTCGGCCAGTGGCGCCGCGCCTACACCTATCTGCGCACCGGCGAGGGCGTCCACGACGCGGTCAACCGCGAGATTCGCGCGGTCCGCAACTCCGTCGGCCTCCTCGACGCTTCCACCCTCGGCAAGCTGATCGTCAAGGGGCCGGATGCGGGCCGCTTCCTCGACATGCTCTACACCAACATGATGTCGACGCTGCCGGTGGGCAAATGCCGCTATGGCCTCATGTGCACGGAAAATGGCTTTCTGACCGACGACGGCGTGGTGGTGCGGCTCTCCGGGGACACCTGGCTCTGCCACACGACCACCGGCGGCGCCGAGCGTATCCACGGCTGGATGGAAGACTGGCTCCAGTGCGAATGGTGGGACTGGAAGGTCTATACCGCCAATGTCACCGAGGAATATGCGCAAGTCGCCGTTGCCGGCCCCAACGCCCGGAAACTGCTGGAAAAACTCGGCGGCATGGAGCTGTCGAAAGAGGCCTTCCCGTTCATGGAATGGCGCGAGGGCACGCTCGGCGGCTTCCGCGCCCGGGTCTACCGCATCTCGTTCTCGGGCGAGCTCAGCTACGAGGTGGCGGTGCCGGCGTCGGAGGGCCGCGCCTTCTGGGACGCGCTTCTCAAGGCAGGTGAGGAGTTCGGCGTAACCCCTTACGGCACCGAGGCAATGCACATCATGCGGGCCGAGAAGGGCTTCATCATGATCGGCGACGAGACCGACGGCACGGTGATCCCGCAAGACCTCAACCTCGGCTGGGCGATTTCCAAGAAGAAGGGAGACTACCTCGGCAAGCGGGCGCAGGAACGCAGCCACATGGTCGACCCCGAGCGCTGGAAGCTCGTCGGGCTCCAGACGCTCGACGGCAGCGTGATCCCCGACGGCGCCTATGCCGCGGCCGAGGGCGTGAACCCCAACGGCCAGCGCAACGTGCAGGGGCGCGTGACCTCGACCTATTTCTCGCCGACGCTTGGCCACGGCATTGCGATGGGGCTGGTGAAACGCGGTCCCGACCGGATGGGCGAGGTGATCGAGTTCCCGGTGGGCGGCGGCCGCACGGTCAAGGCGCGGATTGTCGATCCGGTCTTCTTCGACAAGGATGGGGGAAAGCAGAATGTCTAAACCTGTCAGTGCCCTGGGCGGCGTTTCTCACAAGGGCTTCGCGACCGTGACCGAGGCCGGGCTCAAGGGCATGATCACCGTCCGCGGCGATCTTGGCTCTGGCGCGATGAAGAAGGCGGTGAAGGCCGCGGCCGGCACCGCGGTGCCCGGCCCCCGCCGGATCGAGATCGCAGGCGACCGCGCCGCCGCCTGGATGTCGCCCGACGAGCTTCTCGTCCTCGTGCCCTACGGGGCGGCGCAGGACACCGTCGCGGCGCTGGAACAGGCGCTCGCCGGCAGCCATCACCTCGTCGCCGATGTCTCCGACGCCCGCGCCGTCTTCACCATCGCCGGCCGGCAGGCCGATCAGGTGCTGATGAAGCTCTGCCCCGCCGATGTGGCCTTGCTGGAACCGGGCGAGATCCGCCGCACCCGCGCGGCCCAGGTCGCCGCGGCCTTCTGGAAATCGGGCCCCGAGGAATTCACCCTCGTCTCGTTCCGCTCGGTCGCGGGCTATGTGATGGGGCTTCTCGAGGTGGCGTCCCGTCCGGGGGCGGAGCTGTTCCCGGCCTGAGTTCTTCGTTGCGGAAATACCCCTGGGGGTGCGGGGGCGAGGAGCCCCCGCTTCCGCCGGTGCCGCCCTTGCCCTCGGGAACCCGAAGGGTCTTAGTCGCATTGATCTGCAAATGCGCGAAAGGAGCAGAACGATGGCCTTCACCCTTCCCGATCTTCCCTATGCCCATGACGCCCTCGCGGGCCTCGGCATGTCGAAGGAAACGCTCGAATACCACCACGACCTGCACCACAAGGCCTAGGTCGACAACGGCAACAAGCTCATCGCCGGCACCGAGTGGGAAAACAAGTCGCTCGAGGAGATCGTCAAGGGCACCTACCAGTCCGGTGCTGTGGCGCAGAATGGCATCTTCAACAACGCCAGCCAGCACTGGAACCACAACCAGTTCTGGGAAATGATGGGTCCGGGCGAGGCCAAGAAGATGCCCGGCGCGCTGGAAAAGGCGATCACCGACAGCTTCGGCTCGGTCCAGAAGTTCAAGGAAGACTTCGCCGCCGCCGGTGCGGGCCAGTTCGGCTCGGGCTGGTGCTGGCTCGTCAAGGACAAGGACGGCGGCCTCAAGGTCACCAAGACCGAAAACGGGGTGAACCCGCTCTGCTTCGGCCAGACAGCACTTCTCGGTTGCGACGTGTGGGAGCATTCCTACTACATCGACTTCCGCAACAAGCGCCCCGCCTATCTCACGAACTTCCTCGACAAGCTGGTAAACTGGGAAAACGTCGCCTCGCGGCTCTGAAATCACAGCCCATGCCTGCCGCCGCGGCCCCGGTCGCGGCGGTTCTTCGAAGGTGTCGCATATGCGTGAAACGGTTGATCGTGCCGGTATCGTCGAGGTCCGCGACATCAAGGAAGCGATCGGCAACCTTGTCATTCTCAGCGCGAAGCTCGAACAGACGCTTGCCGCCGAGATCGTGGTGCTGGGCGGCGGGATTGCACCGCATTATGCGGGGCAAAAGCTTGCAGTCTGGAAGGCCCTGCACGACGCCGCAGGCATAGGGCGGCCACGCCACGCGCAGATCGTCGACGCACTGCACCCTCTGCTTTGCGAGGCGCTGCGGGTCAGGAACGGCATTTGTCACGGGTTGCGCGGCTATTGTGCCGACCCGTCCGGCTTCGAGCCGGTGAGCATCACCTTCGATTTGGACGGCGTGACCGAAACCGTCTCCTGGGCACGGCTGCAGGCGATCATGCAGTTGCTCGCAACAACATGGTCGTGGGCCGGCCGCCTGACGATTGCCGCGCGGCGGCCCGACCTTGCTGGCATCTCCAACATCTATGACGATTTCGAGCAGCGGATCATTCCGCTGCCGGCGTGACGGCGGGGCGCGTCAGGTAAGGATGGCGCGGAGCACCGCCTCCAGCGTCAGCACATCGGCGACGCGGGTGATGAAACCCGGAAGCGTGTCATCGGCGAAGCCGTCGGCGACGACATGCACCGCCGGGTCAAGACATCCCGACCGCCGCGGCGGTTTTGCGTCGGCATGGGCGCGACCTCCTCTGCCCGCTTGCTGTTGCATATCGCCGCAGGGTTTTCACAAGCTGACCAAAAACAGGCGACTCCATTGCAACTGGCGTCATTTCGCCTCATTCGTGCGCGGAATCGAAACTCGCGACATGTGTGTGGAGGAAAGACTTGCTTCAGCTTGACGAGAAACTCGAGGCCATCTTCGGCGAGGTCGTCCGCCGGAACGCGGGCGAGACGGAATTCCACCAGGCGGTGCGCGAAGTGCTGGAAAGCCTCGGCCGGGTCGTGGCGAAGCGGCCCGATTTCACCGCCGACGCGCTGATCGAGCGGATCTGCGAGCCGGAACGCCAGATCATCTTCCGCGTGCCCTGGGTCGACGACAGGGGCAATGTCCAGATCAACCGCGGCTTCAGGGTCCAGTTCAATTCGGCGCTTGGCCCCTACAAGGGCGGCATCCGCTTCCACCCCTCGGTCAACGTCGGCATCATCAAGTTCCTCGGCTTCGAGCAGACCTTCAAGAACGCGCTGACGGGGATGCCGATCGGCGGCGGCAAGGGCGGGTCGGACTTCAACCCGCGCGGCCGCTCCAACGGCGAGATCATGCGCTTCTGCCAGTCGTTCATGACCGAGCTTTACCGCCATCTCGGCGAATACACCGACGTCCCGGCGGGCGACATCGGCGTCGGCGGGCGCGAGATCGGCTACATGTTCGGCCAGTACAAGCGCCTGACCAACAGGTTCGAGGCCGGCGTCTTCACCGGCAAGGGCCTGCTCTACGGCGGCTCGCGCGCGCGGACCGAGGCCACCGGCTATGGCAATACCTATTTCGTGCAGGCGATGCTGGCGACCAGGGGCCGGTCCTTCGAGGGCAGGAAATGCGTGGTGTCGGGGTCCGGCAACGTCGCGATCTACACGATGGAGAAGATCAGGGAGTTCGGCGGCACCATCGTCGCCTGTTCGGATTCGAACGGCTACATCGTGGACGAGAAGGGCATCGACCTCGACCTCGTCAAGGAGATCAAGGAGGTCCGCCGCGCCCGCATCTCGGAATACCACCGGCTCAAGGGCACGGGGACGCATTACATCGAGAAGGGCAGCATCTGGGACGTGGCCTGCGAGGTCGCCATGCCCTCGGCCACCCAGAACGAGATCAGCGGCCGCGACGCCCGCGAACTGGTGAAGAACGGCGTCGTCGCGGTGGGCGAGGGTGCCAACATGCCCTCGACCCCGGAAGCGGTGCGGGTCTTCCGGGAGGCGGGCGTGCTCTTCGCGCCGGGCAAGGCCGCGAACGCGGGCGGGGTGGCCACCTCGGCCCTGGAGATGCAGCAGAACGCCAGCCGCGATAGCTGGACCTTCGAGCAGACCGAGACCCGCCTTGCCACGATCATGCGCGGCATCCACGACACCTGCGCCGCCACCGCCGAGGAATACGGCGCGCCGGGCGACTACGTGCTGGGTGCCAACATCGCGGGCTTCGTCCGGGTCGCGGAATCGATGCGCGCGCTCGGCGTGATCTGAGCGGGCGGGGGCCGGGGCGGCGGCGCGCCGCCTCCGGCCGTCGGGCGCCGCCTTCGGATGCCGGGGCTTCTCGCGCCATCTCGACCGGCGGGGGAGGCGCTGCTATGGCTCGACGGCGTGGCGAGGTGAGGATCAGGCGGACATGCGCAAGCGCCCCGGCCCGGGCACCCCGGACGCGATCCCTCGCCGCGGTTTCCTCAAGGGGCTGCTGGCGGCCGTGCTTTCGGGGGTCGCGCTTTCCGGCTACGGCTTCTTCGTCGAGCCGGCGCTGCGGCTCCGCGTCCGGCGCTGGCGGATCAGCCCGCCGCGCTGGACCGGCGGGCCGTTGAGGATCGCGCTTGTCGCCGACCTGCACATGGGCGAACCTTGGGTGAGCCTCGCGCGGCTGAGGCGGATCGTGGCCCGGACCAACGCGCTCGGCGCCGACATCATCCTGATCCTCGGAGACCTGGAGGCGGGGCACCGTTTCGTCACGAAAAAGGTGTCGATGGAGGACACCGCGGCCGAGCTTGCGAAGCTCGGCGCGCCGCTCGGGGTCTGGTCGATCCTCGGCAACCACGACTGGTGGCACGACCGGGCCGCGCAGGCCCGCGGCGGCGGGCCGAACCGGATCGCCGGGCTTCTGCGCGCCGCCGGCGTGCCCGTCCTTCAGAATGACGCGGTGAGGCTCGGGGAAGGCACAGCGACGGGGCCATTCTGGCTCGCCGGGCTGGACGACCAGCTTGCCATCGGGGTGGGCGACATGGAATTCCGCGGGCTCGACGACCTGCCGGGGACGCTCGAAAAGCTGACCGACGATGCGCCCGCGATCCTGCTTGCCCACGAGCCCGACATCTTCCCCAGGGTGCCCGACCGCATCGCCCTGACGCTCTCGGGGCACACCCACGGCGGCCAGGTGCGACTCTTCGGCTGGTCACCGTGGGTGCCCTCGGCCTTCGGCAACCGCTACGCCTACGGCCATGTCCGCGAGGGCGGGCGCGATCTGGTGGTCTCGGGCGGGATCGGCTGCTCGATCCTGCCGGTCCGGCTTGGCATGGTGCCCGAGATCACCCTGGTGGAAATCGCCGCCTGAAGTGGTTCAGGCGGCGAAGGCCCCGGCGAGGAGCGCCTCGGCCCCTGCCGCGTCGGCGGCAACGGTGAAATAGTCCCTGAGGCTCGCTTCGGCGAAACCCTCGGCGACGATCCGGTCGATCAGTGCGACCAGCGGATCCCAGTAGCCTTCGGCATTCAGCAGCAGGATCGGCTTGGCGTGACGCCCGAGCTGGCGCCAGGTCAGGACCTCGAAGAATTCGTCGAGCGAGCCGCCGCCGCCGGGCAGGACGAGGATCGCGTCGGAGTTCATGAACATGACCTTCTTGCGCTCGTGCATCGTCTCGGTGACCACGAAGGCGGAAAGGTCGCGCTTGCCGACCTCGCGCGACACCAGATGGGCCGGGATCACGCCGAAGGCCTCGGCGCCCGCGGCCATCGCGGCGCGCGCGACCTCGCCCATCAGCCCGACGTCGCCCGCCCCGTAGACCAGCCGCCAGCGGTTGCGCGCCAGCATTCGCCCGGTCTCGCGCGCGGCCTCGGCATAGGCGGGGCGGTTTCCGGGCCGCGACCCGCAGTAGACGCAGACGGATTTCCGGTGCCAGGACATGGGGCTCGCTCCAACGGTTCCTTTGACCGGTGATACCGGCGTTGCTATCGTCGCTCAAGCGCGCCCGGAAAGCGGCGTGGAGGGTGGGGGACTTCATGACGGACAAGAAGGTTTCGGGCAGATCCGGCGGGCCCGCGCTGAGCCCGGCACTGACCTGGACGCTGGCTGCTGCTGCGGCGGCGTCGGTCGCGCTGGGGGCGTGGTATTTCGCGAGCCGCGCGCCCGGGCCCGGGCCGGCGGCGATGGCGCCCGCACCCCAGCCCCCCGCAACCGAGCCCCCCGCAGCCGAGCCCGCCGCATCCGAGACCCCCGCAGCCGAGACCCCCGTCCCCGGGGCCACGGCCCCCGCTCCGGCCGCGCCCGTAGCTGCGACCACCAGCGCGGAGGCCCCCGCCGAGTCCGCGCCGGCCGAGGCGGTGGAGCCGGTCCAGCCGAGCTTCGACACGGTGCGGGTCGACGCCGATGGCGCCACGCTCGTCGCCGGGCGGGCGGGCGCGGGCGCGCGGATCGCCATCCTCGTCGACGGTGCCGAGACGGCGGCGGCCGAGGCCGATGCCGCCGGCGCCTTCGCCGCGCTCTTCACCCTGCCGCCCAGCGAAAAGCCGCGGGTGATGCGGCTGGAATCGGTGCTGCCGGATGGCACGCGGCAGACCTCCGAGGCCGAGGTGATCGTCGCCCCCTTCGCCCTGCCAGTGGCGGTTGCCGGGGCGGAGGCGGTTCCGGCGCCCGCTGCCGTGGCGGAAGCCGAGCCCGCCACTGCCGCGCCGGCGGCGGCCGGGCCGGACGTGCTGATCGTGGATGCCGGGGGCGTGCGGAAGGAAACGCCGGCGACGCCGGTCGAAAGCATCGTCATCGACACGATCGGCTATGGCGCCGAGGGAACCGTGGAAATCGCCGGGCGCGGCGCCGCAGGGGCCTTCGCGCGGCTCTACCTCGACAATGCCGAACGGGCGACGGTGGCGATCGCCGCGGCGGGCGGCTGGCAGGCGAGCCTCGCCGATGTCAACCCGGGTGTCTACACCTTGCGCGTCGACCAGATCGACGGCGCGGGCAACGTCACCTCGCGCTTCGAAACCCCGTTCCAGCGCGAGGCGCCCGAGACGGTGACTGCGGCGCTGGGCGCGGCCGAGCCCCCGGCCGCGCCTGAGTCCGTGCCCGCATCCGAGCCGGCGCCTGAGCCCGCACCCGTGGCCGCCACGGCCGAGCCGGCGGCAGG
>JAUQYB010000066.1 GCA_030837825.1 Albidovulum sp.
CGGGATGGTGCTGCGAGAGAGGATTGAACTCTCGACCTCTCCCTTACCAAGGGAGTGCTCTACCACTGAGCTACCGCAGCCCGTTTCGGTCGGGCGGGTGTTAGACGCAAATGATTTCCCGCGCAAGCGCTATCTGGCGGCTTGCCGGAGCGCGATCTGGACGGGTCGGGCCAAGCCATGTAGAGAAGGCGGCATGAAGACGCAGCCCCCGAGGAACGCTGCCGGGAAGGCAGGCCAGACCCGTGCCGACCGGCTGAAAGCGGCGCTGAAGGCGAATATCGGACGGCGCAAGGCGCAGGCGCGGGCCCGGGGCGACACGGGAAGCGACACGGGCGGCGAGACGGGGGGCGAGACGGGGGGCGAGACGGCCGCCGGTCGCGCCGGAGGCGAGGCGGCGGGGCAGGGCAGGAAAGGCTGAGGCAGGCATGGATTCGATCATCGTCAGGGGCGGCGCGGAGCTTTCGGGGCGGATTCCGATCGCCGGGGCGAAGAACGCCTGTCTCGCGCTGATGCCGGCGACGCTTCTGTCCGACGAACCGCTGACGCTGATGAACGCGCCGCGGCTTTCGGACATCAAGACGATGACGCTCCTGCTGCAATCGCTCGGCGTCGAGGTGACGGCGATGCAGGAAGGGCGGGTGCTGACGCTGTCGAGCCACGGCCTGACCAGCCACCGGGCCGACTACGACATCGTCCGCAAGATGCGGGCGTCGAACCTCGTGCTTGGGCCCTTGCTGGCGCGGACGGGCCATGCGGTCGTCTCGCTGCCGGGGGGCTGCGCGATCGGCGCGCGGCCGATGGACATCCACATCTCGGGGCTCGAGGCGCTGGGCGCCGAGATCGAACTGAGGGACGGCTATCTGCACGCCGTGGCGCCCGGCGGCCTGAGGGGCGCGGTGATCGAGCAGCGTTTCGCCAGCGTCGGCGCGACCGAGAACGTGGTGATGGCCGCGACGCTCGCCAAGGGCACGACGGTTCTCAGGAACGCCGCGCGCGAGCCCGAGATCGTCGACCTCGTCGAGTGCCTGCGCCGGATGGGCGCGCGGATCGCCGGCGAGGGGACGGACACGATCGAGATCGAGGGCGTGGACCGGCTGGGCGGCGCCACCCACAGGGTCGTCGTCGACCGGATCGAGCTTGGCACCTACATGATCGCGCCGGCGATCGCCGGGGGCGAGGTGGAGCTGACCGGCGGCCGGCGGGAGCTTCTGCCCGCCTTCTGCGAGAAGCTCGAGGCCGCAGGCGTGACGATCACCCAGACCAACGACGGCCTGAGGGTCGCGCGGGCCAACGGGCGGGTGCAGGCGGTCGACGTCAGGACCGAGGTCTACCCCGGTTTCCCGACCGACCTGCAGGCGCAGATGATGGCGCTGATGTGCACCGCCGACGGTGTCTCGGTGCTCGAGGAGACGATTTTCGAGAACCGCTTCATGCACGCGCCCGAACTGATGCGGATGGGCGCCCGGATCGACGTCCACGGCGGCCATGCGACGGTGACCGGGGTGGAGCGGCTCCGCGGCGCGCCGGTGATGGCGACGGACCTGAGGGCGAGCGTGTCGCTGATCCTCGCCGGGCTCGGGGCCGAGGGCGAAACCCAGGTGAGCCGGGTCTACCACCTCGATCGCGGGTACGAGCGGGTGGAGGAAAAGCTTTCGGCCTGTGGCGCCAGGGTCGAGCGGGTGACCGGCGAATGACCGGCGATGCCCGCTTCGAGGATGCCGCCGAACGGCCGCTGAGGCTCAGGGCCGAGGCGGCCGAAGACGTGCCGGTGCTGGCCGCGCTGGTTCAGGACGCGGTGCTGACGGCGGCCGACATGAGCTGGCAGCCGAAGCTCCGCCGGCTCGCCTTCCTGGTCAACCGCTTCCGCTGGGAGGACCGCGAAGGTGCCGAGGCGCGCGGGCGTCCCTACGAGCGGGTGCGCTCGGTTCTGATCATCGGCGGCGTGACCCATGTCGCATCGCAGGGGATCGACCGGTCGGACGACGCGGAGATCCTTTCGGTCCTCGACGTGAGCTGGAAGCCGGACGCGGATGCGGCGGGCTGGGTCGAGGTGACGCTGGCCGGCGACGGGGCGGTCCGGGCGCAGGTCGAATGTCTCGACCTCACGCTGTCGGACGTGACGCGGCCCTATCTCGCCCCCTCGGGCAAGGCACCGGGGCATCCGGAATAGGGGGCGCTGCCCCCGGCGCCGCGG
>JAUQYB010000067.1 GCA_030837825.1 Albidovulum sp.
GAGGGGCGGTTCAGTCCCGGTGCCGCCCGGCCCCGGGCAGGGGAAAGATCACGTCATAGGCCCAGTTGAAGGCAAAGGCATAGGCCAGGTAGAACAGCGCGAAGGACAGGTCCATCACGAAGGCCTGCACGAGCGAGATGCCGAGATACCAGGCGATGAACGGCAGCAGGACCGCCAGCAGGCCGGCCTCGAACAGGATGGCATGCGCGACGCGGAGCGGAAGCGACTTCCGCGCGGTGCCGGTGATCCTGAGCAGGGCGTGGTCGAAGAGCAGGTTGAAGAGATAGTTCCAGAGCGTCGCGATCGTCGCGCCGACGATCGCCACCACGCCGATGTCGTGCACCGGCATGCCGAAGGCCAGCGACCCGAGGGGTGTCACGAGCAGAAGGCCGATCAGCTCGAAGCTGATGGCATGGCGCATGCGGTCGAGGGTCGTTCGCATGATCGTCCCCGATCTCTGCCGGGTCGTCCCGGATGTCTCGTGGCCCGGATCGGGGGAGGTCGTCCTCGCGTCGGCCGACTATAGGGATGCCGCCATCCGGCGCAAGGACCGGACGCCGGCCGGCCCGCTACCCCCGCCCGGTCTTGCGCGCCCGCCAGAGGGTGAAGAGGCCGGCGGCGACGACGATGGCGGCGCCGAGTGCAACGCTCGGTTCGAGCCGGTCGCCGAAAACGGTGATGCCGAGCGCGGCGGCAAAGGGCAGCATCAGGTAGTTGAAGGGCTGCACCGCGCTGGCCTCCGCCACTTCCAGCGCCCGGATCATCAGCCAGTGCGCCGCGGCCGCCGTGCAGCACAGGAGCGCCATCCAGGCCCAGTCCGGGGCGGTCATCGGTTGCCAGTGAAAGACGCCGATCGCCGTCATGACGACGGCGCCGGTGATCCCGGTCCAGAAGAAGCTGACCGCGGAGGCATCGCGCCGCGAAACATAGCGGGTCAGGAGCCCGTAGAGGGCGAACAGGAATGCCGAGAAGAGCGGGATCAGCGCGGCGGGCGAAAACACCCGGACGCCGGGCTGGAGGATGACGAGAACGCCGGCAAAGCCGATACCGATCGCCGTCCAGCGCCGCCAGCCCACTCTTTCGCCGAGGACCGGACCCGAGAGCGCCGCCACGAGGAGCGGATAGCAGGTGAAGACCGCATGGCTTTCGACCAGGCCCAGCACGGTGAAGGCGGTGATCATGACGCAGATTTCGGCGGCGAGGAGCAGGCCGCGGATGATCTGGAGCGCCGGATGGCGCGTGTGCACCGCGCCACGGATGCCGCCGGGGTTGCGCGCGGCCAGCGCGAGCACGAAGAGGGCGAAGAACCAGTAGCGGATCATCACCACCATGTAGACGTTGTAGGCCCCGGCGAGATGGCGCGAGATGCCGTCCTGCATGGCGAAGACGAAGGCCGCGGCGGTCATCAGCAGCGCGCCGAGGCGGAAGTTCTGCTCGGTCATGGCGCGCCTTTCAGGATGCCGCGGCTCATGTGCCGCTTGGTGCCGTGGCCCGATGCCCTCTCCACCTCGAACCCCGCCGAGGCCAGGGCCCGGCGGACATGGCCGGCCGCGGTGTAGCTGGCGAAGCTGCCGCCCGGCGCGGTGTGGCGGGCGACCTCGGCCATCAGCCGGTCGGACCAGAGCTCGGGGTTCTTCGCCGGCGAGAACCCGTCGAGGAACCAGGCGTCGGCCGCTCCGGGCCAGGCCGGCAGGGTCTCGCGGGCGTCGCCGGCGATGACGGTGACCTCGGCCGGGCCGAAGGCGAAGGCGCGGGCGCCCGCGCTCCAGGCGGACAGGAGCGGGCCGGCGGCGGCCAGCGCCTCGGGGAAGGCCGCGAGCGCCGCCCGCATCTCCGCCGCGGGCATCGGGAAGGCCTCGAAGCTGGTGAAGCGGAACCGGCCCGAAACCCCGGCGCCGTCCCACGCGAGAACGCTCGCAACGAGGTTGAGCCCGGTGCCGAAGCCGAGTTCGGCGATGTGGAACCCGTCGCGGAACCGGGCGGGCAGATCGTTGCCGGCGAGGAAGACGTGGCGCGTCTCGGCCAGCCCGTCGGCAAGCGAGAAATAGGGGTCGTCGAAGCGGGTGGAGACGGGCGTGCCGTCCCTCCACGTCACCGTGTCGCACTGGTTCCCGGCCGGCATGTCGATTACTCCTCGGCCGCACTTACGGAAAGGGCACGGCGATGGCAACGGCGGACGTGACGGTGATGGGGGGCGGCATCTTCGGCCTTGCCATCGGCTGGGAATGCGCCCGCCGGGGCGCGCGGGTGGTGCTCTGCGAGGCAGAGCGGATCGGCGCGGGTCCGTCGGGCGGGCTGGTCGGCGCGCTGGCGCCGCATGTGCCGGAGCAGTGGAACGCGAAGAAGGCGTTCCAGTTCGAGAGCCTGGTGATGGCCGAGGAGTTCTGGGCGGGGGTGCGCGAGGCCTCGGGCCGCGATCCGGGCTATGCAAGGACCGGCCGGCTGCAACCCCTGGCCGACGCGGCCGCGGTCGCGCTTGCGCGCGGGCGTGAAACGGGGGCCGAGGCGCTGTGGCGCGGGCTTGCACGCTGGCGCGTGGTCGAGGCGCCGGGCGACGGCTGGGCGCCAGAGAGCCCGACCGGGCTCTGCATCGAGGACACGCTGACCGCGCGGCTTCATCCGCGCGACGCCGGGGCGGCGCTGGCGGCGGCGATCCGCATGAGGGGCGGCGTCGTGGAGGAGGGGAGGGCGGAGCCTCCGGCGGGGGTATTGGGGCAACGAAGAAGCCCGGGCGCGCTGATCTGGGCCACCGGCGTGGCGGGGCTTGCGGCGCTTTCGGCCGATCTCGGCCGGCAGGTCGGGTCGGGCGTGAAGGGGCAGTCGGCGCGGCTCGCCTGCGAGGCGCAGGCCAGGCCGCAGATTTTCGCCGATGGCCTGCACATCGTGCCGCATCACGACGGCACGGTGGCGGTCGGATCGACCGCCGAGCGGGAGTTCGACGCGCCTGACACCACTGACGGCCAGATCGAGGTGCTGATCGAGCGGGCCCGCGCGCTTTGCCCTTCGTTGCGCGACGCGCCGGTGATTGAGCGCTGGGCGGGCGTGCGGCCGCGGGCGCGGAGCCTGGCGCCGATGCTGGGGGAATGGCCGGGCCGCGCCGGCCACTTCATCGCCAACGGCGGTTTCAAGATCGGCTTCGGCATGGCACCGAAGGTGGCAGAGGTGTTGGCGGACCTCGTGCTCGAGGGGCGCGACGCGATCCCTGCGGGCTTCCGGGTGGAGGACCGTCTCTGACCGGCTGCGGCGTGCGTGCGAGGCGGCGCCGGATCAGCCCGCCTCACACCGGCCGCCGGAAGGTGATCGAGGTCGGCCGGTCGTAGCCCGGATGCGCCGTCGTGCCGGTGCGGGCGAACCCCATCGCCTCGAAGGCGGCGTGGTTGCCGGTCAGTTCCACCCGGCTCTGCATCTCGAGGAGCGGCAGGTCGAGCGCCCTGGCGCGTGCCGCGGCATGGTCGAGGAGCTGGCGGGCGAGGCCCTTGCGGCGGTGGCCGGCCGCCACGGCGAGCTTGCCGATGTGGAGGCGGCCGGGCCTGGGTGTCAGCACCATGCAGCCGAGCGGAACGCCCAGTTCGTCGATCACCCAGACCTCGCCCGCGCGCGCCTGTTCGGCCAGCGCAGCCTCGGTCAGCCGGTGGACCGAGGAGGGCGGGTCGACGATTCCGTCCATGTAGGCGAAGGCCTCGCGGATCAGGTTGAGGATCGGCGCCATGTCCTCCGCGCCGGTCAGGCGGCGGGGAGTGCAGAGCACCGGCAGCCCGTCGGCGAGCCGCACCCAGGCGAGGTGTTCGTTCCAGTGGACATGGGCCGTGGGCCGGTAGGCGGCGGGATCGTCGAGCGTGGCGGCATAGAGGTCGATCCCGGCAGGCCGCGCCTCGGTCTGGTAGGCCATCTGGGTGCCGCAGGTGGGGCAGAACGAGCGGGTGACGCCGGGCGAGGAGGCATAGGTCGCGGGCGCCTTTCCGGTCCAGCGGAACCTCTCGCGCGTGATCCCGAGGAAGCTGGTGAACGGCGCCGCGGTGGCGCGCCGGCAGCTTTCGCAATGGCAGTGGACCTGCCAGTCGGGTTCCCCCTCGAAGGCATAGCGCACCGCCCCGCAGAGGCATCTTCCGGTTCCGCCGTCCATGCCGCCCTCCCTCCCGAAAGGCCGGATTTGGCGCCGGGAAAAGCGGGGGGTCAAGGGCTGATCGCGCGGGAAGGCCGTGACAGCCGCCCGCGATATCTTGTGGAAAACCGCCCATCTGCCGCCATATGCGGGGGCGGGCAGTTGACTCGGACCGGTCCAAGCCCCGAGGATTGCGGATCGGCGGGAATCATCGCGGGCAAGGATGCGCTTCACCAGGCTCAGACTGAACGGCTTCAAGAGCTTCGTGGACCCCACGGACCTCGTGATCCATGACGGGCTGACCGGCGTCGTCGGGCCGAACGGCTGCGGCAAGTCGAACCTTCTGGAGGCTTTGCGCTGGGTGATGGGCGAGAACCGTCCGACCGCGATGCGCGGCGACGGGATGGAGGATGTGATCTTCGCCGGCGCCGCCACGCGGCCGGCGCGCAACTTCGCCGAGGTTTCGCTGACCATCGACAATTCCGAGCGCCTCGCGCCCTCGGGCTTCAACGATCAGGACGTGCTGGAGATCACCCGGCGGATCACCCGCGATGCCGGCTCCGCCTACAAGGCCAACGCGAAGGACGTGCGCGCCCGCGACGTGCAGATGCTGTTCGCCGACGCCTCTACCGGCGCGCATTCGCCGGCGCTGGTGCGGCAGGGGCAGATCGCCGAACTGATCAACGCCAGGCCGAAGAACCGCCGCCGCGTGCTCGAGGAGGCGGCGGGAATCTCCGGCCTTTACCAGCGGCGGCACGAGGCGGAGCTGAAGCTGACGGCGACGGAGGCGAACCTCGCGCGGGTCGAGGACGTGGTCGAACAGCTTGCCCAGCAGCTTGCGAGCCTCGCCCGGCAGGCGCGGCAGGCGGCGCGCTACCGCGAGATCGGCGAGGAGTTGAGGCGGACCGAGGGGATGCTGCTCTATCGCCGCTGGCGCGAGGCCGACCAGGCGCGTGCCGCCGCCGATGCCGACCTGACCGGGCGCACGAGGCTGACCGCGCAGGCGGAGGCGGCAGCGCGGACGGCGGCGCGGACGCGTGGCGAGCGCGAGGCGCTGCTGCCGCCCCTGCGCGAGGAGGAGGCCGTCGCGGGGGCGATCCTCCAGCGGTTGCAGGTGGGCCGCGATGCGCTGAAGGACCAGGAAGCGCATGCCAAGCAGGTGATCGAGACGCTGACCGGCCGGATCGGCCAGCTTTCCCGCGACATGGAGCGCGAGGCCGGGCTGAACCGTGATGCCGGCGAGACGATCGGCCGGCTGGACTGGGAGCAGGCGCAGATCGCGAAGGCGGCCGAGGGCCACGAGGGCCGATTGGCCGAGGCGATGGAGGCGGCGCAGGAGGCGGCGCGGGTGCTGTCGGAGCGCGAGGCAGCGCTGTCGCAGTTGACCGAGGACGTGGCGCGGCTTGCGGCCCGCCACCAGTCGGCGCACCGGTTGTTCGCGGACAGCCGGGCGATGGTCGAGAAATCCGAATCCGGGGCCGCGGGGGCGCGGTCGGCGTCGGCCGAGGCGGCGGCGGCGCTGGCCAGGGCCGCGGCCGACCATGCGGCGGCAGAGGCAACGCAGGGCGAGGCAATGGCGGCTGCCGAGGCGGCCGAGGCGGCGCTGGTCGCCGCCGACGAGGCGCGGGCCGACGCGCAGGGACGCGAGACCGAGGCGCGGGCGGCGCTGTCGGAGGCCGATGGCGAGTTCGGCGCGCTCAAGGCCGAGGCGATGGCGCTGATGAAACTCGTCGAGCGCGAGGCGGCGGCGGGCAAGCAGCTTCTCGACCGCGTCGAGGTGAAGAAGGGCTACGAGAAGGCGCTGGGCGCGGCGCTGGCCGACGACCTGCGCGCGCCGGAAGTGGCGGCGGACGCAGCCTCCGGCTGGGCGGTGCTGGCCGGCTACGGGCAGGCGCAGGCGCTGCCCGAGGGCGTCGCGGCGCTGTCGGCCCATGTGAACGTGCCCCCGGTCCTGGCCCGGCGGATCGGCCAGATCGGGCTCGTCGACCGCAGGGACGGGGCGCGGCTGCAACCGATGCTGAAGCCCGGCCAGCGGCTGGTGTCGGTGGAGGGCGACCTCTGGCGCTGGGACGGGTTCCGGGCCGGGGCCGAGGACGCGCCGACGGCGGCGGCGCTCCGCCTCCAGCAGCTCAACCGGCTGACCGACCTCAAGCGCGACCTCGAGGAGGCGAAGGCGCGGGCCGACGGCGCGCGGCAGGCGCATGAGCACCTGACGCGGCGGCTTGCCGAGGCGGGCGAGGCCGACCGGGCCGCCCGCGAGGCGCGGCGCGAGGCCGACCGGCGGATGGCCGAGGCCTCGCGCGCGCTGTCCCGCGCCGAGGCCGACCGGTCCATCGCCGGCGGCAGGCTGGAAAGCGCGCGGCTTGCCGTGGCGCGCCACGAGGAGGATGCGCTTGCCGCGCGGGCGCAGTTGCGCGAGGCCGAGGCCGGTGTGCAGGCGCTGCCCGATCTCGACACTGCGCGCGCCGAGGTCGAGGACGTGAAGCTGACGGTCGAGGCGGCGCGGGTCACGATGATGACCCGCCGGTCGGCCCATGACGAGATCCGCCGCGAGGGCGAGGCGCGGATGAAGCGGCGGCAGGAGATCGCCAAGGAAATCTCGGGCTGGAAGCACCGGCTGGAGACGGCCGAGAAGCGCAGCGCGGAACTGGCCGAACGCCGGGCTGCCTCGGAGATCGAGCTGGAGGCGGCCTCTGCCGCGCCGGCCGAGATCGCCGCGAAGCGGGCGGAACTGTCCGACGCGATCGAGACCGCCGAGGCCCGCCGCCGCGCCGCCGCCGACCGGCTGGCCGAGGCGGAGACGGCGCTCAGACAGGCGACCGATGCCGAGCGCGAGGCCGAACGCACCGCGTCGGAGGCGCGCGAGGCCCGCGCCCGCGCCGAGGCCCGCGCCGAGGCCGCGCGCGAGACGGTGACGCTCGCCGCCGAGCGCATCCGCGAGGAGACCGACAACACGCCGGGAACGCTCCTGCAATCGCTGTCGGCCGACCCGGACGGAATGCCCGCGGCCGAGGCGCTGGACGCCGAGGTGCACAGGCTCCGCCGCCAGCGCGACGCCTTGGGCGCGGTCAACCTGCGCGCCGAGGAGGACGCCAGGGAGGTGCAGGCGGAGCACGACACCCTGGTGATGGAGAAGGCCGACCTCGAGGAGGCGATCAAGAAGCTGCGCGCCGGCATCGCCGGGCTGAACCGCGAGGGGCGCGAGCGGCTTTTGACCGCGTTCGAGCAGGTGAACGGCAATTTCCGCCTGCTCTTCACCCATCTCTTCGGCGGCGGCGAGGCCAATCTCGTGCTGGTCGAAAGCGACGACCCGCTGGAGGCGGGGCTGGAGATCATGTGCCAGCCGCCGGGCAAGAAGCTCGCCACGCTGTCGCTTCTGTCGGGGGGCGCGCAGACGCTGACGGCGCTGGCGCTGATCTTCGCGGTGTTCCTTGCCAACCCCGCGCCGATCTGCGTGCTGGACGAGGTGGATGCGCCCCTGGACGACGCCAACGTGACGCGGTTCTGCGATCTGATGGACGAGATGACGCGGCGCACCGACACGCGCTTTCTCGTCATCACCCATCACGCCGTCACCATGAGCCGGATGGACCGGCTTTTCGGCGTGACGATGGCCGAGCAGGGGGTGAGCCAGCTCGTCAGCGTCGACCTCAAGCGCGCCGAGGCGCTGGTGGCCTGAGGGGGCGGGACAGGGGCGCCCGCAGGTCCGCCATCGGCAATGAAAAACCCCCGTGGCCGGGCCCCGGGGGTTCGTCTTTGCGCGGGTTTCCCCGCCAGCGTCACAGTCGCCCCGGAGAGCGCCTTCGCAAGCCGATCAGAGAGCGCCTTCGCGCTGGGCCTTCTTGCGTGCCAGTTTGCGGGCACGGCGGACGGCCTCGGCCTTCTCGCGCGCTTTCTTGACGGAGGGTTTCTCGAAATGCTGCTTGAGCTTCATCTCGCGGAAGACCCCTTCGCGCTGAAGCTTCTTCTTCAGGGCACGAAGCGCCTGTTCGACGTTGTTGTCGCGAACGCTGACCTGCATGTGGTTGTCACCACCTTCCTAAGTTAGAGTTGCATTGCCTTGCAGGAGGCGCCCCTATAGCAGGGTGCAGCCGCTCTGTCTACCGGCGGGAAGGGGCATCGAGGCGATGGAACAGGACATGGCAACGGCCGCGGCGCGGCTTCTGGAGGCGGCGCTGCCGCATGTGACCTTCGACGGCTGGTCGGAGGCCACCTTCCGCGCCGCAGCCGCTGACACCGGCCTGTCGCCGGAGCTTGCGCGCGCCGCCTGCCCGCGCGGGGCGCTCGACCTTGCCGTGGCCTTCCACCGCCGGGGCGACCGCGCGATGGAGGCGGCGCTGGCCGCCACGGACCTCTCGGCCCTGCGGTTCCGGGACCGGATTGCGCGGGCGGTGCGGCTCAGGCTCGAGGGTGCCGACCGCGAGGTGGTGCGGCGGGGCGCGGCGCTTTTCGCGCTGCCGCAGAACGCGGCCACCGGGGCGGCGCTGATCTGGGGCACGGCGGACGCGATCTGGCGCACGCTCGGCGACAGTTCGGATGACATCAACTGGTACACCAAGCGCGCGACGCTTTCGGCGGTCTATTCGGCGACCGTCCTCTTCTGGCTGGGCGACGAGAGCGCCGGCCATGCGGCGACGTGGGAGTTCCTCGACCGGCGGATCGAGGATGTGATGCGCTTCGAGAAGTTCAAGGCGCAGGTGAGGGAAAATCCGGTGCTGGGCCGGATACTCGAAGGGCCGCTGAAGGCGCTCGGCCGGGTGCGGCCGCCCGCCGGCGCGCCCTGGGACCTGCCGGGCCGGATCGGCGGGGACCGGACATGAGCCTGCCCCAGCGGATGCGCGCGGTCGAGATCTCGCAACCCGGCGGGCCCGAGGTGCTGCGGCTGGTGGAGGTCGCGGTGCCGAAGCCGGGGCCGGGGCAGATCCTGATCGAGGTGGCTTATGCGGGCGTCAACCGGCCCGACGCGCTCCAGCGCGCCGGCGCCTATGCGCCGCCGCCGTCGGCCTCGCCGCTGCCGGGGCTGGAGGCCGCGGGGCGTGTCGCCGCGCTCGGCCCCGGGGTGTCGGGCTGGGCGGTGGGCGATGCGGTGACCGCGCTCCTGCCCGGCGGCGGCTATGCCGATTACGCGGTGACCCCCGCCGCCCATGCGCTTCCGGTGCCGAAGGGCATGGGCCTGCGCGAGGCCGCCTGCCTGCCCGAGACCTGCTTCACCGTCTGGTCGAACGTGGTCATGCGCGGCGGCCTGAAGGCGGGCGAGCGGTTCCTCGTCCACGGCGGCTCTTCCGGCATCGGCACGACAGCGATCCAGATCGCGGGCGCGCTCGGCGCGCGGGTCTTCGCCACCGCCAGCTCGGCAGAGAAATGCGCCGCCTGCGAGGCGCTCGGCGCCGAACGCGCGATCAACTACCGCACCGAGGACTTCGCCGCCGTCCTCTCGGCCGAGGGCGGGGCCGACGTGATCCTCGACATGGTCGGCGGCGACTACATCGCGCGAAACCTCAAGGCGCTGGCCGAGGACGGGCGGCTGGTGCAGATCGCCTTCCTGCAAGGCCCGAAGGCCGAGATCAACTTCGCCCCCCTGATGACGCGGCGCCAGACGATCACCGGGTCGACGCTGCGGCCGCAGAGCGACCTTGCCAAGGCACGGATCGCCGAGGCGCTGATGGCCCATGTCTGGCCGATGATCGAGGGCGGGCGGCTGGCGCCGGTGATGGATTCGGAGTTCCCGCTGGAGGAAGCCGCCGAGGCGCACCGGCGGCTCGAAAGTTCGGCCCATATCGGCAAGATCGTGCTGACTCTGCGCTGAACGCGCCTCCCGCGGCCCGGCGCCGGGCCGGGCCTTTCCGCCTGCGGCGTTTCTGCAAGTGCATCTGCCGGGGAATCGCCTTATGCTGCGCTGCGGCAAAGGTCTGGCGGGCTCGGAGGCATCATGGCGGGCAAGGTCATCGCGGTCGTGCAGCAGAAGGGCGGGTCGGGAAAGACGACTCTGGCCGCCAACCTGGCCGTTGCCTGCCTTGGCCGCGGGATGCGGGTGGCGCTTCTCGACACCGATCCGCAGGGCTCGCTCGGCCGCTGGTTCATGACCCGGCGCGAACGTCTGGGCGAGACGGGGACGGCGGCGGCGGGGCTGGAGTTCTCCACCTCCTCGGCCTGGGGCGTCGCCTACGAATGCGAGAAGCTCAGGAAGACCGCCGACCTGGTGATCGTCGACACCCCGCCCAAGGTCGATGCCGACCTGCGCCCCGCGCTCCGCGAGGCCGACCTGGTGCTGGTTCCCGTCGCCTCCTCGCATGTCGATCTCTGGGCCACGGACGGGGTGCTGGACCTTGCCGCGCGGGAACGGAAATCGGCCTGGCTGGTTCTCAACCGGACCCGGGCGGGAACGCGGCTTGTCGACGAGGTTGCCGCTGCCGCCGCGGAACTGACCGCGGGGGTGACGCAGGCGCGGCTCGCCAACCGCGTCGTCTATGCCGAGACGCTGGGCCAGGGGCTCGGCGCCATCGAGGCCGGGCATGCCGCCGCGCGCGCCGAGGTGGGCGCGCTGACCGACGAGGTTCTGCGGCTTCTTGACGCCTGAGACTGTTTACAGTCCCGCCCCGCGGCGCGATAGTCAGGGGGCGCGCGCCGGTTGCGGAGGAACACGATGCCAGAAATATCCAGGGATTTCAGCGGCCAGACCGTCATCACCACGTTCGAGATGACGCCGGGCACGGCGCATGACCTGATGGAAGCGCTGCGCGACGCCTACGAGAACTTCATCCGCCGCCAGCCCGGCTTCATCGCCGCCGGGTTGCACATGAACGATGCCCAGACGCGCATCGCCAACTATTCGCAGTGGCGCGACCGGCGCGACTTCCAGGCGATGCTGCGCACGCCCGAGATGCGCGAGCGCAACCGCAGGATCGCCGCGCTCTGCTCGCGCTTCGAGCCGGTGATGTACGAGGTCGTCGAGGCCTTCTGAGCCTGCGGCCGCGGCGTCGGCTCAGCCCCGGCGCCGGCGGCGCAGCGCCGCGAGCATCCCGATCCCGCCGAGAAGCATCGGCGCCGCCGCCGCGACCGGAATCGGCGACACCCGCATGTTGTCGATGAAGAACTGGGTGTTGACGGTCGGGAAGGTGGTGTCGAGGAAGGTGATCGACGAGAAGGCGACGGTCGACTGGATGCCGAAGAAGGTAGTGCCGCCGGTGATCGTCGCGGCCTGAAGGCCGTCGAGGAGCACATGGGCGATCTCGCCCGCCGCAAGGTTGCCGAAGGCCGCGGCGAAGGCGGTCACTCGGGTCGAGAAGACCAGCGTGGTGAACTGCTTGGCCGGGTTGGCGCCGCCGCCGGCCACGCCCTGAAGGCGGTTGTTGTTGAAGCTGCGGGCGCCGAGAACCTGCTGGATCGCGCTGCCGTTCAGCGTGCCGCCGTCGAAGGTCTCGGACACCGTGGAGGGCGCGCCGAGGGCTGCATCATAGGCCGGCAGGTTCGTGAAGGTCACGGTGGCGGCTTCGGCGGCCGGGGCCGCGAGCAGGGCGGCAAGAACGAGCGGGCGGATCATCGGCGGGTCCCTTTCAGCATCTCCCGGGGGGGAGGGCGTTAGCATTTATGTTTCTTAACGGCGGCTTATGCCCGGATTGCGGCAAAGTCGGGGCATGATTGCGGCGGGTTGGCGGCCTGCGCCCCGGCCCCGGCGACTCTTGCAGCCGGATCGAGCCGCCCCATATCGGGGGCATGGCAAGAGATGGAGATGCGACGATGCAATGCCCGGTGGACGGAACCCAGCTTCAGATGATGGAACGGCAGGGGGTGGAGATCGACTATTGCCCGAAATGCCGCGGCGTCTGGCTCGACCGGGGCGAGCTGGACAAGATCATCGAGCGGGCAACGCCCGCGGCCCTGACCGAACCCGGCCAGCCGGTCGCTGCCCCGACACCCGTCCAGGCACAGCCCGTCCAGGCCCAGCCCTACCCGGCCCGCGGCGAACCGCGCCATGACCGGCGCGAGGATCGTTACCGGGATGACGACGGCCGCTATGGCCAGGGCCATCCCTCTCGCCGGCGCAAGAGCTTCCTGAGCGAAATCTTCGACTTCGACTGATTCTGCCCCGACCCGAGCCCGGACCTGACCGGGGCGGGCGCCGCCCCGGTCACATGTCGTCAGGCGACGCTCAGGCCTGGGCGCCGCGGTGGTGGCCGACCAGCGACCAGGCCGACAGCGCCAGCACCAGAAGCCCGGCGACCACGAAGTTGCCGGTCAGCGCCGAGCCCTCGGCGCCGGTGGCGAAGCCCAGGACCCAGGGCGAGATCGTCAGCCAGGCGCCGATCGCCATGTCGATCCACTCCTCCCAGTCACGGAACGTGGTCAGGGCCGCGAGCGCCATCGCGGCGATCACCAGGCCGAAGACGACGGCGTTCCACATCGCCGTCTCGAGGCCGGCGAACCCCAGCACCCAGGGCGAGACAATCAGCCAGAGCCCGAGGATCAGGTTGACGCTGTCCTGCCAGTTGTCGGTCGCTTTCTTCCAGAAGTCTGTCATTGCACACCCTCCTGTGAACGGTCTGCATCGACGGTGGCCCGCCGAGGCAGGGCCGGATGGCGCGGGTGACGTCACCCGTGCCGGAATGACCATCAGATGGGAAAGGCCGGCAGGTTTTCAAGAGGTTGCCGCAGGACTGCGGGTCGGATCCCCGAGGCGCGGCCATCGCGTCGGATCGCGGTCGGGTCCGCGTCGGGTTTGCGTCGGTTTTCCGTCCCGACAGGCCGCGCGGCGTCGAAAGGCGGTGGCAGGGATTGCGCAGGGAGCCGGCAGAGGGCCAACCCTATTCCAGCCGCCGGATCAGCGCCTGTGCCGCGGCGGGGTTGACCGCCTTGTGGCCGGAGATGACGAACAGGAACACGTCCCGCGCCCTCGCCATGTCACGCAGGCGGTCGGCCCAGCGGTCGAGCCCGGCCTCGGGATAGCCGGCCGGCTCACCCTCGCGCGTGCCCATGAGGCGCAGATAGGCGAAGGGCGCGGTGGCGGCGTCGATCCGGGGGTAGTCGCTGTCTTCGGCCTGGATGGCGGCGATGCCCCGGTCGCGCAGGAGGGTGGTGAACTCGTCGCAGGCGAAGCTGTCGTGCCGCGCCTCGATGGCATGGGTGAGCGGCAGGCCCTTCAGCCGGTCGGGCAGCAGGTCGAGGAAGGCCGCCATATCGTCGGGATCGAATTTCTTGGTCGGCGGCAGTTGCCAGTTGATCGGGCCGAGCTTCGGGCCCAGCTCGGTCAGGCCCGAGGCGAGGAAGCGGGCGATGGAGTCGCCGGCTTCGGCCAGCACGCGGCGGGAGGTGGCGAAGCGCGGCGCCTTCAGGGCGAAGACGAAGCCGTCGGGGGTTTCCTTCGCCCATTTTGCGAAGGTCGCCGGCTTCTGGGTGCCGTAGTAGGTGCCGTTCACCTCGATCGCAGTCAGAGCGCGGGCGGCGAAGGCCAGTTCGTCGGCCTGGCGCAGGCCGGAGGGGTAGAAAGTGTCGCGCCAGGGTTCATAGGTCCAGCCGCCGACGCCGATGCGGATGGGGTGGGGCATGGGATCCTACCTTTGTTGTGCCGCAAGTGTAACGGAGTCCGGGCGGGTGGGTTGCGGATATGACAAGCATGGACAAAGGCAGCGCCAGACCGCCGGGCGTAGGGTGGGC
>JAUQYB010000068.1 GCA_030837825.1 Albidovulum sp.
GCCGATGGTGGAAATCGGCGGCCGGCCGATCCTGTGGCACATCATGAAGATCTATGCCGCCCACGGCATCAACGACTTCATCGTCTGCTGCGGCTACAAGGGCTATGTCATCAAGGAATACTTCGCCAACTACTACCTGCACGGCGCCGACGTCACCTTCGACCTGCGCAAGGGCGCGACCGAGATCATCAACAACCAGGCCGAACCCTGGCGGGTGACGCTGATCGACACCGGCCAGGACAGCATGACGGGCGGCCGGCTCCGCCGCGTGATGCCCCACCTGCGCAACGAAGAGGCGTTCTGCATGACCTACGGCGACGGCGTCGGCGACATCGACGTGTCGCGGCTCATGGCCTTCCACAAGGCGCATGGCAGGATGGCGACGGTCACCGCGGTGCCCCCCGCCGCGCGCTTCGGCCGGCTCGACATCGAGGGGACCGAGGTGCGCGAGTTTTCCGAAAAGCCCGCGGGCGACGGCGGGTTGATCAATGGCGGCTATTTCGTCCTGTCGCCGAAGGTCGAGAAATACCTCGAGGACGACGCCACCATCTGGGAACGCGCGCCGCTGATGGGGCTTGCCCGCGACGGCGAGCTGATGGCCTACGAACACCGGGGTTTCTGGCAGCCGATGGACACGATCCGCGAGCGCCAGGAGCTCGAAGCGCATTGGGCGACCGGCAAGGCGCCCTGGAAAATCTGGTAGAACGCCGGGCCCACCTTCGACGATCAGGAGACCAGTAAGTCATGAGTTACCCCAGATGCCGGCATTGCGGCGCTGAAATGCCGCTGACGCTTGTCGACCTCGGCCTGTCGGCCGTGGCCAATTCCTACGTGCCGATGGCCAGGGCGGCAGAGCCCGAGCCGAAATATCCGCTTCACGTCCGGGTCTGCGAAAGCTGCTGGCTGGTGCAGGTCGACGAGGACGTGCCGCCGGCGAAGATCTTCAACGAGACCTACGCCTATTTCTCCTCCTTCTCCGACAGTTGGCTGGCGCACGCCCGCGCCTATGCCGATACGATGGCCGAAAGGCTCGCCCTCGGACCCTCGAGCCTGGTGATCGAGATCGCCTCGAACGACGGCTATCTGCTGAGGAATTTCGTGGAGCGCGGCATCCCGGTCCTCGGCATCGAGCCCTCGGGCTCGGTCGCGGCGGCGGCCGAGACGGTCGGCGTGCCGACGCTGGTCGAATTCTTCGGCGAGGCGCTGGCGCGGCGGCTTCATGACGAGGGCAGGCGGCCCGACCTGATCTGTTCGGCCAACGTGCTGGCGCATGTGCCCGACATCAACGACTTCGTCGCCGGCGTGGCCCGGCTTCTGACCGGCGAGGCGGTCTATACCGTCGAATTTCCCCACCTTCTCAGGCTCATCGAAGAGGTGCAGTTCGACACGATCTATCACGAACACTATTCCTACCTGTCGCTTCTGGCGGTCGAGACGGTATTCGCCCGTCACGGGCTGCGCGTCTTCGACGTCGAGGAACTGCCGACCCACGGCGGCTCTCTGCGGGTCTTCGCCTGCCTCGACGGCGCCCACCACCGCGAGGGGCCGGGCCTGGCCAAGGTGCGGGCCGACGAAAGGGCGGCGCGGCTCGACAGCGCCGAGGGCTACGCAGGATTTTCCGAAAAGGTCGAGGCGGTGCGCGACGGACTTCTCGATTTCCTGAGAAACGCGAAGGCGCAAGGCAAGCGCGTCGCGGCCTATGGCGCGGCGGCCAAGGGCAACACGCTTCTCAACTACTGCCGGATCGGCCCGGACCTCGTCGAATACTGCGTCGACCGCAACCCGGCCAAGCAGGACACGCTTCTGCCCGGCAGCCGGATCCCCGTCTACGATGTCGGGGAACTGCGCAAGCGGCCGCCCGATTTCGTGCTGATCCTGCCGTGGAACCTCAAGGCCGAGGTGATCCGGCAGCTATCGGACCTGCGCGCCGGCGGCACCCGCTTCGTCACCGCCGTGCCGTCGATCTCGGTCACCGCATGACCGGCGCCCGCGTCCTCCTGACCGGGGCGACCGGCCTCATCGGCCGGCACTGCGTCCGTCCGCTGGAGGAGGCGGGCTTCACCGTCGTGGCCGCCTCGCGGGCCACCGGCGATGATCTGCTGGCCGATGCCGAAGGGGTCGTGGCGCGGGCGGGGGCAGACCATCTGGTCCACCTCGCCTGGGCCGACGGCGCCAGGGACCGCTGGTCCTCGCCCGCCAACCTCGACTGGGTGGGGGCGAGCCTCAGGCTCCTGCGTGCCTTCGCGGCGGCGGGGGGCAGGCGGGCGGTCATGGCGGGCTCCTGCGCCGAATACGACTGGACGGGGGCGGGGCACCTCGGCGAGGACGCCCCTCTCCATCCCGCCACGCTCTATGGCGCGGCCAAGGCCGCCACCGGCCTCGCCGCCGTGGCCGGGGCAAAGGCGCTCGGCCTCTCGCTCGCCTGGGCGCGGATCTTCTTCGTCTACGGGCCGGGAGAGCCCGAGGGCCGGCTTTTCGGCGACCTGATCCGCGGCCTTGCCGCGGGACGCGAGGTCGCCTGCACCGACGGGCGCCAGCGGCGCGATTTCCTCCATGCCGGGGATGTCGGCCGGGCGCTGGCGCTGAGCCTCAGGAGCCACATCGAAGGGCCGGTGAACATCGGTTCGGGCCAGGCCGTTGCGGTGGCCGAGATGATCGGCGAGATTGCCCGCCAGATCGGCCGGCCCGACCTCGTCCGTCTCGGCGCGCGGCCGCGTCCCGCCGGCGATCCGCCGCTGATCGAGGCCGGGGTGGACCGGCTTCGGGCCGAGGCGGGCTTTCGCCCCGCCTACGACATGACCACGGGCATCCGCGCGGTGCTGCAATCCGAAAAGGTGCTCGTATGATCTCCGCCCTGCGCGACCGGCCCGACCTCTGGCGCTTCGTCAAGTTTCTCTTCGTCGGCGTCGTCAATACCGGTTTCGGCTTCGCGGCCTACGCCTTCTTCCTCAAGGTCGTGGGCTTCAACCCGCATCTGGCGCTGGCCTGCGCCTATGTGATCGGGGTGATCTGGAACTTCATGACCCATTCGAAGGTCGTGTTCCACTCGGGCAGCGTCTGGCGGCTGCCGCTCTATGCCATCACCTACACGGTGATCTATTCGATCAACGCCTTCCTTCTCGAACACCTGATCTCCGATGTCGGGGTCTCCGACCTCTGGGCCCAGGCGATCCTGGTCTTCCCGATGGCGATGCTGACCTTTGTCGGCGTCTCGATCGTGCTGACCGGACGGTTGCCGTTCCTCGGCGGCGCGAAGTGACGGCAAGGGCGGCGCGGGTGCTCAGCCCCGCCCCTCGCGCGGCTGCCAGCCGGCGTCATAGCGGATGATCTCGCGTCCGGGGAAGGCGGCCTTCAGCGCCGCTTCGTCGAGCGTTCCGGTGTCGAGCAGGAAGATCGGCCGGTCGGCCGCGAACCAGGGATCGTTGAGCATGAAGGCAGAGCCCGGCTCTCCGTTCCTTGCCACCAGCACGATCGCGTTGCCGAAGGCGCCCGCGGCCAGCGCCCTGCGATAGCTGGCGTGGAAGTTGCCGTATTCGTGGTATTTCATCGCGCCCCGCCAGGGGGTGAAGACCAGAGGCCCGAACAGGCACGACAGCGCGAGGATCGAATCGATCCGCACATGGGCGCCGTCCTCGTCGGGGAAGCGGGCGCGCAGCGCATCGCATCCCCGCGCCGAGAGGTAGAACAGCGGGACGGCCGCGAGGAACCAGTAGCGCGGGCCGAAATAGTAGCTGTCGGCGAACCAGTAGAACGCCATCACCAGGATGACCGTCGCCGCGACCGACACCATCACCCAGTCGAACACCCGCTTGCCCCGGGTCCACAGGAAGAAGGCGTAGAGCAGCGCGAGCGAGCCCACCGACCAGCCCAGAAGGTCGAACTGAAGGCTGGCGGTCAGGTTGATCGTGTTCAGCACCGCCTCGGCCGGCCCGTGCCCCGGCCAGAGGTCGAGCCGCCCCCAGCCGCCCGGCGGCCCGATGGCGGGCCCGAAGCCGAAGGCGTTGGCCCCCGGCGCCCAGTGCGCGTCGAGATAGTCGCTGAGCGCCATCCGCAAGGGCGAGCCGGTCATCGCGAGGTTGTGGAGGAGAAGCAGCGCCCCGGTGGCGACGCAGCCCGCGCCATAGACCGCCGCCCGCGCCACCGAGCCGCGCGGCCCCGCCAGCACCCAGACCCCGGTCAGCCCGCCCAGGATCAGCCCGTCGAGCGGCCGGGTAAGGAAGATCCAGCCGAAGGCGAGCCCGGCCGCGAACAGCCGCCGCCCGGCGCGCCCGGCGCCCTCGGCCCGGATCACCATCCACCAGCCGAACAGCATCAGCGTCAGCGTCAGCGTATGCGGCATCAGCGAGGCCGCCGCCGCCAGGAGCCAGGGCGAGGAGGCCATCATCAGCGCGACGAGATCGGCCTGGTCGCGCCCGAGGCGTCTCAGCGCGATGCGGTAGGCCAGGAGCACCGAGAGACCGGCGAGAAGCGGGTTGAGGAGCCACGGCACCCCGAGCGCCGCGAAGGGCGCCAGCGCCAGCGGCCAGCCCGGCACCGAAGTCGAGAACCATCGCCCGTCGCGCACCTGCAGAAGGTAGTAGTCGAGCCCCGGCTGCGCCGCCTCGGGGGGCGCGGGAACCGACAGCGCCCCCGCCGCGAAGGTCCGCGCCTGGAAGAGATAGGCGACCTCGTCCTCGACATGGGGCAGGTGCTGGAAGGCGAAGGCGCCCAGCGCGAGGCTCGCCGCCACGGTGAAACCCGCCGGCGCCACCGGCGACAGCCGGTAGAGCCCGCTCACCGGGCTTTGCACCAGGCTCATGGCGATCAGCACGACCAGATGCAGCGACAGAAGCGCGCCGCCCACGACCACATGCGCCGCATAGGCCGCCCCGGCGCCCCGGCCGACGTAGTTCAGGATCGGCGAGGCGAAAAGCGTGGTCAGCACCAGGAAGATGGCGATCCGCCCCCAGCCGAGCCTCAGCCCCGCCTCGGCCGCAAGCCGCCCGATCCCGAGCCGCGCGAGCACGCGCAGCGCGACCGCGACTTCCGCCACCATCACCGCGACCGCCACCCATTCGCGCCCGTTCTGCGGCTTCAGGTGCAGCGCCGGGAACCACAGCGGCTCGGTCATGTAAAGCTGCGCGGCCCCGCCGGTGAGGAAGAAGAAGCCGAGAAGGGCGAACTGGCCCGCGCCCCGGCGCAGCGACTGGCCGGCGACGAAAAGCGCCAGCGCCAGGACCGCGAGCGCCCAGCGGTCGAGGGGCTCCAGCGCCAGGGGCAGGACCAGCGCGGCCGGCAGGACGGCCACGCCCAGGGCCGCAAGCACGAGCCCCGGCAGTCCGGCGGGGCGGGAGGGGCTGGCCATCATGCCTTGTGCGACGCCAGCGAGGTGACCCGCCCGCTCGGCCGTCCCGGCGCGGAGATGTTGATCAGCTCGCGCTCGATCACCGTCGGACCGCCGCGGACCTGATTGTGGATCGCGGTGATGTATTCGCCGAGCATCCCGATGAACAGAAGCTGGATGCCCGACAGGAAGAACAGCGCGACGATCATCGTCGTCGTCCCCCGCGGCGCATTGCCGATGCCGAGGAACCAGGCCAGCACGGTGAAGATCGAGAACAGGATCGAGAAGACCGCGATGCCGGACCCGACCAGGGTGCAGAACCGCATCGGCGCCTTGGTGAAGGCGAAGATCGCGTTCAGCGCCTGGTCGATCAGCATCATCAGGTTGTGCTTGGAGACGCCGCGCTTCCGCGCCTTCCAGGTGTAGGGGATGATCACCTTCTTGAAGCCCACCGAGGCGATGATGCCGCGGATGTAGGGGTAGTGGTCGTTGTGGCTGAGGACCGCGTCCAGCACCTTGCGGTCGACGAGCTGGAACTCGCCCACATCGGGCGACAGCTCGAAATCCGACAGCCAGTTGATGATCCGGTAGAAGGCCTTGCGGGCCGAGCGCAGGACGAAACCCTCCTCGCGCGTCGACCGCGCCCCGGCAACCACGTCATAGCCGCTTTCCCACAGCCGCACGAACTCCGGCAGATGTTCGGGCGGGTCCTGGAGATCGACCGGCAGCATGCAGAGCGTGGCATCGCCGGTGGAATGCCTGAGCCCGTTGAAGGTGGAGCGGTAGACCCCGAAGTTGCGCGAGTTGACCACGACCTTGACGGCCGGGTCCTTCGCCGCGATGCCCCGCAGGATCTCCACCGTCCGGTCGCCCGAGGCGTTGTCGACGAAGATGTGCTCGCGCGCGTAGCCCGGCAGGTCGCGCTCGAAGATCGCCTTCACCGTCTCGTAGCAGGTCTCGACGTTGTCTTCCTCGTTGTAGCAGGGCGAGACGACGGTGATCTTTTTCATGTGCTGAAATCCGGTTTGCTCTCAACCGCCCCCGCGGGCGCTCAGCCGGCCGCCGGGGGGCCGACTCGTTCTTCGGCAGATTACCGCAAGCTGTCCCCGGGCATAGGGAAATTCGCGTTGACATGGCTCGGCGCGGCACCGGCCGTCCGGAAATCCGGCGACATCCCCTTGATTGTCGATGCTCCGGGAACAGCGCCGCATCGGCCTGCACGCCGGCCCCGGCGTGTCGCCGGCGACCGCCCTTCGTAAAATGCACAAAGTCATTCGTGAACTGCAAATTGGCCGCAGCCCGTGCGGCTATAGTCGAGCGTGAAAACGGAGGATGCCATGCCGCTGACCATGAACCGCGAGGTCTTCATCACCTGTGCCGTGACCGGATCGGGGGGCACCCAGGACCGCAGTCCGCATGTCCCGCGATCGCCCGAACAGATCGCCGCTTCCGCCATCGCAGCGGCGAAGGCCGGGGCCGCGATCGTCCACTGCCATGTCCGCGACCCTGAGACGGGCAAGCCCTCGCGCGATCCGAAGTATTACCGAGAGGTCACGGAGCGTATTCGCGATTCCGCCACCGACGTGGTGCTCAACCTGACCGCCGGCATGGGCGGCGACATCGTCTTTGGCGGCGTCGAAAGCCCGCTGCCGCCGATCAGGGGCACCGACATGGTCGGCGCCACCGAGCGGATGGAGCACGTCGCCGACTGCCTGCCGGAAATCTGCACGCTCGACTGCGGCACGATGAACTTCGCCGAGGCCGACTACGTGATGACCAACACGCCTGGCATGCTCCGCGCGATGGGCGGCATGATGACCGCGCTCGGCGTTCTGCCGGAGGTCGAGGCCTTCGACACCGGGCACCTGTGGTTCGCGAAGGAGCTGGTGAAGGAGGGCGTGCTGAAATCCCCGGCGCTGGTCCAGCTCTGCATGGGCGTGCCCTGGGGGGCGCCCAACGATCTCAACACCTTCATGGCGATGGTCAACAACGTGCCGTCCGACTGGAACTGGTCGGGTTTCTCGCTCGGCCGCGACCAGATGGCCTATGTCGCCGCGGCGGTGCTCGCCGGCGGCAACGTCCGCGTCGGGCTCGAGGACAACCTCTGGCTCGGCAAGGGGCAGCTCGCCACCAACGCCCAGCTTGTCGAGCGCGCGGTGACGATCATCGAGAACATGGGTGCCCGCGTGATCGGGCCGGACGATGTCCGGGCGAAGCTCGGGCTGACCAAGCGGGCGCCGAAAGCGCGCTGAGCGTCGCGACGCGCGTCGGGACGGATGCCCGACGCAAAACCGACGCAAGACCGACGCGGGCGGGCAGCGGAAACAGGCCCCGAGGGGGCAGGAAAGGGAGAGGGCGCATGGCGCGCAAGGTGGCAATCATCGGGGGCGGGGTCATCGGCGGCGGCTGGGCCGCGCGGTTCCTGCTGAACGGCTGGGACGTTTCGGTCTTCGACCCCGACCCGCAGGCCGACCGCAAGATCGGCGAGGTCCTCGCCAACGCCCGCGCCAGCCTGCCCGCACTTTCCGACGTGCCGATGCCGGCTGAGGGCCGGCTGAGCTTCGCCGCGACCATCAAGGACGCGGTGGAGGGCGCGGATTACATTCAGGAATCCGTCTCGGAACGGCTCGACCTCAAGCACCGCGTCTTCGCCGAGATCCAGAAGGCCGCGAAAGGCGTGCCCACCGGCTCGTCCACCTCGGGTTTCAAGCCCTCCGAGTTGCAGGAGGGTGCGGCCGACCCGTCGACGATCTTCGTCGCCCATCCCTTCAACCCGGTCTACCTGCTGCCCCTGGCCGAGGTCGTGCCGAGCCCAAAAAGCGACCCGAAGACCATTGAAAAGGCAAAGGAAATCCTGACGGAGATCGGGATGTTCCCGCTCCATGTGAGGAAGGAGATCGACGCCCACATCGCCGACCGCTTCCTCGAGGCGGTCTGGCGCGAGGCGCTCTGGCTGGTCAAGGACGGCGTCGCCACCACCGAAGAGATCGACGAGGCGATCCGCATGGGCTTCGGCCTGCGCTGGGGCCAGATGGGGCTCTTCGAGACCTACCGCGTCGCCGGCGGCGAGGCCGGGATGAAGCACTTCATGGCCCAGTTCGGCCCGGCGCTGAAATGGCCCTGGACCAAGCTGATGGACGTGCCCGAGTTCAACGACGAGCTGGTGGACCTCATCGCCGGCCAGTCCGACGCGCAGTCGGGCCACCATTCGATCCGCGAGCTGGAACGCATCCGCGACCAGAACCTCATCGGCTTCATGCGCGCGCTGAAGGAGCGCAACTGGGGCGCGGGGCGGGTGCTGCTCGATCACGACCGCCGCCGCCGCGCCGCCTTCCACGACACCGGCGCGCCTTCGGGCACGCCGCTGAAGATGGCCGAGATGCAGGTGCTGCCGGGCTGGATCGACTACAACGGCCACATGACCGAAAGCCGGTATCTCTTCGCTGCTTCAGAGGTTTCCGACGCGTTCCTGAGGCTGATCGGGGCCGACATGGACTATGTCGCCGGCGGCCACAGCTACTACACCGCCGAGACCCATATCATGCACCTTGGCGAGGCGAAGCTCGGCGACCGGCTGACCGGCACGCTCCAGGTGCTTCACGCCGACGACAAGCGGCTCCACGTCTTCATCCGCATCCTGAAGGGCGAGGAGGCGGTGGCGACGCTCGAGCAGATGCTGCTGCATGTCGACATGAAGGCCGGCCGGACCTGCCGGGCCGCCGCCGAGGTGCTTGACCGGCTGATGCCGATTGCCGAGGCACATGCCGCGCTGCCGCGCCCCGAGGCGGCGGGCCGCGCCGTCGGACAGAGGAAGGGCTGAGATGGATTTCGGACTGAGCGACGAGCAGAGGATGATCGTCGAGACGACGCGGAGCTTCGTCGAGACCGAGCTTTACCCGCACGAGGCCGCGGTGGAACGCAGCGGCCACCTGCCGATGGAACTGATAAGGGAGTTGCAGGCCAAGGCGATAGCGGCCGGACTTTATGCCGCCAACATGCCCGAGGAGGTCGGCGGCGCCGGGCTCGACACGCTGACCTGGCTGCTTTACGAGAAGGAGCTCGGCAAGGCCAACTACGCGCTCCACTGGACCTGCGTGGCGCGGCCCTCGAACATCCTTCTCGCCGGCACCGAGGAGCAGAAGGAACGCTATCTATACCCCTGTATCCGCGGCGAGAAATGGGATTGCCTGGCGATGACCGAGCCCGGCGCCGGGTCTGACCTGCGCGGCATGAAGGCCTCCGCCCGCGAGGAGGGCGGCGATTTCGTGCTGAACGGCACCAAGCATTTCATCAGCCACGCCGACATCGCCGATTTTGCCATCACTTTCATGGCCACCGGCGAGGAGGAGACCCCGCGCGGGCCGAAAAAGCGGATCACCGCCTTCTTCGTCGACAAGGGCACCAAGGGCTTCGCGGTGCGCGAGGGCTACCGCAACGTCAGCCATCGCGGCTATACCAACGCGGTGCTGGAATTCGACGACTGCCGCCTGCCGAAAAGCCAGGTGCTGGGCGAGGTCCACAAGGGCTTCGAGGTCGCCAACACCTGGCTTGGCGCCACGCGGCTCCAGGTCGCCTCGACCTGCCTCGGCCGCGCCGAACGGGCGCTTGGCCACGCCATCGCCTATGCCGCCGAGCGCGAGCAGTTCGGCCAGAAGATCGGCAAGTTCCAGGGAATCTCCTTCAAGCTCGCGGACATGGCGATGGAGTTGAAGGCGGCCGAGCTTCTGACCCGCGAGGCGGGATGGAAGTTCGACCGGGGCACGGTGACCGAGGCCGACATGTCGATGGCCAAGCTGAAGGCGACCGAGGTGCTGGCGATGATCGCCGACGAGGCGATCCAGATCCACGGCGGCATGGGGCTGATGGACGAGCTTCCGCTCGAACGGATCTGGCGCGATGCCAGGGTGGAACGGATCTGGGAGGGCACGTCCGAGATCCAGCGCCACATCATCAGCCGCGAGCTGTTGCGCGCGGTCGGCGGCTAGCGCGGGGGCGCCGCCCCCGCACCCCCGGGATATTTGAGAACGGAAGATGAGAACGAAGTGTTAACCTTCCCGCGCCATCCTGAGCTCACGGTACAGGCGGGGACGCCGATGACCGCAACGGGAGATGGCACCCTGTCCGGTTGCGGGCAGGGTGTTCCGCCCCCGATCTTCCGTTTGCAAGTATCCTCGGGGGTCCGGGGGTGGAAAACCCCCGGCGCGCGGAACCGGGCGGGAGTGCGGTCATGAGCCGCGACCTCTCGCGCCTGCTGCGCCCGCGCTCGATCGCCGTGATGGGCTCGGTCTGGGCGGAGAACGTCATCGCCCAGTGCCGCAAGATGGGATTCGCCGGTCCGGTCTGGCCGGTCCATCCGTCGAAGCCCGAGATCGGCGGGCTGCCCGCCTTCGCCTCGCTCGCCGACCTGCCCGAGGCGCCTGACGCGACCTTCATCGGCGTCAACCGCCATGCCACGGTCGGGGTCGTGGCCGAGCTGGCGGAGTTGGGGGCGGGGGGCGCGATCTGCTTCGCCTCGGGCTGGACCGAGGCGGGGGAGCCGGAGCTCCAGGCGCAGCTCGTTGCAGCGGCGGGGTCAATGCCGATCCTCGGGCCGAACTGTTACGGTGTCATCAACTATCTCGATGGCGCGCTCCTCTGGCCCGACCAGCACGGCGGGCGGAGGGTCGAGCGGGGGGTGGCCCTGCTCAGCCAGTCCTCGAACATCGTCATCAACATGACGATGCAGACGCGCGGCCTGCCGGTGGCCTATGTCGCTTGCCTCGGCAATGCCGCGCAGATCGGCCTTGCCGAACTGGCCGGCGCGCTGCTGGCCGACGATCGGGTGAGCGCGCTCGGCATGTATGTCGAAGGGATCGACGACGCGCCGGCCCTGGCCGCGCTGGCCGAGGCGGCGCGGGCTGCCGGGAAGGGCATCGCCTGCATCAAGTCGGGCAAGACCGAGGCGGCACGCTCGGCGGCCGCCTCGCATACCGCGGCACTCGCCGGGGGTGGCGCCGCCTCCTCGGCCTTCCTCCGCCAGTGCGGCGTGGCCGAGGTGAACACCCTGCCGGAACTCCTTGAGACGCTGAAGATTTTCCATGTCCACGGACCGCGGATCGGCAGCCGGCTCTGTTCGCTTTCCTGCTCGGGCGGCGAGGCCGGGCTGGTCGCCGACCTCGCCCAGCCCTTCGGGCTCGACTTCCCGCCGCCGACCGTGGCGCAACGCCAACGACTCGGCGAGATCCTCGGTCCCATCGTCGCCATCGCCAACCCCCTGGACTACCACACCTTCATCTGGGGCGACGGGCCGCGCACGACCGACGTCTTCACCACGATGCTCCGGGGCTATGACGCCGGCATCTTCGTGATCGACCCGCCGCGCCCCGATCGCTGCGACCCGTCCTCGTTCCAGCCGGCGATCGAGGCCATCGTCGCGGCGCAGCAAGCGACCGGCCGGCCGGCCTTCCCGGTTGCCTCGCTGCCGGAGAATTTCGACGAGGATCGCGCCATCGCAATGATCGACCGGGGCGTGGTGCCGCTGATGGGACTGGAGACCGCGCTCGGCGCGCTGAGGGCCGCACAGGCCGCGCCGGGAACGCCCGGCTGGCGGCCGCTGGCCGCACTCGGCCCCCGCGCGACGCGGACGCTCGACGAGGCCGAGGGCAAGGCGCTGCTCCGCGCCGCGGGGGTGGCGGTGCCGCGCTCGGTCAGCGCGCCGACGCTGGCGGCGCTGCGCAAGGCGGCCGGGGGACTGACCCCGCCCTTCGTCCTCAAGGGCCTCGGCTTTGCCCACAAGACCGAGGCAGGCGCCGTGAGGATCGGGCTTCAGTCGATTGATGATGAAGGCGAAATGCCCGGCGCCGCCGGCTACCTCCTGGAAGAGATGGTGACCGGCACCGTGGCCGAAATCCTCGTCGGCCTGCGGCGCGATCCGGTCTACGGGCTCACGCTGACGCTCGGGCTCGGCGGCGTGACGGCGGAGCTTCTGGCCGATACGGTGACGCTGGTCTGGCCGGCCACGCAAGACGAGATGCTGGCGGCGATGCGCTGGCTCAGGCTCTGGCCGCTGCTCGACGGCTACCGCGGACGGCCGAAGGCCGACATGGCGGCGGTCGCCGCGATTGCCGGACGGCTCGGGCGGCTGATGGCGGACCGGCCGGAGATCGAGGAGATCGAGATCAACCCGATCCTCGTCCGAGAGACGGAGGCGGTGGCGGTGGACGCATTGATACGGGAGGCGGTGTGATGGCGGGAATGCAGATGCGGACCGAAGGTCCGATCCGGACGCGGCGCGAGGGCGGTATCCTCGAGGTGACGCTCGACCGGCCCAAGGCCAATGCGATCGACCTGGTGACGAGCCGGATCATGGGGCACGCCTTCCGCGAGTTCCGCGATGACGACAGCCTGCGTGTGGCGATCCTGCGCGCCGAGGGGGAGAAGTTCTTCTGCCCCGGCTGGGACCTCAAGGCGGCGGCGGCGGGCGATGCGGTCGACGGCGACTACGGCGTCGGCGGCTTCGGCGGCTTGCAGGAACTGCCGAACCTCAACAAGCCGGTGATCGCGGCGGTCAACGGCATCTGCTGCGGCGGCGGGCTGGAGCTTGCGCTCTCCTGCGACCTGATCCTCGCCTCGGACAATGCAACCTTCGCCTTGCCGGAGATCCGTTCGGGCACCGTCGCCGACGCCGCCTCGATCAAGCTGCCGAAGCGCATCCCCTATCACGTGGCGATGGACCTCCTGCTCACGGGGCGCTGGTTCGACGCCGAGGAGGCGCTGCGCTGGGGCCTCCTGAAGGAGATCACCACGCCGGCGGACCTGCTGCCGAAGGCATGGGATCTGGCCCGGCTCCTGGAATCCGGCCCGCCGCTCGTCTACGCGGCAATCAAGGAGGTGGTGCGCGAGGCCGAGAACCTGCGCTTCCAGGATGCGCTCAACCGCGTCAGCAAGCGGCTCTTCGCCACCGTCGACCGGCTCTATTCCTCCGAGGACCAGCTCGAGGGCGCCCGCGCCTTCGCGGAAAAGCGCGATCCGGTCTGGAAGGGGCGCTGACGGGCCGGGGGCGCTGCCCCCGGACCCCCGGGATATTTTGCGAACGGAAGAGACAGGGGCGCCGCTCATTCCCCGCGGGGAAAGCGTTTCGAGGACTCCAGCACGTTCAGGTCCATGTGGTTGCGCATGTAGCGCTCCGAGGCGTCGCGCAGCGGCTGGTGGTCCCAGGGGAAGTAGCTGCCGTTCCTCAGCGCCTCGTAGACCACCCAGCGCCGGGCCTGGCTGGCGCGGACCTCGGCGTCGAAGCGGGCGAGGTCCCAGCGTGCCCCGGCCATCGCCCGGAGCCGGGCGAGCGTCTCGGCATGGGCGGGATCGGCGGCGAGGTCTGTCAGCTCGTGCGGGTCTGCCTCGAGGTCGAAGAGCTGGTCGGGGTCGAGCGCGCAGCGGTTGAGCTTCCAGCGCCCGTCGCGGAGCGAGACGAGTGGCGCCTGCGAGGCTTCGGCGGCGTATTCCATGCAGACCGGCGCCGTCCGCTCGCCACCTTTCGCCAGCGCGACAAGGCTTTCGCCGTCGGTCCAGGGCGTGACCTCCTCCATCGAGACCCCGGCGAGGTCGCAGAGCGTCGGCGTGACGTCGAGGGTGGAGACCGGCGCGTCGATCCGCTGCGGCGCGAGCCCCGGGGCCGCGACCATCAAGGGCACCCGCGACGAGCCGTCGTAGAAGGTCATCTTGTACCAGAGCCCGCGCTCGCCCAGCATCTCGCCGTGGTCGGAGACGAAGACCACGATCGCCTCCTGCCGGGTGGCTTCCAGCGTTTCCAGAATCTGCGAAATCTTGTCGTCGACATAGGAAATGTTGGCAAAATAGGCCCGGCGGGAGCGGCGGATGTGATCCTCGGTGATGGTGTAGCCGCGCCAGTCGTTGGCATCGAAGATGCGCCGGGAATGCGGGTCGTGGTCCTCATAGGCCATCGCCGGAACCTCGGGGGGGAGGTGCTCGCAATCCTCGTAGAGGTCCCAGTATTTCTTCCGCGCCACGAAGGGGTCGTGCGGGTGGGTGAAGCTGACGGTCAGGCACCAGGGCCGCGCGTCGGCGCCGCGGGCGAGGTCGTAGATCTTCTGCACCGCGTGGAAGCCGACCTCGTCGTCGTATTCCATCTGGTTGGTGATCTCGGCCACGCCGGCGCCGGTGACCGAGCCCATGTTGTGATACCACCAGTCGATCCGCTCGCCGGGCTTGCGGTAGTCGGGCGTCCAGCCGAAGTCGGCCGGATAGATGTCGGTGGTCAGCCGGCTCTCGAAGCCGTGGAGCTGGTCGGGGCCGACGAAATGCATCTTGCCCGAGAGGCAGGTCTGGTAGCCGGCGCGGCGCAGGTGGTGGGCGAAGGTCGGGATGTCGGAGCGGAACTCGGCGGCATTGTCGTAGACGCCGGTGCGCGAGGGAAGCTGGCCGGTCATGAACGAGGCGCGGCCCGGCGCGCAGAGCGGCGAGGCGGTATAGGCGTTGCGGAACCGGACCGATCGGGCGGCGAGCGCCTTCAGCGCCGGCGCATGGAGCCAGTCCGCCGGCCCGTCGGGAAAGAGCGTGCCGGTAAGCTGGTCCACCATCAGGATCAGGATGTTGGGGCGCTTGGTCTGCGTCGGGGCGGTGGTCATCTGGGCGTTTCCGGTTGCGGCCGATCTCGGGATCATGGATATCCTTACCGGCCGGCGGGCCGGTTTCCAGAGAAAAGACCGAATGGCGGACATAACCGCGACTTATGGCTTGCTGCGCCGCCACGCGGCCGAGCTTGTGGCCTTCGCCGCGGTGGCGCGGGCGGGCAGCGTGTCGGCGGCGGCGCCCCGCCTCGGCCTGTCGCAGCCCGGCCTCAGCCAGCGCATCCGCCACCTCGAGGCGGCACTGGGCCTGCCGCTTTTCGAGCGGTCGGCCCGCGGCGTGGTGCCGACCCCGGCGGGCGCGGCGCTCTTCGCCCGGATCGAGCCGCATCTCGGTGCGATCGCCGGGGCGCTCGCCGATCTCGGCCGCGAGGCGCGCGCGCCCGAGGTGCTGATCGCCGCCGACTACGCCTTCGCCGCCTTCTGGATCATGCCGCGGCTCGCCGCGCTCGGCGAGGCGGTGCGGCCGGTGCCGATCTCGGTCCTCGCGGCGCAGACCCCCTCGGCCTCGCTGCCGGCCGGGCCCGACATCGTCGTGCGCATGGGCGCGCCCGATCCCGCGGGCGGCGAGACCCGGCTGATCGGCGAGCGGGTGAGCGCGGTGGCGAGTCCCGGCTTCCTGAAGCGCCACCCCGGTGCGGCGGCGCCCGGCGATCTGGCGCGGATGCCGCTGCTCGGCCTCAGCAACGCCGGCGGCTGGTTCGACTGGGGCGGCTGGTTCGCCCATTTCGGCGTGGCCGCGCCGGCCGGGCTCAGGATGACGCGGTTCAACACCTATGATCTTGTGGTGCAGGCGGCGGTGGCGGGCCACGGGGTCGCGCTCGGCTGGCACGGGCTGATCGACGGCAAGCTCGGCGAGGGCGCGCTGGTGCCGGTGCTGCCCCATGTCGCCGAAAGCGGGCACGGCTATTTCATCTCGCTCGCGCGGCGGCCGGCGACCGGGGCGGCGCGGCGGGCGCATGACTGGATCGTCGCGGCGGTGCGGGCGGGCTGAGCGGGGGCGTCGGCGCTTGCGCTTTGGCGCCGCCTCGCCAAGGCTGGCGCGGACAGGTGCCGATTCCCGGCGCCGGGGACCGGCGATGAACTCCAGGCTTCTCCTCATCATCCTCGACGGCGTGCCCCATGCCAACTGGCGCCGGCTCTTCGGCAACCTCGAGGGCTGGGTGGCGTCGGGCGAGGCGCGGGTCTGGCGGATGCGCTCGGTCCTGCCGTCGACCTCGGCCTCCTGCTACGCCTCGATCCACACCGGGGTCGCGCCGCAGGTGCATGGCGTCCTGTCGAACGAGACGATCTTCCGGGTGGCGCAGGCGGACGTCTTCTCCGCCGTCGCCGCGGCGGGCGGACGGACCGGGGCGGTGGCGCATTCCTTCTGGTCGTCCTTCTTCCACCGCCACCCGTTCGACCCGGTGCGCGACATCGAGTTCGACGCCCCGGCGGGGCCGATCCATCACGGCCGCTTCCACACGATGACCGGCTACGGCCACGACAACCAGATGACGCCCTGCGACGCCGATCTCTTCGCCACGCTGACGATGCTGACGGAGCGGCACGGGATCGACTACGGGATGCTGCATTCCTGCACGCTCGATTCGATGGGCCACCGCTTCGGCCACGACTGCATCGAGATGGACCGGGCCTGCTTCGTTGCCGACGGGCAGCTTGCGCCCTTCATCCCGCGCTGGCGGGCGGCGGGATACGAGCTGGTCGTCACCGCCGACCACGGCCAGTCGGTGCGCGGCCACCACGGCGGGGCGGACGAGGACCAGCGCGATGTCGCGCTCTACTACTTCGGCGCCGCGGCAGGGCCGGAGCCGGGCGCGCTTCTCGACCAGCTTGCGCTCGCCCCGACGATCCTCGCGCGCCTCGGCGTGGCCGTTCCGGCGACGATGGCGGCGCTGTCCTTCCTGTCCTGAGCCTTCCGGTTTCTTCGTTGGCCAAATACCCCACGGGGGTCCGGGGGCGTGAGGCCCCCGGGGGTTGGCGAAGGTCAGCCCCGGTAGTCGGCGCCCTCGGCATCCAGCATCGCCCGGATCTCGGCGAGGTAGCGGCCGGCGAGGTCGGGGTAGTCCTCCCATTCCCGCGCGGTCTTCTCGGCGATCTCGTCGGATAGGACGCGGAGCGGCCGGCCGGTCTGGAGCGCGCGGATGTAGGTCTCGGCTGCGCGCTCGAAATAGTAGAGCCGGTTGAAGGTCTCGGCCACGGTCCGGCCGATCACGAGGACGCCGTGGTTGCCCATAACCATCGCCGTCACCTTCGGATCGGCGAGGAGCCCGGCGCAGCGCGCGCCCTCCTCGGCGAAGGCCATGCCGCCGTAGCCGGTGTCGACGACGTGGCGGCGGAAGAACATGGCGCTGTTCTGGTCGACCGGCGGCAGGTGGCTGTCCTGGAGGCAGGCGAGCACGGTGGCGTGGATCGAATGGACATGCATCACGCAGCGCGCATGCTTGCAGGCGCGGTGGATCGCCCCGTGCAGCCCCCAGGCGGTGGGGTCGGGCGCGTCGGGCCGGTCGAGCGTGGTGGCGTCGTCGGCGTCGACGAGCAGCAGGTCGGTCGCCCTTATGCGGGCGAAGTGCCGGCCGAAGGGGTTGATCAGGAACCGCGTGCCCTCGGGGTTGACGGCGAGGCTGAAGTGGTTTGCCACGCCCTCGTGCATCCCCTCGCGCGCGGTCCAGCGGAAGGCCGCGGCCAGGTCAGTCCGCTCCTCCATATGGGCGATGTTCGCCCCTCTCGCCTCGTTCATCGCGGTCTCTCCCTTGCTCCGGCCAGTTTGGCCGGAGGCCGGGGCGGGGGTCAACGGCGATCAGGATGTGGCGGTCTACCCCGGATGCCGCTGCTTCCGGCGGCAGTACTCCCCGGATCGGAACAGGACACGACGGGCGGCGCTCGAGCCTCGGGCGGGCGTTGCGCAACGCCGGGTTTGGGCACTTTATCGTGCCGCCACCTCCGGCCTTCGTTCTGCTGGTGACGTC
>JAUQYB010000069.1 GCA_030837825.1 Albidovulum sp.
TCGATCACGCGGCGGAACGGCGCCGGGATGGAGACGCGGCCTTTCGCGTCCACCTTGAACGTGTCGGAACCTCTGAACCTGCGTGCCAAGGGCGCGCGCTCCCTGCCTGTCCCCTCCCCCGGGTGTCACCGCCGCTTGACCGGCCTGGAAAGACAACGGCGGATCGGGCTGCTGCCACTGCCCGATCCGCCGCCCTCGTCCCATTGCTGGGTTGTCCGGCTGCGCTGCCACCTGGGGGGATGTCTGCTCGCTTGCGCGCCGGATCTCTTGGTTCGATGAAAGCGGGTGCCTGTATGAAACCTGACTTTCGCCTTCTGGGTCTTGGTGCCCGTCTAAGCCCGTCCTCATCGGTGATACAGGGATGGCATGGGATTCCATGGGAAGCAACAGGAAAATGCGTCACCGAAGCCACTATATCCGGTGACGGGGAGTTACGTCGGACAGGATGTGGGTAGATTCCAGATCAAACGCACATAATTATTGCGGGCGATAGCATAATAAACGCAACATATAGCGACTTTATCCGGCCAAGTTCCGATCCCGTATTTTCCCATAAACTTTGCCGGCCCTGCCGTCCCGGGCTGTCAGGACGGGAAAAGCGACCCGCGGCGCCGCGGATTCACGCGCCGTCACGCCGCCGTCAGCCGATGTGATTCGATTTTCTGCCGCCTGCGCCGCGGGTTCCCGTGCTTTCCCGCAAGGTCCGGGCTTCGCCCGTTCGGGCCCGCGTCAGGCCAGGCCGCCGGCGACCAGCCGGTCGGCGAGCCGGGCGTAGGCCTCGGCCACCGGCCCATCGCCCGCCGCCACCGGCGTGCCGGCATCGCCCGCAAGCCGCACATCGAGGCTGAGCGGCAGTTCACCGAGGAACGGAACGCCGATCCGTTCGGCCTCGGCCGCGACGCCGCCGTGGCCGAAGAGATGCGCCTCGTGGCCGCAGTTCGGGCAGACATAGCTCGACATGTTCTCGATCAGGCCGAGCACCGGCACCTTGAGCTTGTCGAACATGTTGATCGCCCGGCGCGCATCGATCAGCGCCACGTCCTGCGGGGTCGAGACGACGAGCGCCCCGGTCAGCGGTGTCTTCTGGGCAAGCGACAACTGCACGTCGCCGGTGCCCGGCGGCAGGTCGATGATGAGAACGTCAAGCTCGCCCCACTGCACCTGCCCGAGCAGTTGCTGGAGCGCGCCCTGAAGCATAGGCCCGCGCCAGATCACCGCCTCGCCGTCCTTCAGCATCAGCCCGATCGACATCATCGTCACGCCATGCGCGCGCAAGGGCAGGATGGTCTTGCCGTCGGGCGAGGCCGGGCGGTCGGAGACGCCCATCATGCGGGGCTGCGAGGGGCCGTGGATGTCGGCGTCGAGAAGCCCGACGCGCCGCCCCTTCCGCGCCAGCGCCACGGCGAGGTTGGACGAGACGGTGGATTTGCCCACCCCGCCTTTGCCCGAGCCGATGGCGAGGATGCGGCGGACCCCGGGGATGGCTTGCGGGCCGGCCTGCGGCGTGGGATGGCCGCCGATCTTCAGGCTCGGCGGCGCCTTTTCGGCCGGGCCGTGGGCGGTCAGCACGACCGAGGCGCCGGTGACGCCTGCAAGCGCCCGCACCGCGGCCTCTGCCGCGTCACGCGCCGGGGCCAGCGCCCGCGCCTGGCCCGGGTCGGGCGCCTCGATCACGAAGCGCACCATCCCGGCCTCGACGCTCAGCGCGCGCACCAGATCGCGCGAGACGAGCGTGCCGCCATCCGCCAGCGCAATGCGGGAAAGGGTTTTCAGCACGTCTTCGCGCGTCACGGTCATCTCTTGGGTCCTCCGGTGGTTCGGCATGAGGATCGGACGCTTTGCCGGAAAGCGCAACAGGCGACGGACATCTCGCAGGTTCCCGCGCCAAGCTGCCGTAGGGTAAAGGAAAATCCGGGATTTCCCGCCATGCGCTTGCTGCATGGCAGCATTGATCTGTCGGGGTATTGTGCAGTTGCAGCATAGGGCTCATCTTGCCTGCAACGGCGACCGATGCGGCCGCCAGCAAGAAGACAAGGACGACGAAAATGGCATATGCAAGTGGTATCCGCGGCAGCGACTCCGGCCTGATCGAGCGCGTGGCCAGCGTGACCGGCAGCCTGCGTGACGGCTGGCGGCGTTTCCGGGTGTATCGCCAGACGCTGCGCGAACTGAACGCGCTCGGCGACCGCGAACTCGCCGATCTGGGCATTCACCGCTCGAACATCGGCGCGATCGCGACCGAAGCGGCCTACAGCGCCTGACGTTTCCATTCCCGGGGTCCATCCTCCTCCCTCGGACCCTGGAATACCGCGGCGGCATCCTCCTCCCTGGGTGCCGCCGCGACAGATCGGGCCGGAAGGCTCCTCAAGATGCGACGGGCCCATCCTCCTCCCCCGGGCCTGGCGCAGTGAAGTGCGGCGGTGGCCTCCTCCTCCCTGCCACCGCAGCATCTTCACCAACCGATCGGCGGCCCATCTCCTCCCTCGGGCTGCTGGGTGAAGTCGGCGGCATCCCCTCCTCCTCCCTGGGATGTCGCCGGTCTTCCAACCGGTTCCGCGGGCTCCCTCCTCCTCCCTGGAGTCCCGGAAACTGAAAGCGGCGTCCCCTCCCGGGCGCCGCTTTTCCTTTTCCATCCCGTCCCGACGGATCGGGCGCGGATCAGAAAGGGATGTCGTCGGCTGCTCCGGCGGCGACGACATAGCCCGCGACGACATGCTTGGTGCCGGCCTTGTCGAAGGCCACGCGCAGCTTCTCGCCCTCGATCATCTCCACCGTGCCGTAGCCGAACTTGCGGTGGAACACGCGGTCGCCCTCGGTGAAGGCCGACACAGCGTCGAGGTCGATCACCACATTGCGGGCCTCGCGCGGCTGGCTCACGGGGCGCGTCTGGCTGCGGTCCTGCATCCGCTTCCAGCCGGGGGAGTTGTAGACATCGGCCCGCGCGGCGCGGTCCTCGATGGTCGAGGCCATGCCCGCCGCGCCATAGCCGCCGCCGTAAAGCCCGGGCGGCGTCAGCACCTCGACATGCTGGCTGGGCAGTTCGTCGATAAAGCGCGACGGCATCTGGCTCTGCCACTGGCCATAGACGCGGCGGTTGCCGGCAAACGAGATGGTCAGGAGCCGCTCGGCCCGGGTGATGCCGACATAGGCCAGCCGCCGCTCCTCCTCCAGCCCCTTCAGCCCGCTTTCGTCCATGCTCCGCTGCGAGGGAAAGAGCCCGTCCTCCCAGCCGGGAAGGAACACCGCCGGAAACTCCAGCCCCTTCGCCGCGTGCAGCGTCATGATCGTGATCTTCTCCTCGGCGTCCTCGCTGTCATTGTCCATGATCAGCGCGACATGTTCGAGGAAGCCCTGCAGATTGTCGAAGCTTTCCAGCGCCTTGACGAGCTCCTTGAGGTTTTCAAGCCGCCCCGGCGCCTCGGGCGTCTTGTCGGACAGCCACATCGCGGTGTAGCCGGATTCCTCGAGGATCGTCTCGGCCAGCCGGACATGGTCATAGTCCGGCACCTGCACCGCACGGTGCCAGCGGTCCACCGCCTCGACCAGCACACGCAGCGCCGCGCCCCCCCTGCCGCCGATCTGCCCCGATGCCACCGCGTAGCGCGCGCCCTCCAGCAGGCTCGTGCCATCCTCGCGCGCCTGAAGCTGGACCACCTGCACCGCCTTGTCGCCGAGGCCGCGCTTGGGCGTGTTGACCACCCGCTCGAACGCCAGATCGTCGTCGGGCGAAACGGCGAGGCGGAAGTAGGCCATCGCGTCGCGAATCTCCATCCGTTCGTAGAAGCGCGGCCCGCCGATGACGCGATAGGGCAGGCCGATGGTCAGGAAACGGTCCTCGAAGGCGCGCATCTGGTGGGAGGCGCGGACGAGGATCGCCTGTCCGTTCAGGCTCACCGGCTCCATCCCCCGCGTGCCCCGTTGCAGCGCCTCGGCCTCCTCGCCGATCCAGCGCGCCTCCTCCTCGCCGTCCCAGTGGCCGATGAGCCGGACCTTCTCGCCGCCCGAGGCCTCGGTCCAGAGCGTCTTGCCGAGCCGGCCGGCATTGGCGGCGATCAGCCCCGAGGCGGCGGCGAGGATGTGCTCGGTCGAGCGGTAGTTCTGTTCGAGCCGGATCACCTTCGCGCCGGGGAAATCCTTCTCGAAGCGCAGGATGTTGCCGACCTCGGCGCCGCGCCAGCCGTAGATCGACTGGTCGTCGTCGCCGACGCAGCAGATGTTGCGGTGCTTCGCCGCCAGAAGCCTGAGCCAGAGATACTGGGCGATGTTCGTATCCTGATATTCGTCGACCAGGATGTAGCGGAACCAGCGCTGATACTGTTCGAGAATGTCGGGATGGTTCTGGAAGATCGTGACCACATGGAGCAGGAGGTCGCCGAAATCGGTGGCGTTGAGCGACAGGAGCCGCTGCTGGTAGGCGGCGTAAAGCTCGGTGCCCATGTTGTTGAAGGCCGAGGCTTCGGACGACGGCACCTGCTCCGGCCCCCAGGCGCGGTTCTTCCAGCGGTCGATGAGGCCGGCGAGCTGGCGCGCGGGCCAGCGCTTCTCGTCGATGTTGGCGGCCGCGATCACCTGTTTCAGGAGCCGGATCTGGTCGTCGGTGTCGAGGATGGTGAAGTTCGACTTCAGCCCGGCAAGCTCGGCGTGGCGGCGCATGATCTTGACGCTGATCGAATGGAACGTGCCCATCCAGGGCATCCCTTCCACCGCCTGCCCCATCAGCCGGCCGACGCGTTCCTTCATCTCGCGCGCGGCCTTGTTGGTGAAGGTCACCGCCAGAACCTCGTTCGGCCGCGCCAGGCCGCGCGCCAGCAGGTGCGCGATCCGCGCCGTCAGCGCGCGCGTCTTGCCGGTGCCCGCGCCCGCAAGCATCAGCACCGGCCCTTCCAGCGTCTCGACCGCCTCGCGCTGCGCGGGGTTCAGCCCTTGCAGGTAGGGCATGGCCCGGGCCGGCATTGCGCGGGCGGAAAGCGAGGCGCCCTCGAAGGCGTCGGTGTCGTCAAAGCGGGTCATGGGTGGCAATCTAGACGCATCGCGCGGGAAATCAAAGACGAGTTCACACTCTGTTCCGGCTCATCTGCTGGACAATCGCACAGGACCCGCCGAAAACGCGCGCATGGACCTGCATCAGCGTTACCCGGCGATCGCCGACCTGAAGGCCCGCGCGCGGGCGCGCATCCCGCATTTCGTCTGGGAATATCTCGACAGCGCCACCGGGACGGAGGCGACGCTCAGACGCAACCGTGCGAAGCTCGACGCGGTGCTGTTCCGGCCCTCGATCCTGCATGGCGAGTTCACGCCGGACCTTTCCACCACCCTCTTCGGCCAGTCGTTCCCCCTGCCCTTCGGCATTTCGCCGGTCGGCATGTCGGGGCTGGTCTGGCCGGATGCCGAGCGTCTTCTGGCGGCGGCGGCGGCGAAGGCGGGGCTGCCTTACGCGATGTCCACTGTCGCCAGCCAGACGCCGGAGTTCGTGGCCCCGGTTCTCGGGCCGCACGGCTGGTTCCAGATGTATCCGCCGCGCGACCCGGAGATCCGGCGCGACATGCTCAGGCGCGCCCGGGATGCCGGGTTTACCGCGCTGGTCCTCACCGTCGACGTGCCGGTAGCCAGCCGGAGGGAGCGGCAGACCCGGTCCGGCCTGACCCAGCCGCCCCGGCTCACGCCCCGGCTTCTGTCGCAGGTGCTGCGGCGGCCGGCCTGGGCGCTGGGGACGCTGCGGATGGGGATGCCGCGGATGCGGCTGATGGACGGCTACGCCGAAAACAAGGTGAGCCTGTCGTCGACCGCGCATATCGGCTACCTGCTGCGCACCTCGCCCGACTGGGACTATCTCAAGGCGCTGCGCGATGCCTGGAACGGGCCCCTGATCGTCAAGGGGGTGCTGCGCGCCGATGATGCCGCGCGGCTTCAGGACGAGGGCGCGGATGCGATCTGGGTGTCGAACCATGCCGGGCGGCAGTTCGACGCCGCCCCCGCCACGATCGAGGCGCTGCCCGCCGTCCGCGCCGCCACCACGCTTCCGGTGATCTTCGACAGCGGCATCGAAGGCGGGCTCGACATCTGCCGCGCCATCGCGCTCGGCGCGGATTTCGTCATGCTCGGCCGCGCCTGGCACTATGCGCTCGGTGCACTGGGGCCGGCGGGGCCGGCGCATCTTGCAGACCTGCTGGCCAAGGACATGGCCGCCAACATGGGCCAGATCGGCGCCCGGCGTCTGGGCGACCTCGCGGGCTGCCTGCTGGCCCGCTGAACGTCGCTTTCGGCACAATTGCTTCGCTTGCGCGTCAGATCGCCGGCGCGCGGGGCATATGGAGAACGAAACGTTACCGAGTCCTGACAGATCGGCCGTTTGGGGACTTGCGCCGCGCCGCAGCATACCTATTCTGCGCGCCGCGCCACCGGGGAGGGACCGATGACCGAATTCAGGAAGATCCTTGTCGCCAACCGGGGTGAGATCGCCATCCGCGTGATGCGGGCGGCGACCGAGCTCGGCAAGCGGACGGTCGCGGTCTACGCCGAGGAGGACAAGCTTTCGCTCCACCGCTTCAAGGCCGACGAGGCCTACCGGATCGGCGCGGGGCTGGGACCCGTCGCGGCCTATCTCTCGATCCCCGAGATCATCCGGGTGGCGAAGGACTGCGGCGCCGACGCGATCCATCCGGGCTACGGGCTTCTGTCGGAGAACCCCGACTTCGTCGAGGCCTGCGACGCCGCCGGCATCACCTTCATCGGCCCGAAGGCCGAGACGATGCGCGCGCTTGGCGACAAGGCCAGCGCCCGGCAGGTGGCGATCGCCGCCGGGGTGCCGGTGATCCCGGCGACCGGGGTGCTGGGCGAGGATTTCGAGGCGATCAAGAAGGAAGCCGCCGAGATCGGCTATCCGCTGATGCTCAAGGCAAGCTGGGGCGGCGGCGGGCGGGGGATGCGGCCGATCAACGGGCCGGAGGAACTGGTCGAGAAGGTCCGCGAGGGGCGGCGCGAGGCCGAGGCCGCCTTCGGCAACGGCGAGGGCTATCTGGAAAAGATGATTCTCCGCGCCCGCCATGTCGAGGTGCAGATCCTCGGCGACCGGCACGGCAGCATCTACCACCTCTACGAACGCGACTGCACCGTGCAGCGCCGCAACCAGAAGGTCGTCGAACGCGCCCCGGCGCCCTATCTGAGCGAGGCGCAGCGGGCGGAGATTTGCGAGCTTGGCCGGCGCATCTGCGCCCATGTCGGCTATGAATGCGCGGGAACGGTCGAGTTCCTGATGGATATGGAGTCAGAGCGCTTCTACTTCATCGAGGTCAACCCCCGCGTCCAGGTCGAGCACACCGTCACCGAGGAGGTCACGGGCATCGACATCGTCCAGGCGCAGATCAAGATCGCCGAGGGCAAGACGCTGGCCGAGGCGACCGGCGTCGCCGGCCAAGAGGACATCCGGCTGCGCGGCCATGCGCTCCAGTGCCGGGTCACCACCGAGGACCCGCAGAACAACTTCATCCCCGACTACGGCCGGATCACCGCCTACCGCTCGGCCACCGGGATGGGCATACGGCTCGACGGCGGCACCGCCTATGCGGGGGGCGTGATCACCCGCTACTACGATTCGCTTCTGGTCAAGGTCACCGCCTGGGCGCCGACGCCCGCGCAGGCGATCGCGCGGATGGACCGGGCGCTGAGAGAGTTCCGCATCCGCGGCGTCTCGACCAACATCGACTTCGTCATCAACCTCCTGAAGCACCCGACGTTCCTGTCGAATACCTATACGACCAAGTTCATCGACACGACGCCCGCGCTCTTCGCGTTCAGGAAGCGCCGCGACCGGGCGACCAAGATCCTGACCTACATCGCCGACATCACCGTGAACGGCCACCCCGAGACGGCGGGCCGGCCGAAGCCGCCGGCCGAGGCGCGGGCGCCGAAGCCGCCGGCGCTGCGCGCCGCGCCGGCGGAGGGCACGCGGAACCTGCTGGAGGAGAAGGGTCCGCAGGCGGTGGCGGACTGGATGGCGGCCGAGAAGAAGCTGCTCATCACCGACACGACGATGCGCGACGGGCACCAGAGCCTTCTGGCCACGCGGATGCGCTCGCTCGACATGATCAAGGTGGCGCCGGCCTATGCGGCGAACCTGGCCGGGCTTTTCAGCGTCGAATGCTGGGGGGGCGCCACCTTCGACGTGGCCTACCGGTTCCTGCAGGAATGCCCCTGGCAGCGGCTCCGCGACCTGCGGGCCGCGATGCCCAACCTGATGACGCAGATGCTGCTCCGCGGCTCGAACGGGGTGGGCTATACCAACTACCCCGACAACGTGGTGCGAGAGTTCGTCCGCCAGGCGGCGGCGACCGGGATCGACGTCTTCCGCGTCTTCGACAGCCTCAACTGGGTCGAGAACATGCGCGTGGCGATGGACGCGGTGATCGCGGAGGGCAAGGTCTGCGAGGCGGCGATCTGCTACACCGGCGACATCCTGAACCCCGACCGGGCGAAATACGACCTGGCCTACTATGTCAGCATGGGCAAGGCGCTGAAGGGCGCCGGGGCGCATGTGCTGGGGCTGAAGGACATGGCGGGTCTTCTCAAACCCGCCTCGGCGCGGGTGCTGTTCAAGGCGCTGAAGGAGGAGGTGGGCCTGCCGATCCACTTCCACACCCACGACACCTCGGGCCTCGCCGGGGCGACGATCCTGGCCGCCGCCGACGCGGGCGTCTCCGCGGTGGACGCGGCGATGGACGCCTTCTCGGGCGGCACCTCGCAGCCCTGCCTCGGCTCAATCGTCGAGGCGCTGGCGCATACCGGGCGCGACACCGGGCTCGACATTTCCGCGATCCGCGAGATTTCCAACTACTGGGAGGGGGTGCGCCACCAGTACCGGGCCTTCGAATCCGGGCTCGAGGCGCCGGCGTCCGAGGTCTGGCTGCACGAGATGCCGGGGGGCCAGTTCACCAACCTCAAGGCGCAGGCGCGCAGCCTCGGCCTCGAGGAGCGGTGGCATGAGGTGGCGCAGGCCTATGCCGACGCGAACCGGATGTTCGGCGACATCGTCAAGGTCACGCCCTCGTCCAAGGTCGTGGGCGACATGGCGCTGATGATGGTGGCGCAGGGGCTGAGCCGGTCGCAGGTGGAGGACCCGGCGATCGATGTGGCCTTCCCCGACTCGGTCGTCGACATGCTGAAGGGCAACCTCGGCCAGCCGCCGGGGGGGTGGCCGGAAGCCATCCTGCGCAAGGTGCTGAAGGGCGAGAAGCCGAACCTCGAGCGGCCGGGCAAGCATCTCGCGCCGGTCGATCTGGAGGCCACGCGCATCCAGGTGTCGAAGGACCTGATGGGCTTCACCGTCGACGACGAGGACCTCAACGGCTACCTGATGTATCCCAGGGTCTTCCTCGACTACATGGGCCGCCACCGCATCTATGGCCCGGTCCGCACCCTGCCGACACGGACCTTCTTCTACGGTATGGAGCCGGGGGAGGAGATCTCGGCCGAGATCGACCCCGGCAAGACGCTGGAAATCCGCCTTCAGGCGGTGGGCGAGACCGACGATCAGGGTGAGGTGAAGGTCTTCTTCGAGCTGAACGGGCAACCGCGGGTGATCCGGGTGCCGAACCGGCTGGTCAAGGCCGCGACCGCCGCCAAGCCCAAGGCGACCGAGGGCAACCCCGCCCATATCGGCGCGCCGATGCCGGGGTCGGTCGCGTCGGTCGCGGTGAAGGAGGGGCAGAAGGTGCATGCCGGCGACCTTCTTCTCACCATCGAGGCGATGAAGATGGAGACCGGCCTTCATGCCGACCGGCCGGCGACGGTGAAGGCGGTGCATGTCCATGCCGGCAGCCAGATCGACGCCAAGGACCTCTTGATCGAACTGGAATGATCCGGCCCGCGTCCGGCGGCCGCGATTAGCGGATTGTTAGCGGACGCGGGCGTAGCGTTACCCCGGGGAATGAAGGGGTGATCCATGAACGATTCAGGTCCGAGGGTCTCAGACCCGGCCACTTTCGAATCCTTCCTCGTGGAGGATGTGATCCTGACGCTCGGCAACCTGCGGGGCTCTCTGGGATGGCTCGGCGAGGGCGCCGCGACGGACCGGGCCTGCCTCGTCAGGCTCGACCGGCAGCTCGCGCTTCTGGAAGACCGGGCACACCGGATGGCGCACGCCCTGCGCGACGCGGCGGCGGCATCCGAACCGGCCAATCTCTTCGCCGCGCCCGATGCCGGGCAGGCCCGGGGGCAGGATCGGGGGCAGGCCCGGGGGCAGGACCGAGAGCGGGACCGGGCGCCTGATTTCCCCGCGCTCGCCGCCATCGACAGCGCTATCCTCGATGCGCTTGCCGCCGAGCGGGCAGAGGATGCCCCGCCGGTCTTCCGCAGCCGCCGGGCATGAGGGCCGGGCGCGGAAACGGCGGGGGTCCGGCCCCCGCCCGCCGTCCCCCGGCGCAGGGGTCAGGCAGCGCGGCCGATCTCGGCCGTGGTCAGCGCGCCTGCGGCGACCAGCGCCAGCATCGCCTGCGCCCGAGCCTCGTCGAGCACCGTGAAGAAGCCCGCTCCGACGGCGCCCTTCCGCGCCGCCGGGGCCTCGGCCGCGCAGTGGACCAGCGCGCCGGAATTGACGTAGACGATCTCCTCGCCGGCAAAGCGCAGGGTGATCACCTCGGCCGGGCGGAGGAGCGGGAGGCGGGTGATCCCCGCGTGGCCGGCGAGGGCGGAGGCCGGCAGCAGCGCGCCTTCGGCCCCCAGCACCTCCTCGGCCACGGCGGAGCTGAGGAAGATATGCTGCCCGGGCAGCAGGCTGAACCCCGAGCAGGTGTCGAGCGCGCCTCCCGGCACCTCGATGACCTCGATGCCGGCCGCGGGCCAGAGGCGGCGGCGCTCGACTGCGGCCAGGGGGCGGAAGCCGCCGTCCCAGGTCGCCACGCGGGTGCCCCGGGCAAGCCTTTCGACCGGACGCCAGCCGGACTCGGTCTCGACCAGGCTGCCGGCAAGGATCCCGGCATCGCAGGCATCGGGCTGCCCCTCCGCGGTCAGACCAGGAAGCGAAAGCGCGATCTTCTCGGCGGCGCGGAAGCTGGTGGCATCTTGCATGAACATGGGTCGTTTCCTTTCGGCTCTGACGCCCCGGGCTGCACCCTGGGGGCCGGTTCGGTGTGGCGATGGGATCAGTTCGCACCCGGAATTCGCCCATATTTCGACATGATCGGGACAAACTCGTGGCACTATTTCGCCGCGATCGTAAATCCACCCGCACCGTGGCGGTTTGAACGGCAACGCCACGCCCGTTAACCGCGGCCTAACCATTTTTCACGACAAAATCATGGACTTGCGCGGAAAATCTCAACCTGTGAGCGAATCAGGTCGCCCGATCCCGCCGCGATTCAGGACGGCTCCTCCAGCGGCCAGACCTCGACGACGCCGTGGGCGACGGCACAGGGCGTGTGCGAGACCATCTCGACCGCCTCGGCCAGGTCCGCGGCCTCGATGATCGCGAAGCCCGCCACCGGCAGCGCCGTGGCCATGTAGGCCCCCTCTGTGGTGCGCAGGCCGCTGTCCTCGGGATTGCGCACCTGCACCGGCGCGCCCGCGACGCCCATCACCGCCCCCTGCCCCTGCAGCTTCGCGTCATGGGTATGCGCGGCGACCCGCAGCGGGGCCGGGGTGCGGTCGTAGCCCGCCTGGTCGCCATATCCGATGGTCACGGATCTGGGCATGGCGCGCTTCTTTCCAGGGTCTGGGCCAGGGTCTGGGCCTAGACTGGCTGACCCCCCCCGCGGCGTGATGGTTCCCGACGGTTCCCCCGGGCGCGTCGGCGGCCACGCCCCGACGCCCGCCTGCCGGCGATTTTTCCCGTCGCGGCGTTTTTCCACTTGCGGCGGCGCGGCAGGTTTAATACATCGCCTGCACCCAAGGATGCGGGCGTAGCTCAGGGGTAGAGCATAACCTTGCCAAGGTTAGGGTCGTGAGTTCGAATCTCATCGCCCGCTCCAGTTCGACAGTATTTTCCAGAGCATGAAAAGGCGCCCCGCGGGGCGCCTTCTGCCTAGATGGGTCGCCGCGTCCGATCGGAACGCTTCCGCTCGGGCAGGATTTGACAGATGTGGCGGCTCCGCCCTTCCTGCCCCATCCCGGGTTCTTCGGCATAGCAGGGAACCGAAAGGCCGCCCTGGAACGATCCATCGCTTCGCGGGTTGTCGGGAGGCATCGGACGGCAAGAGGCGGAAGACATGGCGCCCCGCGCGAACTGGAAGGGCACGCTGAGAGTGGCGGAGGTCACCTGCGCGGTCGGGCTCTACACCGCGGTTTCGACCTCGGAGAGGATCGCCTTCCATACCATCAACCGTGCCACCGGCCATCGTGTCCGGCGTGAATTCGTTGATGCCGAGACCGGCAAGCCGGTCGAGCGTGAGGATCAGGTCAAGGGCTATGAACTGTCCGAAGGTCAGCATGTCCTCCTCACCGCTGATGAGGTGGCCGCCGCGGTGCCCGAGAGCGACAAGGTGCTGGCGGTCGAGGCCTTCCTGCCCTGCGGCGGGATCGACGATGTCTATTTCGACAAGCCCTACTACCTGGCCCCCGCAGACCGGCTGGGACAGGAGGCCTTCGCGCTGATCCGCGAGGGGCTGGCGGCCTCGAAGGTCGCAGCCATCGCGCGGACCGTGCTCTTCCGGCGGGTGCGGACGGTGCTGATCCGCGCCCACGGCCCGGGCCTGGTCGCCACCACGCTGAACTTCGACTACGAGGTCCGCCCCGCGGAGGCCGCCTTCGCGGATATTCCGGCGCCGAAGATCGAGGGCGAGATGCTGGATCTGGCGCGTCACATCATCCAGACCAAGATGGGCGCTTTCGACCCCGCCGGTTTCGATGACCGCTACGAGGCCGCGCTGGAAGATCTGGTCCGCGCCAAGATCGAGGGCCGCAGCATCGCACCCCGCCGCGAGGCGAAGCGCGAGGCGGTGGTCGACCTGATGCAGGCCCTCCGCGAAAGTGCGAAGCTCGGGGCGAACCGCGGGTCGGAACCCGGGACGAAGCGCGGGTCGGAACCTCGGGCGAAACCAGCCCGCAAGCCGGCGGCAAGGCGCAAGGCGGGTTAGACATGACGCTGGAAACCTACCGCCAGAAGCGCGACTTCACCGCCACGCCAGAGCCGAAGGGCGCCAGGGGCCGCAAGCGCGGCAACAGCTTCGTCATCCAGAAACACGCCGCCCGCCGCCTGCACTACGACCTCCGGCTGGAGATGGAGGGCGTGCTGCGCAGTTGGGCCGTCACCCGCGGCCCCAGTCTGATCGCCGGCGAAAGGCGCCTTGCCGTCCATGTCGAGGATCACCCGCTGGCCTATGGCGATTTCGAGGGCACGATCCCGAAGGGCGAATACGGCGGCGGCACGGTGATCGTCTGGGACCGCGGCACCTGGTCGCCGATCGGCGACGCGGCGAAGGGTTATGCCAAGGGGCATCTGGAATTCACGCTCGAGGGCGAGAAGCTGCACGGGCGCTGGCACCTGATCCGGATGCAGGGAAGGCCTGGCGAGAAGCGCGAGAACTGGCTGCTGATCAAGGCGGACGACGAGGCCGCCCGGCCGGAAGGGGCGCCGGACATCCTGGAAGAGCAGCCTCTGTCGGTGAAGACCGGGCGCGACATCCCCGAGGTGGCGGGCGAGGCACCGGGCTGGTCCTCGAAGACCGGGCCGATCAAGCCCGCCCGCAAGCGCAAGGCCGCCAGGCCCGAGCCGGAGGAGGAGACCGAGCTTCCCCCGCCCGACCCTTCGCGGCTGGCGGGGGCGCGGAAGGATCGCCTGCCGGATTTCGTGCCGCCGATGCTGGCCACCCTTGCCGCGGCCGCGCCCACCGGCCCGCGCTGGCTGCACGAGATCAAGTTCGACGGCTACCGCCTGCAGGCGCGGATCGAGGCCGGGCGGGTGAAGCTCCTGACCCGCAGCGGGCTGGACTGGACCGACCGTTTCGGTAAATCCGTCCCTGCCGCCCTCAGCGACCTGGCCCTTGGCACCGCGCTGATCGACGGCGAGATGGTGGTGGAGACCGACAGCGGCGCTTCGGATTTCTCGGCGCTTCAGGCCGATCTCAGCGAGGGGCGCAGCGACCGCTTCACCTTCTACGGCTTCGACCTGATGCACCTCGACGGCCATGACCTGCGCGCGGTGCCGCTGGTCGGCCGCAAGGAGATGCTGGAACGGCTGCTGGCCGAGGCCCCCGGCCCGCTGCGTTACAGCGGGCATTTCGCGGAAAGCGGCGAGATGGTGCTGCGCCATGCCTGCCGGCTCAGCCTCGAGGGCATTGTGTCGAAACTGCGCGACAGCCGCTATGGCGAGGGGCGCGGCAAGGCCTGGATCAAGTCGAAATGCTCGGCCCGGCAGGAATTCGTCATCGGCGGCTACGTGCCCTCCACCGCCGCGCGCGATGCCGTGGGGTCGCTGGCGCTCGGCGTGTTCGAGGACGGCCGGCTGGTCCATGTCGGCCGCGTCGGCACCGGCTTCAGCGCCGCGGTGGCGCGCGACCTCTACCGCCGGCTGGACCGCATCCGCAGCGACACCAGCCCTTTTGCCGCTCCGCTGACAGCCGAACAGGCCCGGGGGCTTCGCTACACCCGGCCGGAGCTGGTGGCCGAGGTCGAGTTCCGCGCCTGGACCGGCGACGGCCATCTGCGCCACGCCGCCTTCCGGGGCCTGCGCGAGGACAAGCCGGCAACCGAGATCATCCGCGAAGCCGCCCTTGCCGCCACGAAGGCCGCCCCCGCCCGGCCGGCGATCAAGCTCACTCATCCCGACCGCATCTACTGGCCCGACGAGGGCATCACCAAGGAGGGGCTGGCGGACTACTACACCGAGGTCTGGCGCCGCATCGCGCCCTACGTCGTCAACCGCCCGCTCGCGCTTCTGCGCTGCCCCGAGGGCATCGAGGGGGAGAAATTCTTCCAGAAACACGCCTGGAAGGGTCTCAACCCCGCGATCCGGCTGGTCGAGGACCCCAGGGACCCGGGCGATCCGCTGATCAGCATCGACGGGCTGGCCGGGCTGATCGCGCTGGTGCAGTCGGCGGCGCTGGAAATCCACCCCTGGGGATCGACACTGGACGACTGGGAGCGGCCGGACATGATCACCATGGACCTCGACCCCGGCGAGGACGTGGAGTGGCAGCGGGTGATCGACGCGGCGCAGGAACTGCGCCAGCGACTGACCGACGCGGGGCTGGCAGCCTTCGTCAAGACCTCGGGCGGAAAGGGACTGCATGTGGTTTCGCCGCTCAAGCCCCGTGCCGGCTGGCCGGAGGTGAAAGCCTTCACCAAGGCGATGGCCGAGGCTATGGCGGCGGAGTCGCCCGACCTCTATGTCGCCACCATCGCCAAGGCGAAGCGCGCGGGCAAAATCCTGATCGACTACCTGCGCAACCAGCGCGGCGCAACGGCGGTGGCCGCCTGGTCCCCCCGCGCCCGTCCCGGCGCCGCCGTCTCCACGCCGCTGGGGTGGGAGGAACTGGGACCGGAGATCGGCCCGGCGCATTTCACGGTGCAGAACCTGACCGCAAGGTTGGCGGCGCTGCCCAAAGACCCTTGGGACGGCTTCCGCGCCGCCGCCGCGCCGCTGACTCCGCAGAAGGGCAAAAGCAGGGGCGGCTGATCACCGGCCCTTCTTCTCGGCCGCGAGGCTGCGCTTCAGCGCATCCATGATGTTGACCACGTTGTCCCGGGGCGGTTCGGCGGCCTTCGCCTTCGCCGGCTTGCGGGCCTTCTTGCGGGCGGCGATCAGTTCCAGGAGCCGCTCCTGCACCGGGTCGGAGGCCATGTCGGGCGACCAGGGCCTCTTGCGCTCCTCGATCAGCCGCCGGACAAGCTTCATCAGCGCGGGCTCGGGCTTTCCGCTCTGCGCCTCCGCGAAATACTCGCCCTCGTCTCGCACTTCGTCGCCGAAGCGCAAGGTCCAGACCACGACACCCTTGCCGCGCGGCTCCAGCATCACCGCCCGCTCGCGCCGGTAGAGCACCAGGCGGGCGATGCCGACGGTGCCGCTGGCCGCCATCGCTTCGCGGATCACGGAAAAGGCCTCCTCGCCCACCCGGTCGGCGGGCGACAGGTAGTGCGGGCGGTCATACCAGATCCAGCCGATGCTGTCGGCGGGCACGAACATGTCTATGTCGATGGTGCGGGTGCTTTCCAGCGCGACGCTGTCGATTTCCTCGTCCTCCAGCAGCACGAAGTCGCCCTCTCCGCGGGGATAGCCCTTGACCTCGTCCTCCTCCCGCACCGGCTTGCCGGTGACGGCATCGACATAGCGGCTGACCACCCGGTTGCCGGTGGCGGCGTTCATGGTGTGGAAGCGCACCTTGCCGGATTCGCTGGTCGCCGGGGCCATGATGACCGGGCAGGTCACCAGCGACAGCTTCAGATAGCCTTTCCAGAAGGGTCTCGGCGCCATCACTCGTCCTCAGCAGTCGTTGTCCTTGTCGATCATGCCGGGATGGTCACTGTCCTCGCACATCGCGCTGTCGGGGTTGCGCCCGCGCGGGATCGCGGGGTCGTCGGTGCCCTGCGCGAGGGCATGGCGGCGCACCTCTGCCGGCCTCACCCGCCTTTGCTCGCGCGTCAGGCCGGCCCTGTCGCTGTCGGCCGACTGCGCAACGTCCGGGCCGGTCGCCGCCGACGGCTCATCGCGCTGCCGCGCCGGATTCATCGCCGTGAACTCCTCGGGACGATGCGCCGACCCGTCCGGCGCGGACTGCGCATTGCTGCCCGGTGCCACCGGGAAGGAGCGCTTTTCCGCCGCCTCTTTGGGATCCCGTGCCATGATGGCCTCCTTCCGCTGTGCCCGCATCGCGGAACCAACGCGCGGGCGACCGGATTGTTCCCGGTCCGGCCGCTGGCTGCGCAAGGCCGGCCGGACGACAGCGATCCGGACATCGCGCCTCTTCTGGACACCGGCCGGCCCCTCGCTTGCGCGGCGCGGGCGCGACAGGCGGGCTTTTTCGCCTTGGCCGGCTGGAACTGCCGCCGCCCGCCGCCTATAAGGCCCGCGAAGCGAAAGGGCGTGCCATGCGCAAGGCGACGATCACCCGGAAGACGGCGGAAACCGAGATCGCGGTCGAGATCGACCTCGACGGCAGCGGAAGCTACACCAACGAGACCGGCGTGGGCTTCTTCGACCACATGCTCGACCAGCTGTCGCGCCATTCGCTGATCGACCTCAAGGTGCGGGCGAAGGGTGACCTGCATATCGACGATCACCACACGGTCGAGGATACCGGAATCGCGCTCGGCCAGGCGCTCGCCAAGGCCCTCGGCGACAAGCGCGGCATCCGCCGCTACGGCCATTTCGCGCTGGCGATGGACGACGCGCAGGTGGCCTGCGCGCTCGACCTTTCCGGCCGGCCGTGGCTGGCGTGGAACGTCGATTTCCCAACGACGAAGATCGGCACGTTCGACACCGAACTGGTGCGCGAGTTCTTCCAGGCGTTCAGCAGCCACGGCGGCATCACGCTCCATGTCGACCGCATCCACGGGATCAACAGCCACCATATCGCCGAGGCCGCCTTCAAGGCGGTGGCGAAGGCCCTGCGGATGGCGGTGGAACCCGATCCGCGCGCGGCGGGCGTGCTGCCCTCGACCAAGGGGGCGCTGTGAGCCTGACCGTTCTCGTCGACTACGAATCGGGCAACCTGCATTCGGCCGAGAAGGCATTCCAGCGGATGGCGGCGGAAACGGAGGCGGGCCGCGTCATCGTCTCGTCGCGGCCCGAGGACGTCGCCCGCGCCGACCGGATCGTCCTGCCGGGCGATGGCGCCTTCCCGGCCTGCCGCGCGGCGCTTTTCGGCCGCTCAGGCCTTGTCGAGGCGATCGAGGAGGCGGTGACGGTCCGCGCCCGCCCCTTTCTCGGCATCTGCATCGGGATGCAGATGATGGCGACGCGCGGGCTCGAATACCGCGAGACGCCGGGCTTCGGCTGGATTCCCGGCGAGGTGGTGGGGATCGCGCCCGGGGCCGGGCGCAAGGTGCCGCACATGGGCTGGAACGACCTCGTGATCGACCGGCCGCACCCGGTGCTCGCGGGAATCGAGACCGGCCAGCACGCCTATTTCGTGCATTCCTACCACTTCCGCGTGGCCGATCCGGCGCATCTTCTGGCGCATTGCGACTACGGCGGGCAGATCACCGCGATCGTTGGCCGCGACAACCTGATCGGTGCCCAGTTCCACCCGGAAAAGAGCCAGTCAGTGGGTCTGAGACTGATCGCCAGCTTCCTCGGCTGGCGACCCTGAGGCGCTATTTCACGCGTGTCCAGTCGGAGGCGCGGCAGATGATCCCACCCAGCACGCAGCCAGAGACGGCGAGGCTGTCTCCCGACAGTTGCATCTTGGAATTGTAGGTCTTGTCGCGGTCCGGCGCCCAGACCTTGCCGCCGCCATAGGCACCACCGCCCTTCGCGGCCATGTCCCACACGATCTTCTTGCCGACATTGGGCGAGTCGATCTGCTTGCCGGACCCGTCGAAGGCGGTCACCAGCGTGCCGCAGAACGCGGCCCCGCAGGCGCCGATCTCGACATGGCCGAAGTTGCCGTTGTCGTCGGGCTTGGTCTTCCACATGCCTTCGACCGGGTCCGCCGCCGCCGCGCCGGCAATCAGGACAAGGGCCGCGGCAAGTCTCGTCATCATGGTGCATCCTCCCTGCGCCCGCCCCTCCCGGGCCGGCTCGGGCGATCATCCGGCGCCGCCCCGCCCCTGTCCAGAGTGACGTGACGTTGGCCGGTCTTTGCATTCGTCCCGCCCCTGTGGCAAGAGGCCGGCGACGAGAAGGAGCCCGCGATGATCCTCTATCCCGCGATCGACCTGAAGGACGGCCAGTGCGTGCGGCTCCTGCATGGCGAGATGGACAAGGCCACCGTCTTCGGCGACGACCCGGCAGCGCAGGCGGCGGCCTTCGCGGCCGCGGGCTGCGAATGGCTGCACCTCGTCGACCTCAACGGCGCCTTCGCCGGCCAGCCGGTCAATGCCGCGGCGGTCGAGGCGATCCTCGCCCGCGTCCGCCTGCCGGTCCAGCTCGGCGGCGGCATCCGCGACATGGGCACCATCGAGATGTGGCTGGCCAGGGGCCTCGCCCGCGTGATCCTGGGGACCGTGGCGGTGGAAGACCCCGCCCTGGTGCGGACGGCGGCGCGCGCCTTCCCCGGCCGCGTCGCCGTCGGCATCGATGCGCGGGGCGGCAGGGTCGCCACCAGGGGCTGGGCCGAGGAGACCGATGTCATGGTCACCGACCTTGCCCGCAGCTTCGAGGACGCCGGGGTGGCCGCGATCATCTACACCGACATCCTGCGTGACGGCGCGATGACCGGGCCCAATATCGAGGCGACGGCGGCCCTTGCCCGCGCCGTCGCGATCCCGGTGATCGCCTCCGGCGGCGTCGCCTCGCTCGCCGACCTGATCGCGCTCCGCGACACCGGCATCATCGCCGGCGCGATCTCGGGCCGGGCGCTTTATGACGGGGCGATCGACCTGGTGGAAGCGCTTGAGCTTCTCGCCGCCTGAGCATCTTCGTTGCGAAATACCCCGGGAGGGCCCGGGAGGGCAGCGCCCTCCCGGCAGTCGGCTGGGGCGCGCGCCCGGGCCGAGCCCTCTTTCCCCGCCGCCCGCCCCGCGCTAAGACCGGGCGAAAGGACCGCCATGCTCAAGACCCGCATCATCCCCTGCCTCGACGTGGCCGACGGCCGCGTGGTCAAGGGCGTGAACTTCGTCAACCTGATCGACGCGGGCGACCCGGTGGAGGCGGCGCGCGCCTACGACGCCGCGGGGGCGGACGAGCTCTGCTTTCTCGACATCCACGCCACGCACGAGAACCGCGGCACGATGTACGACCTCGTCACCCGCACCGCCGAACAGTGCTACATCCCGCTGACCGTGGGCGGCGGCGTGCGGACGGACGAGGACGTGCGTGCGCTGCTGCTGGCCGGCGCCGACAAGGTCAGCTTCAACTCGGCGGCCGTCGCGGACCCCGATGTCGTGGCCAGGGCCGCCGACCGGTTCGGCAGCCAGTGCATCGTCGTGGCGATCGACGCCAAGACCGTGGCGCCGGGGCGGTGGGAGATCTTCACCCACGGCGGCCGCCGCCCGACCGGGATCGAGGCGGTCGGCTTCGCCCGCATGGTGGCGGCAAAGGGCGCGGGCGAGATCCTGCTGACCTCGATGGACCGCGACGGGACCAGACAGGGCTTCAACCTGCCCCTGACCCGCGCCGTCGCCGATGCGGTGGACGTGCCGGTGATCGCCAGCGGCGGGGTCGGCACGCTCGACCATCTCGTCGAAGGCGTGACCGAGGGCCATGCGAGCGCCGTCCTCGCCGCCTCAATCTTCCATTTCGGCACCTTCACGATCCGCGAGGCGAAGGAGCACATGGCCGCCGCCGGCATCCCGATGAGGCTCGCATGACAGAAGCTCCGCAGAAGCTGAGCTATACCCTAGCAGGCTACGACTATCGAGCAGCGAACGGCTTGCTGATACGACGGCTGCTGCCTTCCCGTCAGAGAGCTGCCAATAAACGGTATGCTTTTCTGTTACTTCTAGCCATCACGTTCACCTTCTGGGTTAGTCAAGTGCTGGGGCCACGCCTCGGCAACAGCGCGTATGTCTACTTCCTCGGAATACTTCTGTTGGCCGTCCCAATCTTCTGGATAGCTGCATTCCGAGGACAGCGGTCGCGAGTACTGGCGGCTTTCGCGAACGCGCCCGCCCGGAGGGGCACAACGGCCCTTTCGACTACCGACGAGGGTTTGACCTTCGCGACCGATGGGTCCCGGTTGACCCTTTTCTGGTCGGGCATCGCTGATATTATCGAAGGTAAAGACGGACTTCTCGTCCTGCCCGGTGATGCGGAGTTCATCCCGATTCCGGCCAGCGCCTTCAAGAGCGAGGCCGAGAAGCACGCCACGCTCTCGGACCTTCGCGCGCGGCTCGCACGAACCAAGGGAGAAGACGTGTGACCCCCCTGCAATCCCTCGCCGCCACCATCGAGGCCCGCAAGGGCGCCGATCCCGAGACCTCCTGGACCGCGAAGCTTCTTGCCAAGGGTCCCGGGAAATGCGCCGAGAAGTTCGGCGAGGAGGCGGTGGAGGCGATCATCGAGGCGGTGAAGGGCGATCCTGCCCGGCTGACCGCCGAGGCCGCGGACGTGCTCTATCACCTGCTGGTCATGCTCGCCGCCTGCGGCGTGACGCTCGCCGAGGTGGAAGCGGAGCTGGAGCGGCGCGAGGGCACCAGCGGTATCGCCGAGAAGGCCGCGCGCGGCTGATCGTTCACGCGGTCTTCCTCCTGCCACCGCCGGCGGCCGGCTTCAGAGCTTTGCCGAGATCACCCCGGTGGCAAAACCGCCCATGCGCAATTCGCCGAAGAGGCGCTGGTATTCGATCTTCGGGCAGCGGTTCTCCACCACCCTGAGCCCGGCCGCCCTGGCCCGCGCGGCGGCCTCCGCATGCCGGACGCCGATCTGCATCCACACCGTCTTGAGGTCAGGCAGTTCGCGCAGCGCCTCCTCGACGATCCCCGGCACCGCCTCCGGCCGGCGGAAGATGTCCACCATGTCGACATGCGCGTTCTTCGGGATCGAGGCGAGATCGGCATGGACCCGCTGCCCGAGGATCTCTTCGCCCGCATGGCCGGGGTTGACCGGGATCATGGTGTAACCCTTCAGACCGAGGTAGCGAGCGACGTAGTAGGACGGACGGACGGGATTGGGCGACACGCCGACGACGGCGATCACCCGGGTGGTCTTCAGGATGTCGCGCAGGACATCATCCGGATCGGTGTTCATGGCAGGAAGCCTGACAGAAAAAGGCGCCCGAACCAAGGGGCCGGGCGCCAGTGCGGAACGAGGGACAGTGAATTGAAACATGGCGGTTCCGAAGCCATGCCTCGCCATGATGATTTAGGATCGTGAAGGTCTTGTGAAAGAGGCGAATCTGCAATTTGTGATCACTTTTTGTTCAACGCGTCCGGCCAGTGGGCGTCGGCCAGCGCGACATTGCCGACGACGTCATCGGCCCAGATCGCGCGGATCTCGGTCGAATAGGTCAGGTAGAGCCGGCCGCTGGCCACCGCGAAGGCGTCCGGCGCCGTCGCGGCGATCGCCCCCTTCGTCATCGCATAGGCGCAATAGCCGCCATATTGTGGCGCATAGGCGTGGGGGTTCATCTCGAAGGCCTCCATCGCCTCGGCACTCGCGAAATACCATGTCGCGCCCCGCCATATCAGCGCATGGCCGGGGTTGCCCCTGACCGGCTTGCCTTGGGTGAAATAGGCGACCGGATCGTAACCCGAGATGGCGATCCCGCCGGTGGCGAAGACCTCGGGCTCATTGGCGAGCGCCGGGCGCAGGATCGTGCCCGCCACCGGAATTGCCAGCATGGCGAGAAGCAGGCTGCGGCGGGTCGGGGTCATGTCGCGTCCTCTCCGGCGACGGCCGGGCTCGCGGCGAGGATGCCACCGCGCCTTGCCTCATGAAAGGGGGCTCCCGCAACCGTGAAGCCGCGCGCGCGAAGGGTGATGGGATCAGCGCGCCGCCGCCGCATAGAGCGCCACAGCGGCGGCATTCGAGACGTTGAGCGAGCCGAAGGCCCCGGCGCAGGGAATGCGCACCAGCCGGTCGCACGTGGCGCGGGTCTTTTCGCGCAGGCCCGGCCCCTCGGCGCCGAGGACAAGCGCCACCGGCCGGTCGCCGGCCGCGGCCAGGCCCTCGGCCAGCGTCGCCTCGCCGGCCCCGTCGAGGCCGAGAAGCACATAGCCCATCGCCTTGAGCCGCTCCATCGCTTCGGAAAGGTTGCCTACGCGTAGGTAGGGCTGGCGTTCCAGCGCGCCGCTCGCGGTCTTGGCCAGCGCCCCGGTCTCGGGCGCGGCGTGGCGGGCCGGCGCGATGACCGCCCGCGCCCCGAAGACCTCGGCCGAGCGCAGGATCGCGCCGACGTTGTGCGGGTCGGTCACCCGGTCGAGCAGGACGACGAGCGCGCGCCCCTCACCCCCCGCGCAGACCTCATCGAGGGGACCCCAGGCGAGCGGCCGGACCTCGAGCGCGGCGCCCTGGTGGACGCTGTCGGGGTCGAGGCCGACATGGGCGTCGAACTTCCGCGGATCGACGATCTCGGGCGCCACGCCGCCGGCGGCGATGGCCTCGCCCAGCCGGTCGGCCGCGTTCTTCGTCAGCACCAGCCTCAATTTCTCGCGCCGCGGGTTCAGTAGCGCGTCGCGCACCGCATGAAGGCCGAAAAGCCAGACGGTTTCGGCCGCCGCCGCCCGGCGCGCGCGTTCCTTCCCGATCACCCAGGCGGGCTTCTTCATCGCTTGCGCCTCCGCTCCGATGGGCGCGCGAGAATGCGCTGCGGGCGGGCCGGGAACAAGCCCCAAGGGGCGGCAGCGGGTGGGATTTTCATCCTTGACGCCCCCCGACCCCGCCTGTATTCGAAGCCCCGCGTCGGGCGACGAGCTGCAAGGTGCGGCAGCGGACTGTAACTCCGCCGGGGAGACCCATGCCTGGTTCGATTCCAGGGTCGCCCACCATCGTCCCCCGACCTTGAGTGCCCCCTAACCCCTGTCCATGACCTCGACGGCGAGGATCGTCGGCAGGTGGCGGGCGATCTCCTGCCAGGTATCGCCCTCGTCGCGGCTGGCGAAGACCGAGCCGGAGTTGGTGCCGAAGTAGAGGCCGGCGGGATCTCGCGCGTCGCCCGCCATCCCTTGGCGCAGGACGGTGAAGAAGCAGCCCTCCTGCGGCAGGCCCTCGCGCAGGTCTTCCCAGCTCCGCCCGCCGTCCCGCGAGCGCCAGAGCGCGGCGGCGGCACCGGGCGGGAAGCGGCCGTCGCGGTCGCCGTTGAGCGGCAGCGTCCATATCGTGTCGGGATCGCGCGGATGGACGCGGATCGGAAAGCCGAAGGTGGAGGGCAGGCCCGGGGTGATGTCCTCCCAGCTTCGCCCGCCGTCGCCCGAACGCCAGACGCCGTGATGGTTCTGCTGGTAAAGGACGTCCCCCTCGCCCGGCGCCCGCATCATGTTGTGCACGCAATGCCCGGTCTCGCCGTTCCGCGGTCCGGCCGGATGGTTGTGCCCCTCGCAGGCCGCCGCGTTGGCCAGCCGGTTGCGCCGTTCCCAGGTCGCGCCGCCATCCTCGCTGGCGAAGACGCCGGCGGCCGAGATGGCGACCCAGAGCTTTTGTGGCTTGGCCGGGTCGGAGACGATGGTGTGGAGGACGAGCCCCGCCGCGCCGGGGTTCCAGCTTTCGGCCGAGGGGTGGTTGGTCAGCCCGTCCAGCCGTTCCCAGGTCTCGCCGCCGTCGCGGCTTGCCATGAGGCTCGCGGGCTTGGTGCCGGCCAGAAGCGTGCCGCCGGCGCGGCCGAGCGACCAGACCTGCGCGAAGTCCTTGCCGAAGGGAATTGCCGCGGGGCTCCAGCCGATCAGCGCGGCAACCTCGGGATCGCTTTCCGCCCAGTCGTCCATCGTGCCGCGGGTGAGCCGGGTGACCTGCCAGCTTTCCCCGCCATCGTTCGACCGCCAGACCCCTGCTCCGTGCCAGTCGCCGCCGCCGCCGGCCCAGATCATTCCGGTTTCGGGATCGCCGATGGCATGGTTGATCGGCCAGCCGTCGCAGAACGGCCCGCGGACGGCCCAGCCGCCGCCGGCCCGTTCGTCGACGAGAAAGGCACCCTTGGTGGTGCCCACGAGAAGCGTGAGTCCCCCTGAAGCCATGATCCGGCCCCCCTGTTGCGCGGGAGGGATCTTAGCACGGGGCCCGGGCCTTAGGCCATCCGCGCCGGCAACCGCGCCTCGAGCTTGCGGAAGAACAGCACGATCAGTCCGGCGATGATGATGTAGACGATGGCCAGGAGCACGAGCGGTTCGTAGACGATGAACGTGTCCTGGGTGACCCGCCGGGCGACCGAGTAGGTGTCGAGCACGGTGATCGTGGCGACGAGCGGTGTCGATTTCATCTGGAGCACGGTTTCCCCTGCGATCGTCGGCAGCGCCCGGTGCAGCGCCTGCGGCAGCCAGATTCGGCGAAAGAGGGTGAACCGCGGCATCCCCATTGCGCGGGCGGCCTCGATCTGGCCATGCGGCACGCCGCGGAAGGCGCCGCGCATGACCTCGCCCTCGTAGCCGGCGGCGGAGAGCGTCAGCGCCAGCACGGCATAGGGCCAGGCCTCGCGCAGGATCGGCCAGAGGAAGCTCTGCCGGAGTTCGGGGAACTGCGGAAAGAAGGCGCCGAGCCCGAAGTAGAGCAGCCAGAGCTGGAGGAGAAGCGGGGTGCCGCGGATGATCGTGCAGTAGACGCGCGCGGGCCAGGCGAGCCAGGCCGGCCCCGCGGCCTGCGCGAAGCCGAGGCCGATGGCAAGGACCATGCCGAGCGACATGGTCACGACGGTGAGCCACAGCGTCGTCCAGACCCCCTGCGCGATCAGCGGCAGGTAGCGCGGCAGCCAGCTCCAGTCGAGAAGGAGGGCCGACGCTGCGAGGGCGGCCAGCGCGACGGCCAGCATCGCCCGGCGGTGGGTCGGGCGGAGAAAGGCGATCACCGGCCGCCCCCCGACAAGGGCCGCTGGCCCCGCCGCGCCCATCGCTCGATGCGGTGGAAGATCACTGTCGAGCCGAGCGACAGGATCAGGTAGAGCACCCCGGCGGCGGCGTAGAAGGTGAAGAAGGCCTTGGTCGTCGCCGCGGCGAGCGAGGTCGCCTTGGTCAGTTCGACAAAACCCACCACCGCCAGAAGGGCGGTGTCCTTGGTGACGATCAGCCAGAGGTTGGCAAGGCCCGGAATCGCCGCGGCCATCATCAACGGCAGGGTGATCCGCCGGGCCAGACGCACCGGCGGCATCCCCATCGCGCGTGCCGCCTCGATCTGGCCATGCGGCACCGAAAGGATCGCGCCGCGGATCACCTCGGTTGAATAGGCACCCTGCACCACGCCGAGGACGCCGATCCCCGCCGCCACCCCCGAGAGCTGGATCGGCCCGTAGTCCCAGAGC
>JAUQYB010000008.1 GCA_030837825.1 Albidovulum sp.
CCTCTCGCTGCCCGACGCCAACGCCTTCAACGCCCGCGTCGAACGCATCTTCGTCGAGAACGACGCGCTGACCACCGGCGACCAGATCAAGCTCCTGGAAATCCTCGCCCAGTCCGGCACCACCTTTTCCGAGGTGCTGACCAGCTACCGGACGGTGATCTTCGTCCTTCTGGTGTTTTCCACCGCACTTCTCGTCGCCGCGCTCGTGTTCCTCGTGATGATCGTCGGGCTGAACCGGCGGATGAACGAGATCCGGCGGCAGGGAATCCAGGTCTCCTCGCTCCTGATCAGCCGGGCCGAAAACACCGTGCTCCTGAACGACATGGCGTTTTCCCTCACCCCCGCCGCGATCGAGACTCTTTCCGTCCTCGCCGAGGCGCGGATGGACGACGACATCCTCTCGGGCGCCGAGATCGAGGCGGTGATCTCGGGCCGGAACGCGGCGGACTGCGACGAGGCCTCCGGCGCGATGCGGATCAAGCGGCTCAGGGACGCGCTCGGCAACCAGATGGTGGCGGAGCTTCTGGTCAAGAACATCGCCCGGCGCGGCTACATGCTGTCGGTCGACAAGGACGCCATCCGCATGATCTGACGGGCCCGCGCCCGCTGCTTCTTCGTTGTCGAAATACCCCGGGAGCGCGAGGGCAGCGCCCTCGCCCCCCGCTTGCCCCCCGCCCGCCCGCATCCTATATCGGCGCTTCCTTTTGGCAGGCCGGAGGGCGCGATGCTTCAGACACCCTTCTATCTGATCGACAAGGCGAAGCTTCTCCGCAACATGGAGATCATCGACCGGCTGCGCCAAGGCTCCGGCGCAAAGGCGCTTCTGGCGCTCAAGTGCTTCGCCACCTGGTCGGTCTTCGACCTGATGCGCGAGCACATGGACGGCACGACCTCGTCTTCGCTTTTCGAGCTTCGGTTGGGGCGCGAGAAATTCGGCAAGGAAACGCACGCCTATTCCGTCGCCTGGGCGGATCACGAGATCGCCGAGGCCGTGAGCTACGCCGACAAGATCATCTTCAACTCGATCGGTCAGTTCGAACGGTTCGACAACCACTCGGCCGGCATCCAGCGCGGGCTGCGGCTGAACCCGCGCTTCTCCACCTCCGGGTTCGACCTCGCCGATCCGGCACGGCCCTTCTCGCGGCTGGGCGAATGGGACGCCGGGAAGATCGCGCAAGTGATCGACCGGCTTTCCGGCTTCATGATCCACTACAATTGCGAGAACCGCGATTTCGACCTGTTCGACCGCCAGCTCGGCCGGATCGAGGTAGAATTCGCCCGGCTTCTGGAGAAGGTGAAATGGATCAGCCTCGGCGGCGGCATCCATTTCACCGGCGTAGGCTATCCGGTCGATGCACTCGCGGCGCGGCTGAAGGCATTCAGCGAAAAGTTCGGCGTGCAGGTCTATCTGGAACCGGGCGAGGCAGCGATCACCAATTCGACCTCGCTGGAGGTGACGGTGCTGGACCTGCTGAACAACGGCAAGGATCTGGCCATCGTCGATTCCTCGATCGAGGCGCACATGCTCGATCTTCTGATCTACCGCGAAAAGGCGAAGCTGCCGCAGTCGGGCGATCACGAATACCAGGTCTGCGGCAAGTCCTGCCTGGCGGGCGACATTTTCGGCGATGCGCGGTTCGAGGCGCCGCTGTCGGTCGGCGACCGCATCTCGGTCGCCGATGCCGCCGGTTACACGATGGTCAAGAAGAACTGGTTCAACGGCGTCAACATGCCCTCGATCGCGATCCGCGAACTGGACGGAACTGTCCGGCTTGTCCGCGAATTCGGCTACGAGGACTACGCCTCCAGCCTGTCATGAGCGCGCTGCGCTCGTCCCTTCCACTGTCCTGAAGACAAGGAGACAGCCGAAGTGAAACGGAATGTGCTGATCATTGGCGCAGGCGGTGTCGCGCAGGTCGTGGCCCACAAATGCGCGCAACACAACGACATGCTGGGCGATCTGCACATCGCCTCGCGCACGCGCGCGAAATGCGAGGCGATCATCGCCTCGGTCCACGACAAGGGCGCGATGAAGGTGCCGGGCACGTTCGGCGCGCACGGCATCGACGCGACGGACACGGCGGCGGTGGCCGGGCTGATCCGCAAGACCGGGGCGCAGATCGTCATCAACGTCGGCTCGCCCTTCGTCAACATGCCGGTGCTGGAGGCCTGCATTGCCACCGGAGCGGCCTACATGGACACCGCGATCCACGAGGACCCGGCGAAGATCTGCGAAACCCCGCCCTGGTATGCCAACTACGAATGGAAGAGGCGGGAAGCTGCGGCGAAGGCGGGCGTGACCGCCATCCTCGGCGTCGGCTTCGACCCGGGCGTGGTCAATGCCTATGCAAGGCTCGCCGAGGAGGAATACCTCGACACGATCGACAGCATCGACATCGTCGACATCAACGCCGGTTCCCACGGCCGCTGGTTCGCCACCAACTTCGACCCCGAGATCAACTTCCGCGAATTCACCGGCACGGTCTGGTCCTGGCAGGGCGGCAAGTGGCAGGCGAACCGGATGTTCGAGGTCGGCCGCGAGTGGGACTTGCCGGTGGTGGGCCGCCAGAAGGCCTACATGACCGGCCATGACGAGGTGCATTCGCTGTCGGCGCGCTATCCTGAGGCCGACGTGCGCTTCTGGATGGGCTTCGGCGACCACTACATCAACGTCTTCACCGTCCTGAAGAACCTCGGGCTGCTCAGCGAGCAGCCGGTCAGGACCGCCGAGGGGCAGGAAGTGATCCCGCTCAAGGTCGTCAAGGCGGTGCTGCCCGATCCGGCGAGCCTCGCGCCGGACTACACCGGCAAGACCTGCATCGGCGATCTGGTGAAGGGCACGAAGGACGGCAGGCCGGCCGAGGTCTTCATCTACAACGTGGCCGACCACCGGGAAGCCTACGAGGAGGTCGGCAGCCAGGGCATATCCTACACCGCCGGGGTGCCGCCCGTCGCCGCGGCGATCCTGATCGCGCAAGGAACCTGGGACGTTGGCCACATGGCGAATGTCGAGGACCTCGATCCCCGGCCCTTCATCAGCCTTCTGAACCGCATCGGCCTGCCGACGCGGGTGAAGGACGAAGGGGGCGACCGGCCGGTCGATTTCGCCTGAACGCCGCCGCCGCGCGCGGTCAGCCGCCCGCCTGCCCCGCCCGGATCGCCGCCGCGAGCAGGAGCCCAAGGCGGCGCTGTTCGGCCCCGTCGGCGCGGGAGTTGAGCAGGACCGGCACGCTGGCGCCCAGCACGATGCTGGCGGTCCGCGCCTGGCCGTGCAGCTTCCAGGCCTTCACCGTGGCGTTGCCGGCCTCGATCGACGGGAAGAGGATCAGGTCCGCCTGTCCGGCGACGGGGGAACCGGCAAGTCCCTTCTTCGCGGCTGCCTCGGCCGACAGTGCCACGTCGTAGCCGAATGGACCGTCGACCAGAACCCCCTCGCCGAGGGTCCGATCCGCCGCCAGCGCCGCGGCATCCACCGTCGCCGGCTGGCCGGGGCTGACCTTCTCCGAGGCGGCGATGGCCGCCACCCGCAGGGGCACGACGCCGAGCCCGCGAAAGAGCGGCACGGCGTTCAGAATGATCGCCCGTTTCTGCGCCAGCGTCGGCAAGGGCACGATGCCGTTGTCGGTCGCCCCGATCAGCCGGGGGACCGAGGGCATTTCCGCCAGCGTCAGGTTCGACAGCACGTCGGAGGCGCGGAGCCCCGTGTCGCGCGCGACGACCGCCCGCAGATAGGCCGCACTGTCCACCTGCCCCTTGACCAGCACGTCCGCCGCACCGGCGCGGATCGCGGCCACCGCGAGGGCGGCGGCCTCCGCCCCGCCTGTCGCGGCTTCGATGCGGAAGCGGCCGGTGAAGGCTGCGGGCAGAAGCCGGCGGATCGCCGCCGCATCGCCCGTCAGCACCGCCTCGCCGACGAGGCCCGCCTCGGCCGCGGCGACAAGGGCGGCGATGACGGCGGGGTCCTCGGCCCCCGCGACGGCCGGGCGGAGCGGCGGCCGGCCGGCCAGCGCGGCCTGAAGCGCGGCAAAGCTCCTTATCACCACGGCAATGCCTCCACCTCGGGCGTGACGGGCCAGGACCGCGCGGCCTCCACCCCGGCCAGAACCCGCGCCGCGCCGAGCGCCAGCGCCTCGCTTTCATGGCTTCCGGGGTAGAGCGTGACCGGGCCAAGCGCCCCGACCCGTTCCCGCAGCGCCGCGACGATCCGTTCGGAATGGGCCATGCCCCCGGTCAGGATCACCCCGTCGGGCCGGAAGTCCACCACAGCCGCCATCGTGCCGATGGCCTTGGCGATCTGGTAGACCATCGCCTCCCAGACCAGACGCGCCGGTTCGTCGCCGCCGGCGATCATCGCCTCCACCCGGCGGATGTCCTTGGTGCCGAGATAGGCGAACACGCCCCCCTGTCCGTAGAGCCGCCGCTTCAGCTCGTCCTTCGTGAACCGGCCCGAATAGCACAGGTCGATCAGCGGCATCGGCGGCAGGCCCCCGGCGCGCTCCGGCGAGAAGGGAGAGTTTTCCATCCGGTTGGTGCTGTCGACGATCCGTCCTTCGCGGATCGCGGCGACCGAAATACCCGCGCCCATATGCGCGACAACGGCGTTCAACGCGCCAAAGGGCTTGCCGAGGCTCGCTGCCAGCCGCCGCCCGCAGGCGCGGATGTTGAGCGCATGGACGAAGGAGAACCGCGGAATGTCCGGGCAGCCGGAGACGCGCGCCACCGGCGGAAGTTCGTCGACGGAGACCGGATCGACGATGAAGGCCGGGCAGCCGGCGGCGCCGGCGATGCGGTGGGCCAGGGGCGCGCCGAGGTTCGAGGCATGGTGATGCACGGGGCGGTGGAGCGCGAAATCCACCAGATCGTCATTGACCGCAATCACCCCGGCCGGGACCGGCGTCAGCATGCCCCCGCGCCCGGCCACCGCCGCCAGGCGCACGCCGCCGGGAATGGCATCCAGGAACGACCGCACGGCCTCCGCCCGGAACGGCAACTGCTCGGCGATGGTGGCGAAGCCCGCCATCACCGTCTCGTCAAGCTCGATGGTCTCCTCAAGCACCGGCCGAACCCCCGGCCCCTGCGGCTCGAAGAGGCCGATGCGGATCGTCGTGGTGCCGGGATTGATGGTGAGGATCAGTCGCTCCGCCATCGTTCAGCCCGCGAAACTGTAGGCGGTCTTGACGGTCGTGTAGAACTCGACCGCATGGCGCCCCTGTTCGCGGGGGCCGTAGGAGCTGGACTTCGTGCCGCCGAAGGGAACATGGTAGTCGACCCCGGCGGTGGGCAGGTTGACCATGACCATCCCCACCTTCGCGCCCCTCTTGAAGGCGCGGGCGTGCTTCAGCGACGCGGTGCAGATGCCGGCGGACAGCCCGAAGGGGCTGTCGTTGGCCACCGCCAGCGCCTCGTCGAAATCGGCCACGCGGATCACCGCGGCGCAGGGGCCGAAGATTTCCTCGCGCGCGACACGCATGTCGTTGTGCGCGCCGAGGAACAGCGCGGGTCGCTGGAAATACCCCTCCGTCGGGCCGTTCAGCCGCTCGCCCCCCAGAACCTCGCAGCCCTCCGTGCGGGCAAGGGACACATAGTCGAGGTTGCCCTGCAACTGCGCGGCCGAAACCACCGGGCCCATCTGGCTCTCGGCCGCAAGCGCCGGGCCGACGCGCAGCGCCGCCGCCTGTGCGGCGAGCTTTTCGACGAAGCGGTCGTGGATGCCCGCCTGCACGATCAGCCGCGAGGACGCGGTGCAACGCTGGCCGGTCGAGAAGAAGGCGCCGTTCAGGCAGGCGGCGACGGCGGTGTCGAGGTCGGCATCGTCCATCACCACCATCGGGTTCTTGCCGCCCATCTCGAGCTGGATCTTCTTCATCCCCTCGACGGCCGCCCGCGCGATCGTCCGCCCGGTCACCGCCGATCCGGTGAACGAGATCGCGGCGATCAGCGGATGGTCGATCATCGCCCGCCCGACGACGGAACCCGGCCCCATCACCAGGTTGAAGACGCCCGCAGGGCAACCCGCCTCGTGAAGGATGCGCGCCAGAAGATGTGCGGTGCCCGGCACCAGGTCGGCGGGCTTCAGCACCACGGCATTGCCATAGGCCAGCGCCGGGGCGACCTTCCAGGCGGGAATCGCGGCGGGGAAATTCCAGGGCGTGATCAGCCCCACCACGCCGACCGGCTCGCGCGTCACCTCGACGTCGACGCCCGGTCGCACCGAGGCCAGCGCCTCGCCCGGAATGCGCAGCGCCTCGCCGGCGAAGAAGCGGAAAATCTGCGCCGCGCGGCGGACCTCGGCGATCGCCTCGGGCAGGATCTTGCCCTCCTCGCGCGCCAGCATCGTGCCGATCTCGACCGCCGCCGCCTCGATCCGACCGGCGACGCGGTCCAAGAGGTCGGCGCGCGGCTGGGGACCTTGCGCGAACCAGGCGGGCTGCGCTTCGGCCGCGGCAGTCGCGGCGCGGTCGACGTCGCCGGCGGTGGCGGCGGCGTAAAGCCCGATCACGTCGGACATGTCGGACGGGTTGCGGTTCTCGGACAGGTGGTCGCCGGCCACCCAGGCGCCGGCGATCAGGTTCAGATGCGGTTCGGTCATGGCGGGCGTCCTTCGGGCAGGGAAACGGCGGCGGCCGGGTGGCCTGTCAGGCGGGGCGCCTCATCGCCGCCGCCTCGATCGCAGCTTCGATGATGTCGAGCGCCTCGTCCAGTTGCGCCATCGGGATGGTCAACGGCGGCAGGAGACGGATCACGTTGTAGCGCGTCCCGCACGACAGAAGGATCAGCCCCCGCGCCTCGGCCTCCGCCACCACGGAGGCGGCGAGCGCGGCGTCGGGCGCTTTGGTGGTGCGGTCGGTCACCAGTTCGAACGCGTTCATCGCGCCAAGACCGCGCACGTCGCCGATGCACTCCATCCCCTGCCGCACGGCGATCTGGGCAAGGCGGGCGCGGATCACCTCGCCAATCTCTGTCGCGCGGGCGCAGAGGTCTTCCTCGGCGATCACGTCGAGCACCGCATGCGCCGCGGCCACCGCCAGCGGGTTGCCGGCATAGGTGCCGCCGACGCCGCCCGGGTTCGGGGCATCGACGATTTCGGCCCGCCCCGTCACGGCCGACAACGGAAAGCCCCCGGCCAGCCCCTTGGCCATCGTCACAAGGTCCGGCACCACGCCGGAATGATCGAAGCCGAACATCCGCCCGGTCCGCGCCATGCCGGCCTGCACCTCGTCGGCGATCAGGACAATGCCGTGCCGGTCGCAGATCTCGCGCAAGCTGCGCAGGAAGCTGAACGGTGCGATATTGAATCCGCCCTCGCCCTGCACGGGTTCGATGATGATGGCGGCAACGCGGTCGGGGTCCACCGACGACGCGAAGAGCCGGTCAAGCTGGCCCAGCGCCTCGGCCTCGGTCACGCCGTGGAAGGCGTTGGGGAACGGGGCGTGGACGATCTCGGGCGGCATGGCGCCGAAGCCCTTCTTGTAGGGCGTGACCTTGCCGGTCAGCGCCATGCCCAGAAGCGTGCGACCGTGGAAGGCGCCGGAGAAGGAGATCACCCCCGACCGGCCGGTGAAGGCGCGGGCCATCTTGATCGCGTTCTCCACCGCCTCGGCGCCGGTCGTCACCAGCATCGTCTTCTTGGCGAAATCGCCGGGCGTGGCGGCGTTCAGCCGCTCGGCCAGCGCGATGTAGCCTTCGTAGGGCGCGACGTGGAAGCAGGTGTGGGTGAAGGCCTGCGCCTGCGCTGCGACCGCGGCCATCACCTTCGGGTGGCGATGGCCGGTGTTGTTCACCGCGATCCCGGCGGCGAAGTCGATGAAGCGGCGCCCCTCGGCATCCCACAGTTCGGCATTCTCGGCGCGGGCGGCGTAGATGCCGCGGGTGGCGACGCCACGGGCGACGGCGGCGGACTTGCGGGCGGACAGGCGGGCGGATTGCGTCATGGCGGCCTCTTGCGGATTCGATGCGTTGGGACGCATACCGCTGCTCAATATCTTGCGCAAATATTTTATTGATCCTGCGCACGCGATGGCAAGAGATTGTGCGCTCTGCGACCAGGGCATAATCTGCCGGAAGGAGGTGCACCGCGATGCAGGACTTCGACATTGGCAGACGATTGCGGGAGATGCGGCAGTCCGCGGGCCTGTCGCAGCGGCAACTGGCCGAGGCGTCCGGGGTGCCGCATGGTCAGATTTCGATGATCGAGACCAACCGCTCCAATCCCTCGGTCGCCTCCCTGCGCAAGATTCTGGGCGGGCTGAACGTCACGATGTCGGAGTTCTTCGAACCCGACACGCCCACGACCCAGGCGGTCTTCTTCAAGCCGCAAGAGCTGCGCGACCTCACCACGCGGCTCTATTCGACCCTCGGCGGCCCGCGCGGCCGGATGACGCTGCAGCAGGTGGGCGACGCCAGGGTACACAACCTCCAGATTCTCTACGAGCGCTACGAACCGGGCGCCGACACCGGCGATCAGATGCTGGAACATGTCTCGCACGAAGGCGGCGTGGTGATCGCAGGCGAGATCGAGGTGACGGTGGGCGAGCACTGCGCGGTCCTGAAGGCGGGCGACAGCTACCTGTTCGATTCGACGCTGCCGCACCGCTTCCGCAACACCGGCGACAGGGAGGCCGTGGTCGTCTCGGCCTGCACGCCGCCCTATCTGTGAGGCGCGGGGCTTCCCCCCGCGCGCCCGGCCTCTCACTTGCCCATCAGCACGTCCAGCGGCACCGGCCGGGAAATCCGCCATTCGTCCACCCGCGCAGGCTTGCCGCCGGTGATCTCGATGACCTGCATCAGCGCGGTGTTCTGGTGGTGCAGTTCGGCCGAGAAGCTGCGCGGGCCGAAGGCGGTCGGTTCGTCCTGCATCTTCTCCAGTTCGGCGGTGACGGCCGCGCCCTCGGTCGTGCCGGCGCGCTCCACGGCCTTGGCCCAGAGGTCGATCAACACATAGCCGGGATAGGCATACTGGCTGGCCGGCCGCGCGCCGGTCTTGGCTTCGTAAGCCGCGTTGAAGGCCTCCACGTCGGGGCGCGGATCGTCACCGTAGATCGAGCCCTGGACCGGCACCACGAAGCCCGACAGGTCAGGCGTCGCATCAAGCCAGTAGGAGCCGTCGACCGCCGAGCCGTTGAGGATCAGCGAATTGATGCCAGCGGCACGGATCTGGCGCACCGCCGCCGCCGCGCCGGGCATGACCGAGCAGAGCATGATCACATCGGGCTCCGCCGGCAGCGCCTTGATCCGGGTGATCTGGCTCGCGATCGAGGCATCGTCGTTCTTGAACGTGTCGGTCCCGACGATCTCGGCACCTTCCAGCGTCGAGAACATCCAGTTGAAGCCGGTGCAGATGCCCTTGTTGTATTCGATGAAAGTGTCTTCCAGAACATAGGCGCTGCGGGCGTTGCGCTTGGCGTGGCTCCATTCGGCCATCGTCGCACCCTGAACCGGAGCGAGAACCGAGGACGAGAAGCTCAAGGGACCGACGCCCTGGATACCCGCCTTCACGTCCTCGGCGCAGAGGAAGAAGCTGTTCATCCCCTCGCCTTCGGCCACCAGCGCGGCGGGGGCGCCAAAATCGTAGTCGCAGGAAACGACCATCATCTCGGCGCCCTGGTCCAGCACGTCGAGCCCGGCCTTGGCACTTTCGGCGCGGTCGGTGCGGGTGTCGGCCTCGACAATCCGTATCTGGCGGCCGAGCAGGCCACCTGCGGCGTTGATCTCGTCGATCCGGATCTTTGCGGCGGTGTCGGCGGGGGTGTCATAGGCTTCCATCCAGCCGGATTTGGCGATGGCGAAGCCCACGGTCAGGTCTTCGGCATGAAGCGGCAGGGCAAGTGCGGTCAGCACAAGGACGGGGCAGGCAAGTCTCATGGTCGTTTCTCCTGTTGGGTTCGGGTCAGTCGTTCGTCTGGCGTCCCCGCCCCGCGACCCAGCGGGCGGAAAGCATGATCTCACGCCCGGCCAGAAGGCCGGCGGGGCGGAAGATCAGGACAAGGATCATGGCGACGGCGATGATGATCGCCTGGCTGCCGGGCGGCAGCGCGAAGGAAACCTCGCCGACGGAAAAGCCCTTCTCCATCCGCACCAGCGCCTCGACCGCGAGCGAGAGGGACAGAACCCCGACGACGGCCCCCGAAAGCGAGGCGACACCGCCCACGACCAGCATCGCCAGCATCAGGAAGGTCAGGCTCAGGTAGAAGTCGTCGGGGCTGATCACGCCGATGAAATGGCCCATCAGCGCGCCCCCCGCGCCGCAGAAGAAGGCCGAAAGCGTATAGGCCAGCAGCCGGTGGCGATAGCGGTCGATGCCGGAAGCGGAGGCCGCGACCTCGTCTTCCCGCGTCGCCCGAAGCGCCAGGCCCGAGGCGGAGGCCGAGTAGAGCGCCGCGATTGCGATCGCCGCCACCGCCCAGCCCAACGCGACCCAGGGCGTCACATAGCGATCGAGCCCCACGACCGAAGAGGTGCCGCCCGTGACCGGCGTCCAGTTCGCCCAGATCGTGTTGATCATGGCGAGGAAGGCGAAGGTCGCGATCGAGGCGGCGATGCCCGAAAGCCTGAGGATCGCCGCACCGGTCGCCAGAGCCACCAGCGCCGCCACCGCCCCGCCCGCAAGGGCCGCGGGCAGGACATGCCAGTCGGCGGTGGCGAGATACCCGGGCAGGCCGGGCAGGAGCGTGGCCTTCATCGCGGGTTTCAGCGTCAGCCAGGCCGAGACATAGGCCCCGATGCAGCCGAAGGCGGCATGGCCGAAGCTGACGACACCGGAGTTGCCGACGAAGATCCAGAAGCCCACGACCATCGTGACGCGGATCAGCGTCTCGGCGGCCATCCGCGCCGTGGCCCGGTCGCCCAGAAGCGTTGCGGCCAGGGCGAAGCCCAGAAGCACCAGCGCCAAGAGGACCGGGGTGGTCGCGGACATGCGGCGGCGGATCGTGTGTTGGGTGACCATGATCAGACCCTCGGCTTGGACCCGGCGGGCGCAAACAGACCCTGCGGGCGGAAGAGAAGGACAAGGATGACGGCCCCGTAGAGGAACGCATCGCGGAACGGCCGCGCCTCGGCCGGAAGGCCGGCCTGGAGAAGGGCGGACACCGCGCCGATGCCGAGCCCGGCCGCGACGGCGCCCGACAGGCTGCCCATACCGCCCACCACCGTGGCGATGAAGGCCACCAGCATGATCTGCCCGCCCATCCGCACGTCGGCCACGCCGGTCTGCGCCACCATCACCAACGCCACCACCGCCGCAAGCGCACCCGACAGCGCAAAGGCCCCGGCGATGACCCGGTTGGCGCGGACACCCAGCATCCGTGCCATGCCGAAATCCGCGGCCGCCGCCCGCATCTCGAGCCCCAGCCGGGTGTGGCGCAGCATCATCGCGAGCGAGACGAGGATCAGCCCCACCGCCGCGATCACGATGAGTTGCAGGATCGGCACATGCGCATCCGCGATGACGACGGGATGGCCGAGTTCCGCCCACAGGCTGACCGCCTTCGGCCGCCCGCCGTAAAGCACCAGAAGGACATTCTGCAGCGCCACGCCCAGCGCGAAGCTGCCGACCATCAGCGCGACCGGCGAGGCATTGCGCATCGGCCGGAAGACGAAGGCCTCGGCCGCGACGGCCAGACCCGCGCCGAAGCCGAGGATCAGCGGGATCACGACCGGGGCGGGCAGGAGGCCGAGCCCGAGCCGGGCAAGCGCGTCGGTCGACGGCACGATCAGCGCGAAGACCGCGCAGGCGATGAACTGGCCATGCGCGAAATTGACCAGCCGCATCACCCCGAAGATCAGCGCGATGCCAAGCGCGGCGATGGCGTAGATACCGCCCAGCGCGAGCGCATCGAAGACAAGCTGAAGGCTCATGCCGCATCTCCGACCTAGGCGTCGGTCAGAAGCTCCTCGGCGGCGACGGCGGCGGCGTCGCCGTCGGCCACGATCCGCCCTCCGCGCATCAGAAGCATCCGCCCGCCCACGCGCGCCGCGCGGGATGAGGATTGTTCGACGATGACAAGGGTCAGGCCGCGCAGCGCCTGAAGCTCGCACAGCCGCTCGTAGACCTCGTCGACGACCTTGGGGGCGAGCCCCAGCGAGGGTTCGTCGACCAGCATCACCTTGGGGTTGGTCATCAGCGCGCGGGCAATCGCCAGCATCTGCTGCTGCCCGCCGGACAGCGCGCCGGCGGGCGCAGCGGCGCGGTCGCGCAGGATCGGGAAGGCGCCGAAGACGGTTTCCAGATCATCGGCCACCGCGCCCCGGTCACGCCTCAGCCCGGTGCCGACCATCAGGTTTTCGCGCACCGTGAGGCCGGCGAAGATGCGCCGCCCTTCCGGCACCATCGACAGGCCGCGCCGGGCGACGCTTTCGGGGCCAAGGCCGGAAAGGATCTCGCCGTCCATCTCGATCCGGCCGTGGGCGGCGCGAACCGTGCCGGCGATGGCCGAGAGGAGCGAGGACTTTCCCGCCCCGTTCGGGCCGGAGACGAAGACCCGCTCGCCCTCTGCGACGGTGAAGGACAGTTCCGAAACCGCGGTCAGCTTTCCGTAGCGCACCGCAAGGTCGAAGACGCCGAGCTTGGACATCAGGCGGCCTCCGCATTGGCGCCAAGATAGGCTTCGCGCACCGCGCGCGAGGCCAGGATCGCCTGCCGGCCGCCGCGCTCGATCACCTTGCCGCCGTCCAGCACCACCACATCGGCACAGACCGACAGCACAAGGCCCACGTTGTGCTCGATCAGCAGGCAGCCGGTCCCCAGTTCGCCGGCAATGCGCCGGATCAGGGCCGCCAGATCGGCGGCCTCGTGTTCGGACATGCCGGCGGCGGGCTCGTCCAGCAGCAGATACTGCGGCCGCCCCATCAGTGCGCGGGCGATGGCCACGCGCCGCTCGTCGGTATAGGGCAGCCCGGCCGCGCCGCGGCTTTCGAGCGATGAAATCCCCATCCAGTCCAGCAGCTCGCTGGCCTGGTGTTCGGCCTCCGACCGGCCGAGGCCGAGGCCGACGCCGGTGCAGGCGAGATTGTCGAGAACGTCAAGCCCGCCGAAAAGCCGCCCGGCCTGGAAGGTGCGGGCGACACCCGCACGCCGCAGGCGATGGGCGGGCAGCGCCGAGACGTCGCGCCCCTGAAGGATCACCCGCCCGGCGGTCGGGCGCTGGAACCCGGTCAGGACGTTGACGCAGGTGGTCTTGCCCGCCCCGTTCGGGCCGATCAGCCCGACCACCTGTCCGGGCGCGACAGAGAGCGACACCTCCGTCAGCGCCCGGAAGCCGCCGAAGGCGACCCCCACCTGTTCCAGCGCCAGCGCCATCTCAGGCCACCTCGACGGCGCGCGCCGTCTGCTGCGACTTGTCGCCCGCGGCCCCCATCGTCAGGACATAGACACCCGAGGCATCGAGATCGGCCAGCCAGCCCGGCTCGATCACGATCGTCGTCGTCACCTCCTGGATGACGGCCGGTCCCGTGATCCGGTCGCCCGCACCCAGCAGCGCGCCGTCGTAGACCGGCGTCTCGTGCGGGATGCCTTCGGCGTTGAAGATCATCTCGCGCGTGCCCTTGAGCGCCGAATGCGCGCCGTTGCCGGCGTCCACGGTCATCCGGGCGGGCTTGTCCACCCTGCCGGTGATGGCGCTTTCGACGTTCACGACCTCGACGGCGCTGTGCGGCTCGGAATAGGTGTAAAGCTCCTCGTGACGGGCGTGGAAGGCGGCCTTCAGACGCTCAAGCGCCGCTTCGGTGACGGCGAAGGGCTCGATGCTGACGGTGCATTCGTGAACCTGGCCGACATAGCGCATGTCGAGGCTGCGGCGGACACTGATGGAGCCGTCGGTGAAGCCATCGGCCTTGAGATCCTCGCGCCCGCGCGCCTCGATCTGGTTGAAGAGCGCGTCGAGCCTCGCCGCGGCGTCGGCCCCCTCCAACCGCGCGGCCGCCGGGGCCATGTAGTTGTATTTCACGTCCGAGATGATCTGACCGAAGGCGCAGAGCCCCGAGGCGAGCTTGGAGATCAGCACCTTGCGGATGCCCATCTCGCGCGCCAGCGCGGTGATATGCGCCCCCGTCGCGCCCCCCGCGCAGTTCAGCACGAAGTCGCGCGGGTCGTAACCGCGCTCCACCGAGACGCGTCGGATCGCGTTCACCATGTTGTTGTTGACGATGGTGAACATGCCGTAGGCGGCCTTCTCGACGCTGATGCCCAGCGGCTCGGCAAGGTGGGTCTTGATCGCGGAACGGGCCTTCTCGACGTTCAGCGGCAACCGGCCGCCGACGAGACCATCGGGGTTGAGGTAGCCGAGGATCAGGTTGGCGTCGGTGGTCGTGGGCTTCTCGCCGCCCTGGTCGTAGCTGGCAGGCCCCGGCTCCGATCCGGCCGACTGCGGCCCCATCTGCATCAGCCCCATGCTGTCGATCCAGCCGATCGAGCCGCCGCCGGCGCCGAGCGTCTCCACCTGGATCATCGGGATGCCGATCCGGTAGCGCAGGAAGTCGATGTTCTTCGACACATTCGCCCGCCCGTCGCGGGTCAGGGTGATGTCGAAGGACGTGCCGCCCATGTCGACGGTGATGATGTCCTTCATCCCCCAGGGCTCGCCCAGCCAGAGCGCGGCCTGCGGCGCCGAGGCGGGGCCGGAGTTGATCGCATAGACCGACTGGTCTGAGACCACCTTGCCCAGCGCCAGCCCGCCGTTCGACTGGAAGTAGCGCACCGGATGGCGCGACCCGAGCGAACGGAAATAGCCGTCCACCGCCTCGACATAGCGTTGCAGGATCGGGGCGAGGTAGGCGTTCACGATCGCGGTCGAGGTGCGGGTGTATTCGCGCACCTGCGGGTAAAGCTGGCAGCCCACGGTCAGGCGCACGTCCGGCATCATCTCGCGTACGATCTCGGCCGCGCGCAGCTCGTGCTCGGGGTGCAGGACCGACCAGACGAAGCTGATGGCCACAGATTCCACGCCCTCGCGCAGGAAGTGGCGGCAGGCATCGCGCACGTCCTCCTCGGCAAGCGCCGTGTGGACCGTGCCGTTCGACAGCACCCGCTCGGCGACGCCGCGGCGCAGGTAGCGCGGCACCAGCATGGTCGCGGGCGGGTATTCGGGGTCGTAGCGGTAGCCGTCTTCCTTGTGGCCGAGGCGGATCTCGATCGAATCCTCGTGGCCTTTCGTGGCGATCAGGCCGGTCCTGGCGCCATTGTGGGTGATGAGCGCGTTCAGTCCGACGGTCGTGCCGTTGATGCACAGATCGGCGTTCGCGACGATCGTCTCGGGCGAGAGCCCGCTCTCCTCCTCGATGAGCCTCAGGCCGTTGCGGATCGCGGCGGTGGGATCGTTCGGGGTCGAGAGCGCCTTGAAGATGCGCACGCCCCCCTTGCGGTCGGCCAGGATGAAGTCTGTGAAGGTGCCGCCGGCGTCGATTCCAAGGCGATACTGGTTCTGCATGGGATGCGTCCTTTCGGGCAAACGGGGGATGGGCGGGGGCTGCCTGCCCCCACGGGCGTCGGGTCGTTCCCCGAGGAACCCCGGGGGCGGGAGGAAGGGATCAGGCGGCGCGAAGCCTCGCCGTGGCGGCGTGATCGACCGCGAGGCTGTCGCGATCGGTGATCACCACGCCGTAGTCGAGCCGCGCGCCTTCAAGGCTGACGAGGCCGTTCCTGACATCCTCGACCACCTTCTGCACGTCGCGTTCAAAGGGGTTGCCATAGCCGCCGCCGCCCGGGTTCTTGTTCGCCGCGCGCTCGCCGGGCTGGATCGTCTCGATCACGTTTTCGGTGATCACCTGGGTCTGGCCGCCGCGGGTGACCTCCAGCCGCCCGACCTTGGGACGGACCATCGCCGATTTCGCCCCGGCCGCGCCCATCGCCGGGATGCGCCGGCCTTCACCGAAGGTGATCAGCGTCATCGGGCTGTCCATCGGCTCCACCTCCCAGCAGGTGCCGGAGCCGCCCCGGTTCTTGCCGGCGCCGCCCGAGTCCTCCATCAGCGAATAGCGGTGGATGATGATCGGATAGCTGTGTTCCAGCATCTCGATATCGCCAGAGGTCAGCGCGCCGAAGCAGCATTCCGGCCCGCAGGCATGCCAGCCGTCCTGCGCCGCGGTGGCGCCCGCACCCGAGATGATCGAGGCCAGCACCATCGTCACGTATTCCTCGTCATGGCGCTTGTCCCAGCCGGCGATGTTGCAGCCGTTGGCATGGCCCCAGCTTGCCGAGACCTTTGCGGGCGCCGCCTGTTCGAAGGCCAGCCGCACCGCGTCGGTCAGCGTCTCCATCGGCGTCGTCGTGCAGTTCATGTGCGGCGCCGGCGACTTGGCGTTGCAGAGCGTGCCCTTCGGCCCCATGTCGGTGGTCACGCAGCGATAAAGCCCCTCGTTGTAGGGCGGCGGCAGTTGCGCAAACATCATCAGGCCCAGATAGACGCCCGAGTGGCTGTTGCCTTCGTAGCTGTTGATGAAATAGGGCACCTGCGGGGGCGAGCTGATGGCGATGTGGCAGCCGTCGCCCTTGATGGTCACGGTCGCGGTGATGTCGAAATCGCCGAAGCCGTGGCCCGCATCTTCCAGGATCGCAGTGCCGGTATAGGTGCCGTCGGGCACCTCGGCGATCAGCTTGCGCATATGCGCCTCGGCCATGTCCAGAAGCTCGGCGATGCAGTCCTGCACCGTTTCCTTGCCGTATTTGTCCATCAGCCGCTTCAGGTTGCGCGCTCCGACCTGGCAGGCGCCAATCAGCGCGTTGAAATCGCCCTCCTGGTCGCGCCGCGCCCGCATGTTGGTCAGAAGCAGGTTCATCACGTCATGGCGCGGCTTGCCCCGGTCCCAGAGCTTGACCGGCGGGATGCGCAGGCCCTCGGCGAAGATTTCGGTGGCATTGGGGTTGTAGCCCGCCGGAACCGGGCCGCCGATGTCGGTCAGGTGGCCCTTGCAGACCGTCCAGAACACCAGCTCGCCCTGGTAGAACACCGGCATGTACATGCAGGTGTCGATGATGTGCGACCCGCCATAGGCCGGGTCGTTGTGCAGGATCAGGTCGCCTTCGTGGATCTCGCCCTCGAAGAAGCGGGCGACCGATTTCATCGCCGGGATCAGGCTGCCCAGATGGATCGGGATGTCCTGGCCTTGCAGGATCATTTCGGGCGTGTGGTTGAAGAGCGCGGTGGAATAGTCATGCGCGAGGTTGAACACCGACGACCGCGCCGTCTGTTCCAGCGTCAGCGTCATCTCGCGCTGCGTGGTCTCGAGCACACCTCGCACCACGGAAAGCGTGATCGGGTCCACATTGCGTTTCGTCATCCCTCGGATCCTCCCTGAGGGAAAGCGGCCACGGGTGCCTCTCCGGGACTGACGAAGCGTGCCTCCTCTGTCCGGCTCCCCGGGCCGTTTTCCGGCCTCTCGTCATGTCAGGAAGGGTGGCGCGAATCCGGGTACCGGTCTTGCAGGCCAGGGCAGGAAGTTTTGCACATCCGCGCAATCGCGGTCACGGATTTGCCGATCCGCGCACAGTCTCTTGTCACCGGGCGCAGTCGGCAGACGCAGCGGCCGGAATCTCTTGATCCGCCAGCCGATGCGCCTTACCGATTCTGAATGGCGCTTGGGGAGAGGGCGCATGGACTTCACGGCGCACAGCACATCCCAGATCGTGCCCGGACAGCGGTCGGCGCACTGGATCCGGGTCATTTCGGAAACCTACTTCCCGCTGCATCTCACCTTCCGCGACCCCGCGGCCTTCTCCGGCCAGCTCGAACGGCGGCAGATGGGCGATGTCTCGCTCTCGCGGCTGGTGACCGAGGCTTTGCAGTATGAACGGCGCCCGACCCACATCTCGCACACCCGCGAAGAGGAATATCTGGTCACCGTTCCGCGGCTGAGCCCGGTGGAATTCCGGCAGCTCGGGCGCGAGGTGCGGTGCGATCCCGGCGGTTTCATCCTCGAACGCGGCGACGAACCCTACCGTTTCGCCTACGGCGCGCCGAACGAACTCAGCGTGCTGAAGATCTCGAAGAAGGCGCTTGCCGAGAAGATCAGGGACCCCGACCGGCTTTGCGCGAGGATCATCGACGCGCGCACCGGGCTGGCGTCGCTTTTCACCAACATGATGGGGCAACTGCACTCGCTGCCGCTGACGGAGGGCCGCGCCGCGTCGGTTCTCGGCCGGCAGATGGTCGTGGTGCTGGCAATCGCGCTCGACGAGACCGCCGGCGAGGACGAGCAGGTCAAGACTGCGGTGCGCGCGGGCCACCTGCGCCGCGCCGAACAGGTCATCCGCAGGAACCTGTCCAGCTCCGCCCTGTCGCCCGATCTGATCGCGGAGGCCTGCGGAATCTCAAAGCGCTACCTGCACGAGCTGTTCAGCGACACCAACCAGACGGTTTCGCAGTTCATCCGCGAGGAACGCCTGATCGCCGCGCGCGACACGATCGCCTCGTCGCCCTCGCTCGCAATGGCCGAGATCGCCTATCGCTTCGGTTTTTCCGATCAGGCGCAGTTCTCGCGGCTGTTCAAGGCGATGTTCGGCAAGACGCCGACCGACTGGCGGCGCGAGACGCGGCCCTGACGAGGATCGGACTGGCCGGATTCAGGCCGCAACGGCGGAATCGCAGCGGGCATCGGCGAACTGCGCCACCATGCCGTCGATCGCGGCGCGGTCCGGCATCAGGCAGGCGGCGGTCGACAGCGCATCGGCAAGGGCGGCCGAGGGCGCGGTGATGCTGACGGCGCGCCAGACCGGCGCGGCGGGCTCGCCGGTGCGGGGATCGAGGATGTGGCCGAACCTGCCCTCGCTGTCGAAGACCGTGCCCAGCGGTGCCGATGTCGCCAGCGCGCGGTTGCGCAGCGCCACACTGCCGCCCTGCGCCAGCCGCACCGGCCAGCCGCCGCCGCCCGGCATCTGCCCCAGCGCGCGATGCTCGCCGGTGTCGATCAGGATGTCGGTCAGGCCCTCGGCCTCCAGAAGTGCTGCCACGCGGTCGCCGATGTAGCCCTGGGCGATCCCGTTGAGCGTGAGCGCCATGCCGGGGGCCATCGCGATTTCCTCCGCCTCGAGGCGCAGATTGCCCCAGGCACCCGGCGCGCGGGCGGCGGCAAGCTCCGCCGCCTCAGGCCGTACCCCGGCGCTGGCCCGTTCGGCCCAGAGCGCCCACAGCGGCTGCACGGTCGGATCGAACGCGCCGCCGCTGGCGCGGTGGACGGTGCCGGCCAGCGTCAGGCACTCCAGAAGCTCGGCCGGCGGGGCGGCAAGTCTCGCTTCGGCATTCAGCCGCGACAGGGCCGAATCAGCGCGGTAGAGGCTGAAGATGCCCTCGAGGCGCGCAATCTCGGCCGCCGCGCGGGCGGCGATCGCCCCGGCCTCGGGGTGGTCGAGCCGGATCGACGCGCGCGCGCCAAGCGCGACACCCGTCCAGACGCGTGTGGATGCCGCCCGTGCGCCGGAGGCGGCAAGGCCTGCGGCGGCGGCGGAGATCGTCAGGAAACGGCGGCGGTTCAGAATCATGTCATCCTCCGATCTGCTCGGACAGGGCCTTGAGGCGTTGGTTGTAGTCGGCGTCGCCCTCGGTCTCCGCGCCGGCATCCAGCGCGACGGGGGCGATCACCTCGGAATCGGGGATGGCCGACAGGGCCATGACCGTGCCGCCCTTCTGCGCGGCGAAGGCGGCGGCGCGGTCGAGGTCGGCAAAGGGCACCAGTTCCCGCGCGCCCATGCCGCCTTCGGTCTTCGATCCCACCACGTAATGCGCCTTCTCGGCCGGGATCCAGTTCGTCGCGCCGGGGTCATCCCAGGTCGCGCCATCAGCCCCCATGTCGTTGACGTAGATCGCGAGGATCACCCCGTCCTGTTCCGGCAGCCGCGAATAGGCCACCGCGTCGCGCACCTGGCTGAAGAAAAGCGGCATGCCGGGAAGGCCTTCCAGATGCACCTGTGCCTTGGGGCCGGGATGCTCCAAGAGGTTCATCTGGCAGTAATGTCCCACGGATTCGGCCGTCAGCGCCACGGCCGATACGTCCTGCGCATCTTCCTTGCAGGCGGCAAGCGCGAGAAGCGACAGGGCGAGGATAAGCACGCGTCTCATGGCGTGACCTTTCGGAAGGCAGCGGTGGCAAGCGCCAGCGCCAGAAGCGGCCAGAGGAGGACCGAGGCCGCCGATTGCCAGAGCGGGATCGTGTTTGCCGCGCCCGCCACCCCCGCGGCGGCCGCGGTCGCCTCGGACGCGGCCAGGTTGTAGAGACGGAAGGCATCGGCCGGGTTGGCAAGAAGCGCGAAGGGGAAAGCCGTGGTCGTGAACCAGCCGCCATCGTCGGCCACCACGGCGGCAAGAAGACCGAGATCGTAGAGCACCACCGCCCCGAGCCAGAGGCCCATCGCAAGGCCGGCGGCCCCCGAGGGACGGCGCGCGAGCGACGACAGCGCATAGCCCGCGCCAAGGAACGTGGCGCCGAGCAGGAGCGATGACCAGCCGAGCCTCGCCAGCGCCGGCAGCCCCGAAAGCGACGCCGGGTCGGCCCAGAAGGCGGCGGCGGCGGCAAGGCCGTAGCCCACGGCCACCGCCAGCGCCAGCACCGCCAGATGCGCCAGAAGCTTGCCGACCAGGATTTCGGCCCGCGCCACCGGATAGGTGAGCAGAAGCGGCAGCGTGCCACGCTCCACCTCGCCCGCCACGGCGTCGAAGCTCATCAGAAGCGCGACCAGCGGCACCAGATAGACCGCGAGCGAGGTCAGCGAAGCGACTGTCACCGACAACCGGTCGACGCCGAGGTCACCCGTGGGCGCCGATCCGGCAGCCGACAGGACCAGTGCGAAAAGCGCCATCAGCACCACGGCGATCGCCACCCAGCGGTTGCGCAGCGCGATGCGGAATTCGGTCCGGGCGGTGGCGAGGATGCGGTTCATCATTGCCCGTCCCTCCGGCTGAAATGGCTGTAGATGTCCTCGAGGCTCGGCGGCACCATTTCGATGTCGGCCACCTTGTCGCCAAAGCCGGTGATCCGCGCAAGAAGCCCAAGCTTCTCGTCCTGCGCACAGTTCAGCCGCACGTCGCCCTCGGCGCGGATCGCGCCCGGCAGCGCCGCGGCGATTTCGGACGCGTATCCGTTGCGGGCGGTGACATGCAGCGAAACCGGCAGCGCCGCCATGCGGCGCAGGTCGGCAAGCGTGCCCGAAGCCACCATGCGGCCCTGCGACAGGATCAGGATGCGGTCGGTGCGCGCCTCCACCTCGGTCAGCGCGTGCGAGGACAGCAGGATCGCGGCGCCCTCGGCCGCGAGCCCGTCAAGAAGCGCGTAGAAGTCGCGCCGCGAGACGGGGTCCAGCCCGCTTGTCGGTTCGTCCAGCACCAGCAGGCGCGGCTTGCCGATCAGCGCCTGCGCCAGGCCGACGCGCTGGCGCATTCCCTTGGAATAGGTGCCGATCCGACGCTTCGCCGCTTCGTGCAGGCCGACCCGATCCAAGAGCGCCAGCGCCTGCCCCGGGCTTTCGCCGCGCAGCGAAAGATAGTGCGCGATCTGCTCCTGCCCGGTCAGCGCCGGGTGGAAGGCCGCGTTTTCGGGCAGGTAGGCGACCTGTGTCCGCGCCGCGGCCGAACCCGGCGCCGCGCCGCAGACCTCGACCGTGCCGGACTCGAACGGAATGAGGCCGAGGATGATCTTCATCATCGTCGACTTGCCCGCGCCGTTGTGGCCGAGCAGCGCCACGCGGCTGCCCGGCTCCACCGTCAGCGAGACCGCGTCGAGCGCCTTCACCTCAGAGAAGGACTTAGTGAGTTGCGAGATCGTCAGTGTCGAGGTCATATTGCGTTCCTGTCGCCCAGCGACCCGCCGCCTCTGCCTCCATCGCCGCGACCTCGGGGGGGACGGGGATGGAGAGGGGGGCCATCAGGGGGGATGAATCGAGCACCCCGCCGGGCAGGGTGGCGGGGAAGCTCTTCTGGCTCCACCGCACCAATTGCACGGCGGGCGCACCGCTCAGCAAGGCCGCAGCGGGCTGCGACCAGAGGATGTGGTCCATCAGGTCGTTCGGCCGGAAGACGGAATCGGCGATGCCGTCGCCGTTCAGGTCGAAGGCGGGATGGTCGGACCAGTGGTTGCCGCGGCCCTCGAAGCTCCACTCGATGTGGCGGGTTCCGACGTATTTCACCTGCTCGCGGTTGCCGATGAAGGCGTTGCCGGTCAGCACGTTGCGTTCCGACCCGGCGGTGAAATGGATACCGATGCCGCAGCCTTCGAAGCGGTTCCCGACAATCAGGTTCTTGTGCGAATTGTAGATGAACAGGCACTTCTTCGTGCCGCCACGAACCAGGTTGCCAGAGATGTCGGCGCTGTTGGCGTAGTTCAGCGCCAGCCCGTGGTCGCGGTCGCCGAGGCTGAGATTGCCGATCAGCTTCGGCCGCTCGGACTGCATGATCGCATAGCCGAGATGGTTGCCGATCGAGATGTTCCCGGAAAGCTCGGTATCGCGGGTATACATCAGGTGCACGGCGAAGCGCAGGTCGCGGAAAAGGTTGCCGCGGTAGATGCTGTCGGCGGAGGTGTTGGAAAAGATGCCGTCGCGGCCGTAGCGGATGGTGTTGCCCTCGATCAGCGTGCCGGGGCTGTTCCAGATATAGATGCCGTTGCCGCGCTCGTTCATGTGCAGCGCGCGCGTGCCGATGATTTCGTTGCCGACAACGCGCGAGTCGCGTCCGCCGTGGACGTCGACGCCGTGCATGTTCTCCGACAGCAGCAGGCCCTCGATGCGGGTGCGGTCCGCGCCCTTGAGGATCTTCACCCCGGCGTCGAGATCCTTGTTCTGATGGCCCGAGCCGGTGACGGTGACACCCGACAGCGTGACATCGCTGGCGGTGATGGTGATCACCGTGCCGCGGCCGGCGCCCTCGATCACCGCCTCGCGCGGGCCGCGGATCGTCAGCGCCCGGTCGATGGTGACGGGGCCTGTGTAGGCCCCGCCGGTCAGCACCAGCACATCGCCGGGGGCAGCCCCGGCGATGGCCCCGGCAAGCGTGCCCGCCCCCGGCGCAACCCGCACCTCCGCCGCCGCAAGCTGCGTGGCGGCGAGGATCAGCGCAGAGAGCAGGCATTTCCACATCGGGTCAGCTCGCCTTCGGTTCGACGAACATCCGGCCGCGCATCTCCATGTGGAGCGCGTGGCAGAACCACTGGCAGTAATACCAGTAGACCCCCGGCTGCGCCGCCTTGAACGTGATCGAGGCCGTCGCCTGGGGCGCGATCTCCATCGCCACGCCGTGGTTGCCCAGCGTGAAGCCGTGGGTCAGGTCGTCGATGTCGTCGAGGTTGGTGATGATCACCGTCACCTCGTCGTCCTGGTTCACCGTGAAGCTCTCCAGACTGAACTGCGGTGCCTGGCTGGTCATGTAGACGCGCACCTTGGTCGGATCGTCCTTGTCGCGGATCACGGCATCGGTGTAGTCGTCGATGTTCACGCCATCGGCTTCGGCCTGCTTGCGGGTTTCGGCCCACATCGGGTCGTTCCGGTCCCAGGCAGAGCGGATGTTGCCCATCTTCGAGGCATGGACGGCGATGGCGTCATGCGGCTCGGCGAAGGTCGGGCCGTCGTGCACCAGAACCATCTTGTCGCCCGAAATGTCGAAGAGCTGGTCGTTCTCCGGCTTCAGCGGGCCCACGTTCAGGAAGCGGTCCTTCGAGAACTTGCAGAGCACCACCAACCACTTGCCGTCGGCTTCCAGCGTCTCGCCATGCGAGGTCTTGAGGTGGCCGGGCTGGTAGTGCACGTCCACCTTCTCGATGATCGGGTCGACCTGCTCGCCCTTGTAGGCAGCGATGGCCTTCTCGATGTTCCACTTCGCTACCTGGCTGTCGAGGAAGAGCGAGGTGAAGGCGTTGCCCTGGCCGTCGAAGGCGGTGTGAAGGGGACCGAGGCCCAGTTCCGGCTCGGCCACCACGGCGCTGCGAAGATCGACCTCGGCTTCCGGCTTTTCGAACAGCGCGTCGAACTTCGTGACGTCGAGCACCGTGACTGTCGGCGACAGCTTGCCGTTGATGCAGAGGTGCTTCTTGTCCGGCGCCATGTTGCAGCCGTGCGGGTTGTTCGCCACCGGGATGTAACGGGTGAACTGGCTCTTGGCTTCCTTGCGGCCGTCGAGCACCTTGCAGCCGTTCAGCTCCTCATACTCGCCCGCCGCGATCGCCTTCTCGATCTCGGCGATGTTGAAGACGACGACATGGTCCATCTCGGCGGCGGTCATGTCCGCAAGGTTCATGCCCATTTCCGAGTTGTAGGAGGTCGAGAAAGCCCACTTGCCTTCGTAGTCGGCGTCGCAGTTGTCGAGGTTGCCCGACACCTGCACCTGCCAGGCGACTTCCATCTTCTCGGTGTCCACGGCGGTGAAGATGTTCACGTAGGTCGAGGTGTCGGTCATCGTCTTGCCGTCGTTGACCAGCGGCGCCTCGTCCTCGCCGTTGGCGAAGATGTAGTTCGAGCGCGGCCATTTCTGCGGCCGCATCCCGTGGATTGCCTTGGCGTTGGGAATCTCCAGGATCGCGTCGCATTTCATCACGTCGCAGCGCACCCGCGCGACGCGGGTGTTGGCCTTGTCGTTCATGAAGATGTACTGCCCGTCATACTTGCCCTCGGTATAGGACATGTGGACGTGGTGCAGGTCGCCGTTGTCGTGGATCTTCTTGCCGTTGGCCGCGAGGTAGTTCTTGGTCTTCTCGCTCATCGTGCGCTGGTGGATGCGCAGCGATTCGTTCGTATGGCCCCAGCCTGTGGCCGAGCAGCGGTTGAACACCGGCACCCGCATCAGCTCGCGCATCGACGGCACGCCGAGGATGCGCAGCTCGCCGGTCTGGCCCGAGGACCAGAAGCCGTAGTATTCGTCAAGCTGCCCCGGAGCGATGTTCGCGCCTTCGGCCGCCTGGGCTGCGGTCGCGCCGGCCAGGGCGGCCGCGCCGGTCGCGCCGCCCGTCAGCACCGCGCGCCCGCCAAGCGCACCGGCCAGTGCCGCGCCGCCGGCGGTGGCGCCAAGCAGGCCGCGTCGGGTGAGCGTCGTCTTCAGTCCCTCAGACATGGTCTGTCCTTTCATTCTGCGGGTTGGGTCTTGGGTTGGTTCGGATGCCCGGTCAGGTCGCGCGGCAGAGCCGCCCCCGCGGTTTCGCGGCGTTTCATCTTCTTGATGACCACCGGGCAGATGGTCTTCGACTGGTAGAGAACCTGGCAGTGCAGGCAATCGACGCATTCGTTCGGGTTGATCTCGCCCGTCGGATGGATGGCCTGGACCGGGCACTGGTTGGCGCAGGTCTGGCAGGGGTTGCCGCATTCCTTGTAGCGCTTCAGCCAGTCGAACATCCGCAGCCGGGCCGGAATCGCCAGCGCCGCACCCAGCGGGCAAAGGTAGCGGCAGTAGAACCGCTCGACGAAGAGCCCGGCGATCAGCAGTGCCGCCGCATAGGCCACGAACGGCCAGGCGCGGACGAATTTCAGCACGATGGCGGTCTTGAACGGCTCCACCTCGGCCAGATGCTCGGCCTGTTCGATGCTCATCAGGCTGACGCCGAAGAGGCCGAGGAAGATCATGTATTTCAGCGGCCACAGCCGTTCGTGCAGACCCCAGGGCAGCGTCCATTGCGGAACGTGCAGCGCCTTGGCGATGCGGTTGGTCAGTTCCTGCAACGCACCGAAGGGGCAAAGCCAGCCGCAATAGGCGCCCCGGCCCCAGAACAGAAGCGCGGCGGCGACCGAGAACCACAGGATGAACGTCAGGGGATCGAGCAGGAAGGCCTGCCACGAGAACCCGTTCACCAGCGCACCGAAAAGCGCCATCAGGTTGACGACCGAAAGCTGCGCATTGGCCATCCAGCCCAGCCAGACCAGCGTGACCGTCAGGTATCCGATGCGGAACCAGAAGAAGAGCCGCGCATTCCGGGTGGTCCATTTCTGGAAGAAGAACACCGAGGTCAGCACCAGAAGCATCGCCCCGAGGCCCACGATCTCGGGTTTCGACCCGAGCCAGATCTTTCTCCAAAGATCGGCCTGCGCGCTGCTCTCGTCCTGTGCGGCCACGGCCTCGGCAGGGCCGGTTTCGGTGGCGGAGGGCGCCATCGCGACGGGGCGAAGATATTGCTGCGGCAACTGGTAGCCGAGGTCGAAGGTAGTGAAGAGCTTCTCCACCGGCCCGACCTCGCGGTGGACCAGAAGCTGGATGCGGAAGGGTTTTGTCGGGTCGAAACCGGCATCGGCGGGGACCTTGAACAGGTCGGCCTCGGCGAAGTCCGGCGCGCCTTCGGCGGCAACGGAGACCAGCCGCCGGTGCATCCTGTCGCGGAAGCGGACCGAGACATCGTCCTGGATCAGCACGATCCGGTCGAAGATGCCGCCGCGGACATAGCCCGAGCCCTTGAAGCTATAAAGCCCGCGTCCGACCACGACGATGGCGCTTTCGCCGGGCTGGAGCCACGCCGCGAGGTTTGCATATTCCGCTTCGCCGAGGACCGCCTTGCCGATGGCGGGAACCGAGACGAGCGCGGTCTGCATTTCGATGAAGGTGGTCTCGGGAGCCTCTGTCAGCGCCCGTTCGGCGGCGCGCTTGTCATCGAGCGCGGCGAAGGCCGCGTTGACCTGGCTCACGTCCAGCGACAGCCGCCGCAGCGTGCCGTCGCCCTCCATCGTCATCCAGTCCTTCGGTGCCTGCGCGTCGGGATTGATCTCGAAGGCGGGCCCGCTGGACTTCGCCTCGGCCGCAAGGCCGCCGAGCCCGAGCGCGCGGGCGACCTTCAGCCCCGACCGCACGATCGAATCGTCGATCACCATCACCGTGACGGTCGCACCCGAGATGATGTCGACATCGTGCGAGGTTCCGCCCGACTGCGCCTCGGCCACCAGGTCAAGGCCGACATAGCCGGCGGCCATCGCCTTCACCTTTGCTTCGGGAATGCCGATCAGGACGATGGGCTCGGAATGCTTCACCAGCTTGACGCCGATGATCCTGGCATCCTTGTCCACCGCGACCATCATGTGGATCGGCTTGCCGGAATAGCCGGTGGTGCCGACGAAGTCCGATGTGATGAAGGCCCAGCCGATGGTCTCGCCGCCTTTCAGGACGGGAACGACGGGCAGGTCCGGCTGCGGCGGGCCGAAGGCATCGGCACCGGCGACCAGATCGGAGGCCGCGACTTCGCCGATATAGTTCGACAGCACCGACTCGGCACTGGCCGACACGCCGGCAAGGCAGAAAGCGAGAACGGCAAAGAGAATTCGGAGAATGGTCATAGGCGGGCTTCCGTCAGAGGTCGCCCGATCCGGTGGCACGCTCCGGTGGAAGGCCCGCCTTCCGCAAGCTGCGGAATGGCGGCGGGTGCCAGATCATGGATGCCGTGGGCCGCCTGCGGGGGACCACGGGTTTCGGGCCGAAGGTAGCGCGACGGCATTAGAACCTGTCCGGCGGGCTGGGCCCGGCTGACAGCCGTCACGGCATGCGATGTGGGGCCGACAGGCGTCGGCGGCGTGGCGAGTGCCGGCGCCCCGATGCAATCGGGGCAGTTCCAGCAATCCGCCGGGGATTTCGCCGGGGCTCCTCCGGCGTCGAGGTAGATCGTCTTCATCCCCTCGTCCGAGCAGATCACCATCCCGGTGACGGCGGACGAATGGACGAAGGCCATCGCACGGGCCTGTCCGGCGAACGCGAGCGCGAGTGCCAGCGTGGCGACGACGACCTGACGAACGCCGGCCATGCGCAGGCGTGACGCGCGGATGCGCGTCAGGATCGTGGCAAGGATGTTCGTGCGTCTCGGCATTTGTCCCGTTTCGTCGGGCGCGAATCCTGCGCCTGCGAATCCAAATCACATTGTTGGAGATTACGCGTCTTGACGAAAGTCATCTTCGCCTGCGGCAAAATGCGGCGGGTCGCCGCATGGGCCGCCCGCACGGGCCGCCGCCGCATGGCCCTGCGCCATGCCGACCTGACCGCCGCGAGACGGCCGCCCTAGCCTGCGATCTCCGCGCGCAGGGCGGCGACAAGCCTGTCTCCGTCATCGCTGCCGGTGTAGCCCTGCACCGAAACCCGTGCCAGGCAGATGTCCCGCCAGCGAAGGCCCAGGTCTTCGCCAGCGCGGCATATTCGTGATCGCTCGTCAGCACCTCGTCGCCTTGGCGCAGGTCGAGCGAGCGCGCGACGATGTTCAGCCCCGCCGTCGCGTTCGTCACCCAGACGAGATCGTCCGGCTGGGCGCCAAGCTCCGCCCCGAGGGCGCGGCGGACCTCGGCGAAGCGGGCGGCAAGATGCGATGGCTCCATGAAGGCGACGGGCTGGCGCTCCAGCGCCTCCTGCCAGTGCCGGTAGGCATCCATCACCGGGCGGGGGCAGGCGCCGTAGGAGCCGTGGTTGAGAAAGGCGACCGAAGGATCGAGAAGGAAGTGGCGGGAAAGGTCGGCGGTCAAGGCAGGCTCCCTGAAAGGTGCATTCGGGCTGCAACAGACCCTATCGCGGCAGCATCGCCTCGCCGTCCGGATCGGCGGCCTCGGCCACAAGCCAGTCGCGGAAGGCCTGAAGCGGCGGGTACCAGGCGCCCACGGCGGGCCAGACCAGATAATAGGCTTCGGGTCCCCCGACCGGCTCGCCGAAGGCGCGGACAAGGCGGCCGTCGGCAAGCTCGGCCTTGGCCAGGAACTCCGGCAGCAGCGCCACGCCGAGGCCGTGGATCACCGCCTGGATCATCGGCGCGAACTGGTCGAAGAGCATCCCCTGCGGCACCGGCCCCTCCACCCCGTGATGGGCGAACCAGCGCGCCCAGGCATTGGGCCGGGTTTCGAGTTGCAAAAGCGGCAGGCCGATCAGGTCGCGCGCCCGGGCGGCGGGATGTTTGGCCAGGAACGATGGCGCGCAGCAGGCGACCAGCCTTTCATCGAAGAGCCGCACGGACCCCGCCCCGGCCCAATCATCGCGTCCGAAATGGATCGCGGCGTCGAATCCCTCTTCCTCGAAGTCGAAGGGCTTGAGGCGGGTGCCGAGGTTGATGGTGACGCCTGGATGCACGGCCAGAAACCGCGACAGCCGCGGCGCCAGCCAGCGGGTGCCGAAGGTGGGCAGGATGGCGAGCGACAGCGTGCCGCCGCCGGTGCTGGACCGCACCCGCATCGAACCGCGCGAGATCAGGTCGAGCGCCTTGCCCACGTCGCGCGCATAGGCCAGCGCATGGTCGGTGGGCACCAGCCGCCGGCGGTCGCGCAGGAAGAGCGTAACGCCGAGCTGGGCCTCGAGGTTCTGGATCAGCCGGCTGACGGCACCTTGCGTGAGGTCGAGGTCGCGCGCCGCGGCGAGCGTCGAGCCGGTGCGGATCACCGCCTCGAAGGCCGTGAGCAGCGAGATCGAGGGAAGCAGTCGCCGTGGTGTCGCCATATATGCCTTCCGCGCATATTTTCCTGCTATAATATCGTTATTCAGCGCAGGTGCAATCGCGCATAGTGCATAGGAACCCGAAAGAGGGGCCTCGTGCCCCGCCACGAGACGAGGATCGAATGGCCCTGAAACCGAAAGACGCCCCGGACCTTTCCCGCTTCGACTGGGAAGATGCCTTCCGCCTCGACGACCAGCTTTCCGAAGAGGAACGCATGCTGCGCGACGGCGCCCGCGCCTATGCGCAGGAAAAGCTCCAGCCGCGCGTGATCGCCGCCTATCGCGAGGAAAAGACCGACCCGGCGATCTTCCGCGAAATGGGCGAGATGGGGCTTCTCGGCGTCACCGTGCCCGAGGAATACGGCGGGATCGGCGCCTCCTATGTGGCCTACGGACTGATTGCGCGCGAAGTGGAGCGGGTCGATTCGGGCTACCGGTCGATGATGTCGGTGCAGTCCAGCCTCGTGATGTATCCGATCTACGCCTACGGCACCGAGGAGCAGCGCAAGAAATACCTGCCGAAACTTGCGTCGGGCGAATACATCGGCTGCTTCGGCCTGACCGAGCCGGATGCGGGCTCCGACCCAGCCGGGATGAAGACCCGCGCCACGAAGACGGCGAACGGCTATGTGCTGAACGGCTCCAAGATGTGGATCTCGAACGCGCCGATCGCGGATGTCTTCGTCGTCTGGGCGAAGTCGGAGGCGCATGGCGGCAAGATCAGGGGTTTCGTGCTCGACAAGGGCATGAAAGGTCTCACGGCACCGAAGATCGGAGGCAAGCTCTCACTCCGCGCTTCGGTGACCGGCGAGATCGTGATGGACAATGTCGAGGTGGGCGAGGACGCGCTCCTGCCCAATGTCGAGGGGCTGAAGGGGCCCTTCGGTTGCCTCAACCGGGCGCGCTACGGCATTTCCTGGGGCGTCCTCGGCGCCGCCGAGTTCTGCTGGCACGCGGCGCGTTCCTATGGGCTCGACCGCAAGCAGTTCAACCGCCCGCTCGCCCAGACCCAGCTTTACCAGAAGAAGCTCGCCGACATGATGACCGAGATCACGCTCGGCCTTCAGGGCAGCCTGCGCGTCGGCCGGCTGATGGACGAGGCGACGGCGGCGCCCGAGATGATCAGCCTGGTGAAGCGCAACAACTGCGGCAAGGCGCTGGACATCGCGCGGACGGCGCGCGACATGCACGGCGGCAACGGCATCCAGGAGGATTTCCAGGTGATGCGCCACATGGTCAACCTCGAGACGGTGAATACCTACGAGGGCACCCATGACGTCCACGCGCTGATCCTCGGCCGGGCGATCACCGGGTTGCAGGCGTTCTTCTGATTTCTTCCGTTCCGGAAATATCCCCGCCGGAGGCTTCCGCGGCCAGGTCCGGAGCCTCCGGCGGGGATACTTGAAAAACGGAAGAGCAACAGCGACGAGACAGAGCATGGATCGAGCCGACATCGTTCACGAGAACTTCCTGAGGCGGGTCGCGGCGGGCGACCTGCCCGCAGGAAGACCCCCGGCGGGACCGCTTCCGGCAACGGAGGCGGTTTCGGTGTTTCGCGCGGCCTGCCTTTCCCGCGCGCTCGACCGGCAGGCGCGGGCGATGCAGAAGGCCGGGCAGGGCTTCTACACCATCGGCTCTTCGGGGCACGAGGGGATGGCGGCGGTGGCGGCGGCGCTGCGGCCGACCGACATCGCCTTCCTGCACTACCGCGATGCGGCCTTCCAGATCGCGCGCGCGGGGCAGGTGCCGGGCGGGACGCCGGCCTGGGACATGCTTCTGAGCTTTGCCTCCTCGTCGGAAGACCCGATCTCGGGCGGGCGGCACAAGGTCCTGGGCTCGAGGGCCCTCAACATTCCGCCGCAGACCTCGACCATCGCCTCGCATCTGCCCAAGGCGGTGGGCGCGGCCTATTCGATCGGCGCGGCCCGGCGGCACCGGCCGGAGCATCGCGACCTGCCCGACGATTCCATCGTCTGCTGCTCGTTCGGCGATGCTTCGGCCAACCATTCAACCGCGCAGGGGGCGTTCAACACCGCCGGCTGGACGGCGTTCCAGTCGGTTCCGCTGCCGCTTCTCTTCGTCTGCGAGGACAACGGCATCGGCATTTCCACCAGGACGCCGAAGGGCTGGATCGCGGCGAGTTTCGCGCACCGGCCGGGCCTGAGGTATTTCGCCTGCAACGGGCTCGACATCTACGAGACCTGGGCCGTTGCCTCCGAGGCGGCCGACTGGGTGCGCAGCCGGCGCAAGCCGGCCTTCCTGCATGTGGGCACCGTGCGGCTTTACGGCCATGCCGGCGCCGACGTGCCGACAACCTACCTCACCCGCGAGGAGGTCGAGGCGGAGGAGGCGAATGATCCGCTTCTCCATGCCGTGCGGCTTCTCGACGAGGCCGGTGCGCTGAAGCTCGACGGGGCGCTGGCGATCTACGAGGAGACCTGCGCGCGCGTCGCCCGCATCGCCGCCGAGGCGGTCACGCGGCCGCGGCTGAAGACCGCAAGCGAGGTGATGGCGAGCCTCATCCCGCCGAAACGGGTCTGCAAGCCCACCAACGGCCCCACGCCCGAGGCCCGCGCCGCGGCCTTCGGCGGCGACCTGAAGGCGATGGAAGAGCCGCAGATCATGTCGCGCCTCATCAACTGGGCGCTGACCGACCTGATGCTGGAACATCCCGAAATCGCCTTGATGGGCGAGGACGTCGGCCGCAAGGGCGGGGTCTACGGCGTCACCCAGAAGCTGATCGGGCGGTTCGGGCCGGACCGGGTGATCGACACGCTTCTCGACGAACAGTCGATCCTCGGGCTGGCCATCGGCATGGCGCAGAACGGCTTCGTGCCCCTGCCGGAGATCCAGTTCCTCGCCTATCTGCACAACGCCGAGGACCAGCTCCGCGGCGAGGCGGCGACGCTCCCGTTCTTCTCCAACGGGCAGTACACCAATCCGATGGTGGTGCGGATCGCGGGCTTGGGCTACCAGAAGGGGTTCGGCGGGCATTTTCACAACGACAACTCGGTGGCGGTGCTGCGCGACATCCCCGGCCTGATCCTCGCCTGCCCGTCGAACGGGGCGGATGCGGCCAGGATGCTGCGCGAATGCGTGCGGCTCGCGCGCGAGGAGCAGCGGCTGGTGGTGTTCCTGGAACCGATCGCGCTTTACCCGATGCGCGATCTCCACGGCGAGAAGGACGGTGGCTGGATGCGACCCTATCCCGCCCGGAACGAGGTGATTCGCTACGGCGATGTCGGCGTGCATGGCGAGGGCACCGATGTCGCCATCGTCAGCTTCGGCAACGGCTATTACCTGTCGCGGCAGGCTGAAAGACGGCTGGCCGAGGCCGGAGTGAAGGCCCGCGTGGTCGACATGCGCTGGCTGTCGCCGCTGCCCGCCGACGCGCTGGTCGAGGCGGTGCGGGGCGCCGACCGCATCCTGATCGTCGACGAAACCCGGCGCACGGGCGGCATTGCCGAGGCGCTGATGGCGCTCTTCACCGAACGGACCGACGTGCCCCTCGCGCGGATCACCGCCGAGGACAGCTTCATCGCCACCGGCCCTGCCTATGCGGCGACGATGCCCTCGGCGGATGGAATCCACAAGGCGGCGATGGCGCTGATCGGGGGCACCAGATGAAGACCGCGGTCGTAATCTGCCCCGGACGGGGCACCTACACCAAGACCGAGCTGGGCTATCTCCGGCGCCATTTCGGTGACCGCGCCCTGCTTGCGGCCTTCGACCACGCCCGCGACGCGCTCGGGCAGGAAACGCTGAGTGCCCTTGACGGCGCGGCGAGCTATTCGGTGGCAAAGCACACCCGCGGCGACAACGCCTCGGGGCTGATCTATGCCGCGACGCTCGGTGACTTCCGCACCATCGATCGCGAGCGGATCGACATCGTCGCCGTCACCGGCAACTCGATGGGCTGGTATTCGGCGCTCGCCTGTGCCGGCGCGCTGACCGCCGAGGCAGGGTTCGAGGTGGTCAACACGATGGGCACGCTGATGCAGGAGGCGCTGATCGGCGGCCAGCTCGTCCATCCTCACATGGGCGAGGATTGGGTGCCGGACCCGGCGCGGAAGACCGACCTGATGGCGAAGGTCGCGGCGATCGGCGCCCGGCCTGACCATGTGCTGGCGCTGTCGATCGACCTCGGCGGGATGCTGGTGCTGGCCGGGAACGATGCAGGGCTGAAGGCGTTCGAGGCTGAGGTTCCGCCGGAACAGGGTCGATTTCCGATGCGCCTCTCCAACCACGCGGCGTTCCACACCGCGCTTCAGGCGCCGGTGGCCGAACGCGGGCGGGCGCGGCTTTCGCCCGGCCTCTTCAGCCAGCCGAAGCTGCCGCTGATCGACGGGCGCGGGGCGGTCTGGTGGCCGGGTGTGACCGATCCGACCGCGCTCTGGGACTATACGCTCGGCCACCAGGTGACAGAAAGCTACGACTTCACCCATGCGATCCGGGTTGCGGCGCGCGAGTTCGCACCCGATCTCTTCATCGTCACCGGCCCGGGCAACACGCTTGGCGGCGCGGTGGCGCAGAGCCTGATCCTTGCCGACTGGCGCGGCATGGGATCGAAGACCGATTTCCAGACACGGCAACAGACGGCGCCGGTGCTGGTCTCCCTGGGAATGGAGGACCAGCGCGGAACCGTCACCAAGGGAGACGCAAGATGAGCCACAAGGATGTGCTGAAGGCCGCGGGCCTGAGCGATGCGGAACTGACGGGCGGCACGCTCGCCGTGCATTCGCCGATCGACGGTGCGGAAATCGCCCGCGTGCGGGAGACCGACGCGGCCGAGATGCCGGCGGTCATTGCCAGGGCGCAGGCGGCGTTCAGGGCCTGGCGGCAGGTGCCGGCGCCGCGGCGGGGCGAACTGATCCGCCTGCTGGGCGAGGAACTGCGTGCCTCGAAGGCGGAGCTTGGCGCGATCGTCACGCTCGAGGCCGGCAAGATCACCTCCGAGGGTCTCGGCGAGGTGCAGGAGATGATCGACATCTGCGATTTCGCCGTCGGCCTCAGCCGCCAGATCTACGGGCTGACCATCGCCTCCGAACGCCCTGGCCACCGGATGATGGAAACCTGGCACCCGCTCGGGCCCTGCGCCGTCATCACGGCGTTCAACTTCCCGGTCGCGGTCTGGTCCTGGAACACCGCGCTGGCGCTCGTCTGCGGCGACCCGGTGATCTGGAAGCCTTCCGAAAAGACGCCGCTGACCGCGATGACGACGATGAAGATCATGGACCGGGCACTGAAGCGCTTCGGCGACGCACCCGAGGGGCTTTGCCAGCTTGTCATCGGCGGGCCCGCGGTGGGCGAGGCGCTGGTGAACTCCAAGGACGTGCCGATCGTCTCGGCCACCGGATCGACGCGCATGGGCGGGATCGTCGGGCCGAAGGTCTCGGCGCGCTGGGGCCGACCGATCCTCGAACTCGGTGGCAACAACGCGATGATCGTGGCGCCCTCGGCCGACCTCGACATGGCGGTGCGGGCCATCGTCTTTTCCGCCGTCGGCACCGCCGGCCAGCGCTGCACCTCGCTCCGCCGCCTCATCGCCCACAACTCGATCCGCGCGGATCTGGTCGCCCGGCTGGTGAAGGCCTACGCCAGCCTGCCGATCGGCGACCCGCGCAAGGGCACGACGCTGATCGGCCCGATGATCGACCACGGCGCGCGCGACCGGATGCAGGCGGCGCTGGAAAAGGCGAAGTCCGAGGGCGGCAAGGTTCACGGTGGCCGCACCGTGGCCGAGGGCGTGCCGCAGGGCGGCGCCTATGTCGAGCCCGCCATCGCCGAGATGCCGAAGCAGACCGAAACGGTGCGGACCGAGACCTTCGCGCCGATCCTCTACGTCCTCGGCTACGACACGCTGGACGAGGCGATCGCCATCCAGAACGACGTGCCGCAGGGGCTGTCGTCGTGCATCTTCACGCTGAACATGCGCGAGGCGGAAACCTTCCTCTCGGCGGTGGGCTCCGACTGCGGCATCGCCAACGTCAACATCGGCCCGTCGGGCGCCGAGATCGGCGGTGCCTTCGGCGGCGAGAAGGAGACCGGCGGCGGCCGCGAGTCGGGCTCGGACGCCTGGAAGGGCTACATGCGGCGCCAGACCAACACGATCAACTATTCCGACGCGCTGCCGCTCGCCCAGGGCGTGAAGTTCGACATCTGAGCCGACGGGCACCTGACAGCCCTTACCGGCCCGGCCCGTCAGTTTGACTGGTCGGGCCGTTACTTTTTTTCATCCTGCCGTCCAATTCGCCGAAATTGCACGCGCAATCGACAAGTGATGCGGTGATTGTGCTTTCAATACGGATTGGCAGGAGGATGCGATGTCGTTCAACAAGGTTGCGGTTCTGGGCCTAGGCAAGGTCGGCCATCTGGCCGCGGAACTGCTCGCGGAGGCGGGTTTCACCGTCACCGGCATCGACGCGCGCGCGGTTTCGGGCTGCCCCTTCCCGGTCAGGACGGCGGACCTCACCGGCGATCTCGACGCGGTGCTGAAAGGGCAGGAGGCGGTGCTGTCCTGCCTGCCTTACCACCTGAACAAGGGCGTGTCCTCGGCCGCCCATCGGCTCGGGCTGCATTATTTCGACCTCACCGAGGACGTTCCGACCACCCGCCACATCCGCGACCTGGCCGAGACGTCGAAAGGCATCATGGCGCCGCAATGCGGCCTCGCCCCCGGCTTCGTCGGCATCGTCGGCGCCCATCTGGCCGAGATGTTCGAGCGTGTGCGCTCCATCCGCCTGCGCGTGGGCGCGCTGCCGCAGAACCCCACCGGTCTTCTTGGCTACGCCTTCAACTGGTCGCCCGAGGGCGTCGTCAACGAATACCTCAACGACTGCGAGGTAATCGAGGAGGGCGTGCACAAGACCGTCTCGGCGATGGAATGGATCGAGACGATCTACATCGACGGCGTGCATCTGGAGGCCTTCACCACCTCCGGCGGGCTCGGCACGATGTGCGAGACCTATGCCGGGCGGGTGGAGAACATCGACTACAAGACGATGCGCTATCCCGGCCATGTGCAGTTGATGAACTTCTTCTTCCACGAGCTGTTGATGCGCGAGAACCGCGAGATGGCGGGCAAGATCCTGACCCATGCGAAACCGCCGGTGGACGAGGATGTGGTCTATGTCCATGTCGCGGCCGAGGGCTGGACGGAAGGCCAGATCAAGCGCAAGGAGTTCGTGCGCGCCTACTATCCGCTGGAAATCGGCGGGCGCCGGCGCACGGCGATCGCCTGGACGACCGCGGCCTCGGGCGTGGCGGTGATCGAGATGGTGCGCGAGGGCAAACTGCCGCAGAAGGGATTCCTCAAGCAGGAGGAAATCCCGCTTGCGCCCTATCTCGAAACCCGCACCGGCAGCTACTACAACGTGGGCCACCGCGGGCGTAACGGCTGACACCGTTCCGGCTTCGGGTGGCGGGCCGCGCCAGGTTTCCGTCCCGGCCCGCCGCTGCCCGACAACGTCCTTTTTTCCGCGCAGCCCATTTCGGGACGTGCCCCGTTCCCGATTCGGGGTCATATCTGAAGCACCGGAACGGAAGCGAGGAACCGACATGGCAAACGGGATCAGGACGACAGCGGGCCGCGGGCGGCTTTTCGACAGCGTGCTCGATACGATCGGCGACACCCCCGTCATCCGGGTGAACAACCTCGGGCCCGACCATGTGACGCTTTACGTCAAGGCGGAGGCCTTCAACCCCGGCGCCTCGGTGAAGGACCGGCTGGCGGTGAACATCATCGAGGCGGCCGAACGCGAGGGCCGGCTCAAGCCCGGGCAGACGGTGGTCGAGGCGACGTCGGGCAATACCGGCATCGGGCTTGCGATGGTCTGCGCCCAGAAGGGCTATCCGCTGGTCGTGACGATGGCGGAAAGCTTCTCGATCGAGCGGCGCCGGCTGATGCGGATGCTGGGCGCCAGGGTCGTGCTGACGCCCAAGGCCGAAAAGGGCGTGGGCATGTACAGGAAGGCCGTCGAACTTGCCGAGAAGCACGGCTGGTTCCTCGCCCACCAGTTCGAGACCAAGGACAATGCCGACATCCACGAATCCACGACCGCGCGCGAGATCCTCGGCGATTTCGCCGGTCAGCGGCTTGACGTGATCGTCTCGGGCTACGGCACCGGCGGCACGGTGACGGGCATCGGCCGCGTGCTGCGGAAGGAACGGCCCGAGGTGCGGATCATCCTTTCCGAACCCGCGAATGCCGCGCTTGTCGCCAGCGGCATTCCGCAGGAACGCGGCGCCGACGAATCGCCTGCCGTCAGCCACCCCGCCTTCCAGCCGCATCCGATCCAGGGCTGGACGCCGGACTTCATTCCGGCGGTGCTTCAGGAAGCCCTCGATCGGCGCTTCTATGACGAGCTGATCCCGGTCGCGGGCCCGGATGCGATCCACTGGTCGCGGCAACTGGCGCAGAAGGAAGGCATCTTCACCGGCATCTCGGGCGGCGCCACCTTCGCCGCCGCGCTCAAGGAAGCCGAGAAGGCCGCGCCGGGTTCGGTCATCCTGGTGATGCTGCCCGACACCGGCGAACGCTACCTGTCCACGCCGCTGTTCGAGGGGATCGTCGAGGACATGGACGAGGACGAACGCGCCCTGTCGAGGTCCACCCCCGGCTACCAGATGGGCTGAACGCCTCGCTGCGGAAAAGGCCGGTCAGGCGCGCACGACGCCTGACCGCCGCCTGCCCGCAAGCCCGTTCTCGTCGAAATGCCGCGGAAAGAAGGCCGCCGCACAGGTGAAGGTCGTCCGCATCGCCTCCGCCGCGTCGTAGGGATCGGTCATCGTCATCATGTCGAGCCAGACGCCTTCGGTCGTGATCCTGAGCAGGCGGGCGATCCGCACCGGATCGCCGCCGCCCCCGTCCCCGGCGACGAGCTGCGCGCAGATCTCCTCGATCGTGCGCGTATAGTCGTCGTCGTTGGAGCCGCAGAGCGCCTGATACATCGGCCGGCACTGCGCCTCGCCCCAGAAGGCGCACCAGGCCGAAAGCCGGGCCTTGGTGCAGATCGCCGGGTCGAAGTCGGCGCGAAGCATGGCGTCGAGCTGTTCGGCCGGCGACGGGCCGGCGGCGGCAAGGGCGGCGGTCCAGTTCTGCCGGTATTCCTCCGCCAGATACTGAAGCGTCTCGTTCAGAAGCCTTTCCTTCGTCTCGAAATGGAAATTGACCAGCCCGTGCGAAATCCCGGCCTGCCGTGCCACGTCAGTCAGCGTCGTGCGCGCGTAGCCCTGCGCGGCGATCGTGTCGATCGTCGCCTCGATCAGTTGCTGCCGGCGCGCCGCGCGGCTCTGCTTGCGCGGGGTCGTGTCAGGCTTGGCGATGTCACCGGTGTCGTCCATGACCGTTGTCGTTCCGAAAGGCGCCCGATCGCAGAACAGATAGACCATTGCCGGCCCGGTTCAAGCCGGACGTGATGCGCCAGGTCAATTTCATTGACAGCGCAGTCAGAATATGGATGAATGATCGTACATTCAGTAAGGCAGCGCCTGCAACCGGGCGCCTTCCGCATCCGACAGGTCACATCATGCGCCCGCTTCCAGGCCGGGATCTCACCAAGTCCAACGCCCAGTTCGCCCGGGCGGCCGAACGCCTGCCCCTCGGCGTCTCCTCAACCTTCCGCTACTGGGGCGACGACCGGACGATCTATGTCGATCACGGCAAGGGCGGCCGGATCTGGGACATCGACGGCAACGCCTATGTCGACTACCGGCTCGGCTACGGCCCCGCGATCCTCGGCTATGCCGACGACCGGGTGGACGCGGCGGCCCGAAGGGGGATGGAGGTCGGCGGCGTCTTCGCGCTGTCGACCGAGAACGAGCTGGTCGTCGCCGACCGGATCGCGGCAATGGTTCCCGCCGCCGAGATGGTCCGGTTCTCCAATTCCGGCACCGAGGCGGTGATGGCCGCGCTGCGTCTTGCCCGCGCCCACACCGGGCGCGACAGCTACCTTCTGGTCGAGGGCGGCTATCACGGGCTGTTCGACGCCGCCATGTGGATGGCCAACGTCGAGGGATGGGACCGCAACTCCAACCGCGATCCCGAAATCGTCTCCTATTCCAGGGGCATCCCTCAGGAACTGAAGACACTCGCCCACCTTGTGCCGATGAACGATCTGCAACGGCTCGAGGACACGTTCCGCCGCTATGGCGACACGATGGCGGCGATGCTGATCGAACCCATCCAGGGCAACTGCTGCGGCATCACCGCCTCGGCCGACTACGTCCGGCTGGCGCGGGCGCTTTGCGACCAGTACGGCGTGCTTCTGATCATCGACGAGGTGAAGACCGGATTCCGCGTCGCGAGGGGCGGCGTGCAGTCGCTCTATGGCGTGGCGCCCGACATCTGCACCTTCGCCAAGGCGGTGGCGAACGGCTATCCGATCGCCGTCGTCGCCGGACGGCGGGAGGTGATGCGAACCTTCCGCTATGGCGGGGCCGCGCACGGCGGCACCTACACCGCCCATGCCGTCAGCCTCGCCGCCGCGGCGGAATGCCTGCGCATCCTCGACGAAACCCCTGCGCTGGAGACGATCGCGCGCTATGGCGAGACGTTGAAGGCCGGCATCTCTGCCATCCTCAACCGTCGCGGCATCGCCCACTCCTACGCCGGGCACCCGTCGATGTTCGGGCTCTTCTTCGCCGAAAGGGCGCCCGACAACTACCGCGACTGGAAGACCTCGGACTATTCGTTTTACGACCAGATGGCGCATTACCTGCACGACCTCGGCGTGATCTGCGAACCCGATTCGCGCGAACCCTGGTTCGTCTGCGAGGCGCACGGGACCGACAGCCATTGCCTTGCGGACACGCTCACGGCGGTGGAGACGGCCGTCGACCTGACGCTCGAACATGGCGAGGCCGACAGACGCGCATGACCGGCCTCCCCTCCCCGCTCCTCGACCATTGCCCGGAGACGCTGCCGGCGGCGGCCTACCACGATCCGGAATGGTTCGCGCGGGAAGAAAAGGCGATCTGGCGGCGGAACTGGGTGCATGCCGGGCGGCTCGACGACCTTCCCTGCGGCACGATGCGGCGGGCGGAGGTGGCCGGGCAGAACCTGATCCTCTGCCGCGACGGCGCCGGTCGTGTCACCGCCTTCCACAACACCTGCCGTCACCGCGGCGCCGAACTTTGCCCGGTGGCCGAGAAACCTCTGGGCCGGCTCATCACCTGCCCCTATCACAACTGGGCCTACGACACCTCGGGCCGGCTTGTCTCCACCGCCTTCGCCACCCCGACGGCGGATTTCACCAAGGCCGACCACGGGCTCTTTCCGGTCCATGTCCGCGACTGGAACGGGTTTCTCCTCCTCTGCCTCGCCGACACCCCGCCCGACTTCCGGCCCGATCTCGGGACGGATGCGCTCGACAACTGGGCGATGGCCGGGCTGCGCACCGGGCACCGGCTGGTCAGGGAGCTCGACTGCAACTGGAAGATCTTCTGGGAAAACTACAACGAATGCCTGCACTGCCCGGGCATCCACCCGGAGCTGTGCGACATGGTTCCGATCTACCGTCGGGGCGTGATGGCCGCGAACGAGGCGCCGGGCTGGACGGCGGACGCGCCCGCAGGCCCCGTGCTGAAGGAGGGCGCGCGAAGCTGGACCATGACCGGCGCGCCCTGCGGACCGGAATTTCCCGGCCTCACGGAAACCGAGCGCGAACGCGGCTTCACCTTCGTCACGCTCTATCCCACGATGTTCGTCGTGGCCCATGTCGACTATGTCCGCGCCGTCACCGTCACGCCGCTTGGCCCCGAACGCACGCGGCTGACCGCAGACTGGCTTTTTTCCGACGAAACGCTGGCCCAGCCGGGGTTCGATGCCGCCGAGGTCGCGCGATTTGCCGCGCTCGTCCTCGATCAGGATGGGGCGGCCTGCGAGATCAACCAGCGCGGGCTGAAATCCGAACGCTTCGCCAGCGGCCGGCTGATGCCGCAGGAATTCGACATTCTGAGGTTCCACGACTGGGTGCGGGGGCAGATGGATTCCGCCTGAGGAGGAGAGGATGACCGCCATCGGAAAACCGATCATGGTGCCGGACGACTGGGACCGCCGCGGCCTGCCGGGCTGGACCTACCATTCCAGGGCGCTGTTCGAGCTTGAGCGGCGCGAGGTCTTCCTCAACCACTGGCAGGTCGCCGGCCATGTCAGCGACATCCCGGCGCCCGGCGACTGGCTGACCTTCGATCTGCTGGGCGAACGTGCGCTGATCGTCCGCGGCCGCGACGGCGTGGTGCGCGCCTTCCACAACCTCTGCCGCCATCGCGGCGCGCGGGTCGTCGACGGGCCGTCGGGCCACTGCAAATCGGCAATGGTCTGTCCGTTCCACGGCTGGGTCTACAACCTCGACGGCAGCCTCAGGGGCGCCGCCCGGCCCGAAAGCTTCGGCGGCATGGATCGCGCGGACTTCGGGCTGAAGCCGGTGGAGATGGAAATCTGGCACGGCTTCCTGTTCCTGCGCTTCCTGCCCGGTCCGCAGCCCCCGGTCGCGGACCTTCTGCAGCCGTTCGGGGCCGACTTTGCCGCCTACCGCGCGGCCGACCTCCTGCCGGGCGACCCACGCGGCCGGACCACGACCACCCTGCCCGTCAACTGGAAGTCCGTCCGCGATGTCGACAACGAGGGCTATCACGTCGCGATGGCCCACCCGGCCTTGCAGGACCTCTATGGCCGGAGCTATCGCGACATGGTCTATCGCGGCGGACTTTCGCATTCCTGCGGCTCCTTCGGCGAAACCGCCGGACGGCTCTGGTCGGTGCGCAACTACCTGAAATTCACCCCCCGGCCGGGACATCTTCCGCCCCGGCTGCGGCAATCCTGGACCTACTACGGGCTCTTTCCCAACACCGTCTTCGCCTTCACGCCCGAGGGCGCGCAGTTCTATCACGACATTCCGCGCGCGAAGGACGAAACCCGCGTGGACGGGCGGCTCTACCGGCATCCGCACGAAACCCGCGCCACCCGCGCCGCGCGCTATCTCGCCACCCGGATCGACCGGGCGACCTCGGTCGAGGACCAGCAGTTGTCGATCTGGTCGAACGAATCGATGAAATCGACCGCTTTCGACGATTTCCACCTGTCAGACCTGGAATATGGGGTGCGCGCGCATCACGACGAAATCCGCCGCCTGCTTCCGGTCACTCGGCTGGACGACGCCCCGGACGAAGACCGGATAGACCTGCTGAATGAAGATTTGCGTAGCGCCGGCACAAATCTTGCCTAAGGTTCACAAAAAGGCGCAGACCAACGGGAGAGATACAGCGATGCCCAAACTCACGCGAAGAACCGCCCTGACCGCGCTCGGCGGCGCGCTTGCCCTGCCCTACGTCCGCCCCTCCTGGGCGCAGGCGGGCACGGTCAACGTCTACAACTGGGCCGACTACATCGGCGAGACGACGGTCGCCGACTTCGAGGCGCAGACCGGGATCGGCGTCGTCTACGACACCTATTCCTCGGCCGAGGAGATGCAGGCGAAGATGCTGGCGGGATCGACCGGCTACGACGTGGTGGACCATGCGGGTATCGACATGCCGCGCGCCATCGCCGCGGGCATCTATGAGAAGCTCGACAAGGCGCTGCTTCCCAACTGGAAGAATCTCGATCCGGAAATCCTCCGCATCCTGTCGGGCTGGGATCCCGAAAACGCCTACGGAATGCCCTACATGTGGGGCTCGGTCGGCTTTGCCTTCAACGTCGACATGGTCAAGGAACGCATCCCCGATGCCGACATGACCTCGATGGACCTGATCTTCAAGCCCGAGAACGCGGCCAAGCTCGCCGATTGCGGCATCTCGATCCTCGACAGCCCGACCGACATCATGCTGATGGTTCTGAAATACCTCGGGCTCGACGGCGACACGACCAATCTCGACGACTACCAGAAGGTCGTCGAGGCGTTCAAACCGGTGCGCCAGTACATCCGCACCTTCGACAACACCAACTACCTGAACGCCATCCCGAACGGCGAGCTTTGCGTCATCAACAGCTGGTCGGGCGACTACGCCACCGCCGCCGGCCGCGCCGCCGAGGCCGGAATCGAGATGAATCTGGCCTATTTCGTGCCGAAGACCGGCGCGCCGGCCTGGGTGGACTGCCTGTGCATCACCGCCGACGCGCCGAACCGCGACAACGCCTACAAGTTCATGGACTTCATGATGCAGCCCGAGGTCGCGGCCGGATGCACCAACTTCACCTACTATGCCAACGCCAATGTCCCCGCGCGCGAATTCGTGCTCCAGGAGATCCTCGACGATCCGGCGGTCTATCCGGACGCCGAGACGGTCGGCCGGATGTGGGCGCCCAAGCCCTTCAGCGAGGAGCAGGACCGGGCGATGACCCGCGCCTGGCAGGAGATCAAGTCGGGCTGAACCGGCGCCTTCCGTTTCCGGCCACCACTCAGACGGAGAGACCGCCTTGTCCGACCCTGCCCGTGCCGCCGCGAATGTCGCGGCCTTTCCCGCCGCCGCTTCGGCCAAGGCGGCGAGGGCCGCGCCCTTCATCCGCATCGAGCACATCACCAAGCGTTTCGGCACCTTCACGGCGGTCTCGGACGTCAGCCTGGAGATCCAGAAGGGAGAGAACTTCTCCCTTCTCGGCGGCTCGGGCTGCGGCAAGACCACGCTTCTCAGGATGCTCGCCGGTTTCGAAGACCCCACCGAAGGCCGCATCTTCATCGACGGGCAGGACATGACCGACCTGCCGCCCTACGAGCGCCCGGTGAACATGATGTTCCAGTCCTACGCGCTTTTCCCGCACATGACCGTGGAGAGAAACGTGGCCTACGGGCTGAAGCACGAGGACATGACCGCCGCCCAGCGCACCGACCGGGTGCGCGAGATGCTGGCGCTGGTGCAATTGACCGACTTCGGCCATCGCAAGCCGCACCAGATTTCCGGCGGCCAGCGCCAGCGCGTGGCACTTGCCCGCGCGCTGGCCAAGCAGCCCAAGCTCCTCCTGCTGGACGAGCCGCTTGCCGCGCTCGACAAGAAGCTGCGCGAACACACCCAGTTCGAGCTGATGGACATCCAGGAAAAGACCGGCACCACCTTCATTGTTGTCACCCACGACCAGGAAGAGGCGATGACGCTGTCGTCCCGCCTTGCGGTCATGGACAAGGGCCGGATCATGCAGATCGGCAGCGCGACCGACGTCTATGAATATCCCGGTTCGCGCTTCGTCGCCGGCTTCATCGGCTCGATCAACTTCCTCGACGCCACGGTGCGCGCGGCAACCGGCGAGACGACAACCGTCGACGTGCCCGAGTTCGGCGGCACCGTCACCGCCCGTGCCATTCCGGGCCTGGTGCCGGGACAGGCGATCACGCTGGCGATCCGCCCCGAGAAGATCCAGCTCGCCCGCAGCCGCCCCGAAGGCGCCAACACCTTCGCCGGAACGGTCGAGAATCTGGCCTATTTCGGCAAGGACAGTCTCTATCGCATCAAGCTGCCCTCGGGCCGCGTCCTCTCCGTCAACTCGGTCAATGCCCGGCGGGCGGGCGAAAACGAACGCGTCGCCGACTGGGAAGATGCGGTCTTCCTGGCCTTCGATCCCGCCGCCGCGATCCTTCTGAAGGACTGAGCGGTGGTCGGGGCCCACACCGATACCCTGTTGCAGCGCTGGTTCAACCGGCGGGGCTGGATCAACATCACCATCGCCACGCCCTATGTCTGGCTGGTGCTGTTCTTCCTTCTGCCCTTCGTCATCGTCATCGCGATGAGCTTCGCCACGCGCACGCCCACCGCGCCGCCCTTCTCCTTCGGCGGCGAGAACCCGGTTCTGAACACCGCCCACTATGCCCGGCTCGTCCAGGATGACCTCTATATCCGCGCCTATCTCACCTCGATCGTGAATGCGGGCTTCGCCACGCTGCTCTGCCTGCTGATCGGCTATCCGATGGCGCTCGGCCTCACCCGCGTCACGCCGGCCTGGCGCAATGTGCTCTTGATGCTGGTGATCCTGCCGTTCTGGACCTCGTTCCTGCTCCGCGTCTATGCCTGGATGGGGCTGATGGGATCGAATAGCTGGTTCAACAAGCTCCTGACCGCAGGCTGGAACTGGCTGGTGCCGGCCGACTGGGCGCTCAAGTCGGTCCCGATGATGAACACGAACTTCGCCGTCGTCCTGGTCATGGTCTATTCCTACCTGCCATTCATGATCCTGCCGCTCTACGCCAACCTGGAAAAGCTCGACCGGACGCTCGACGAGGCGTCGATGGACCTCGGCTCGCGCCCGTTCCGGGTGTTCCTCGACATCACCCTGCCGCTCTCCGTCCCCGGGATCATCGCCGGCGGGCTTCTGGTCTTCATCCCGGCCTCGGGCGAGCTGATCATCCCCTCGCTC
>JAUQYB010000070.1 GCA_030837825.1 Albidovulum sp.
TGATCTCGGTGAAGATCGCGTAGATCACGAAGATCCACAGCAGAAGCGGCACGTTGCGGAAGGTCTCGACATAGCCGGTCATGATCCGCGCGACGAGCCAGTTCCGCGACAGCCGCAGGATGCCGACGAGAACGCCGATGACGGTGGCCGCGACACAGCCCATGACCGACACGAGGATCGTGTTGATGAGGCCGACGAACAGCGCCCGCCCGTGCGTGCTGTCGTTGGTGTAGGGGATCAGCGTCTGGTTGATGTCATAGCCCGCGCGCGCCCAGAGAAAGCCGAAGCTGAAGTCCTTGCCGAGCGTCTGGAGGTTCCTGACCGTGTTGTCGACCAGCCAGGCGGCGCCGGCCATGACCATCACAAGAACGGCGATCTGGATGGTCATCGAACGATACCGGGTATCGTAGATGAGCATGCTGGGACGGAAGCCGCCCTTCGGTGCGTCCGAAACAATAGCCATGTCTTATCCCCGTCCGGGGTCGCGGTGCCGGCCTTCGCCGGTCGTTCCGGGGTCTTTTCATGCCCCGCGCGCCCTGGTGTCCCTGTTGATGCAGAGGGGCGCACCCTTCAGGATGCGCCCCCGAGAGGGTCCGGTCAGCGGAACGGCGGCGAATACATCAGCCCGCCTTGGGTCCACTGCGCGTTCAGGCCGCGGGCGAGCCCGATCGGGGTGGATTCGCCGATGTTGGCGGCGAAGATCTCGCCATAGTTGCCAACCGATGCGATCGCGCGCTTCGCCCAGTCCTTGTCGAGGCCGAGCATCGCGCCGAGGTCGCCCTCCGAGCCGAGCAGACGGTTGATCTCGGGGTTGCTCGTGCCCTTGGAAAGCTCCTCCACATTGGCCGAGGTCACGCCGTATTCTTCCCCGGCGACGAGAGCGTTCAGCGTCCAGCGCGCGATGTCAGCCCACTGGTCGTCGCCCTGGCGGACAAGCGGCCCGAGCGGCTCCTTCGAGATGATCTCGGGCAGGATGATGTGGTTTTCCGGGTCGGCGAAGATCGCCCGCGTCGCGGCAAGGCCCGAGGCGTCGGTCGTGTAGGCATCGCAGGCGCCGGCGAGGTATTGCTGTTCGCCCTCGGCGTTGCTCTGGATGGTGACCGGCTGGTAGGTCATGTTGTTGGCCTTGAAGAAGTCGGCCAGGTTCAGCTCGGTCGTCGTGCCGGTCTGGATGCAGACGGTAGCGCCATCAAGCTCCTTGGCAGAGGACACCCCGAGGTCCTTGCGGACCATGAAGCCCTGGCCGTCGTAGTAGTTGACGCCGACGAAGGTGAACTTGAGGTCCACGTCGCGGGTGAAGGTCCAGGTCGAGTTGCGCGCCAGAAGGTCGATCTCGCCCGACGCCAGCGCGGTGAAGCGCGTCTCGCCGGTGGTGGGCACGTATTTCACCTTGGACGCATCGCCAAGGACGGCGGCGGCGACCGCCTTGCAGACCGCCACGTCAAAACCCTGCCAGTTGCCGTTCGCATCCGGCGCCGCGAAGCCCACGAGACCGGTGTTCACGCCACAGATGAGCTCGCCCCGCGCCTTGACGTCATCGAGCGTCGCGGCGGAGGCGAGGCCCGCCAGCACCGTTGTCGCGGCCAGCGTCCCGAGGAATACGGATTTGTTCATGCTTACCTCTTCCTGAGTTGCCGTCTTCCCCAGACGGCGGTTGAGGCCAGGTGGTCCTGGCGCTGTTTATTGGGCCGTCGCCCGGCAGACGGGCTCACCCGGAGTAGACGCAGTCTTGTCGGATGCGCATCGCGCGTCAAGGATGCAATCCGCGCTTCGCCGGCACGGCGGATGATTTTGATTGGCGACGATTGAATCCCGCACGGGCGGTTCGGGCCGGCGCAGGGTCACGCGGCCGGCACCGTCGCGAGCCGCCAGAATCTGGCGGCGCAAAGAAAATCGCCGCGCTTACGCTCCGCGGCCTCGGTGGCCTCTTCGTCCTGGCCCCACTGCGCCGCCTGCCAGTCCTCGTCGAATCGCGACCGGCGCCACAGGTCATCGGGGTCGAACTCCTCCCTCGTCGCAGCAAGCCCGAGCACCAGCGAGCCGGTCAGCGCGACGAGGTCGTGCAGCGCAGTCAACTGGAACGCAGAGCAGGCGAAGACCTGCGCCGCCAGCCGTGCGGCGGTCTCGGGGGGCTGGGCGACAGGCACGACACCCCGGGTCGTGACGAGCCGCGCGCCGTAGGTCCGACCGGCCCAGGCGAGCATCGGGTCCCAGGCCTCGGCCTGGGCGTGGACGAGGGCGGCGGGGTCGGTGGCGCGGTAGCACAGCAGGTCCGACTGCCCATAGGCCGCGATTATCGCCGCCACCTCGTCGAACTGCACCGCCACCTTGTCGATCGCCGCATTGGCCGCGCGCGTCACCGGCATCCGGCGGGGGTCGATCTCGGCCTCGACGGCGCCCCATTCCGCCGCCACGGCTTCGGCCATCGCGCGCGTCGGCAGGACCATCGGCCGCTTTGCCGGCGTCCTGAGCGCGCGCCCGTCCAGCCGGACGGCCAGGCCCGCGCCCTCAGACTCGACCGTGGCCGTCTTCCAGAACCGTTTCGCCTTCCAGCCGCTCATGCCGCACCCCAGAGCCCGTCGAGCGCCGGGACAAGATCTGCAAAGTTGCCGATCACGCGGTCGGCCCCGGCATCGGCAAGATGGCCGGCAGGGTGATAGCCCCAGGCCACGCCCACTGTCGCCATGCCGGCAGCGCGGCCCATCTCGATGTCGAAGGTTGTATCGCCGATCATCACCGCGCCCGCAGCCTCGGTGCCGGTTTCGGCCAGAGCGGCAAGGAGCATCGAGGGATGCGGCTTGGAGGGATGATCGTCGGCGACCTGGGTGGTGGCGAAACGACCTTCGAGACCGTGCGAGGCAAGCACATGCGCCAGCCCCCGGCGGGACTTGCCGGTGGCCACCCCCAGACGCAGGCCGGGCCGGGCGCGCAGCGCGTCGAGCGCATCGCCCGCGCCCGGGAAAAGCGGCGAGAGGCTTTCGGCGCGCAAGAAGCCGAAGCTCTGCTTGTAGGCCTCGACAATCCCCGCGCGGCGATCCTCGGCGAGATGCGGCACCAGCCGGGCGACCGCGACCGGCAGCGACAGGCCGACGATCGACAGCACCTCTTCGCGCGCCGGCATCCTGTGACCGGTGGCGCCGAAGGCCTGTTCCATCGCGGCGAGGATGTGGTTCTGGCTGTCGATCAGCGTGCCGTCCACGTCGAAGACGACAAGGCGGGGCGCATGGCTCATGTCTCCTCCGCGAAGGGATCGGCGGGCACATCCTGTTCCGACCAGCCGAGCGTCTTCCAGGTGCGCTTCATGTGATCGGGCAGGGGGGCGGTCAGGGTGATCCGCTTGCCGGTCACCGGATGGTCGAACCCGATCGAGCGGGCGTGAAGGTGCAGCTTGCGGCTGATCTCGCCGCCAAGCTGCGCCCCCCAGCCGTCGCCGAGGTTCTCCTGCCCCGATCCGCCATACTTGCCGTCGCCGACGATCGGGTGGCCCAGTTCGGCCATGTGGGCGCGAAGCTGGTGCGTCCGCCCGGTGACCGGCACCAGCGCCACCCAGGCGGCGCGGCTCCCCAGCGCGTCGAGCACGGCGTAGTCGGTCGTCGCGCGTTTCGCGCCTTCGGTCTCGTCGACCTTGGCGGGATGGATGGCAATCATCCTTTCGCCCTCGCCGCCGGCCCCGTGGCCCGGCGCCTTGACCAGCCCGAAGCGGACGGTGCCCATCTTCGGGCTGGGCACGCCCGCGACCGCAGCCCAGTAGATCTTGCGGGTGGTGCGGGCGCGGAAGGCTTCCGACAGCGCCCGCGCGATGCGGTCGGTCCGGGCGAGGAGAAGGACGCCCGAAGTGTCCTTGTCGAGCCGGTGGACGAGCTTCGGCCGGTCCTTGTAGCCGAACATCAGCGCGGGCGTCAGCCCGTCGACATGGCGCCCGCCCTGCCCCGAGCCGCCCTGGCTCGGCAGGCCCGGCGGCTTGTTCAGCGCGATGATGTGTTCGTCCTTCCACAGGACCGCCGCCTGGATCATCCGCGCATCGGCCTCGCTGATCCCGGCCTCGGGCTTCGGCGCCGTGGCGGGGGCGGCCCTGGGCAAGGGCGGCACGCGGACCTGCTGGCCCGGCGAGACGCGGGTGGAGGCCTTGACCCGGCCGCCGTCCACCCTGATCTGCCCGGTGCGGCAGAGCTTTTCCACCTGGCCCTGGGTGATCTCGGGAAAGCGCTTCTTCAGCCAGCGGTCGAGCCGGCTTTCGCCCTCGGCCTCCGCCACGGTCAGGGTCGTCACGCCAGTCATGCGAAGACGGCCCTCGCGGTCGCCATTCCCGCGACGATGGCGGCAAGCGAGACCGCGACGGAGCCTGCGACATAGGCCGCGGCGGGCCCGGCCTGGCCCCGGTCCCACAGCGTCAGCGCATCCAGCGAGAAGGCCGAGAAGGTTGTGAAGCCGCCGAGCACGCCGGTCATCAGGAAGGGCGCAAGCCGCATCGCATCCCTGTGCGCGAGCGCGACGACAAGCGCCCCCATGAGGAAGGAGCCCGCGACGTTCACCGCGACCGTCGCCCAGGGAAAGCCGGGGCCGAGAAGCCGCATCGCGGTGACGTTGACCAGATACCGCGCCGCGCTGCCGAGCGCGCCGCCGATTGCCACCTGGAAAAGAGTCTGGATCATGGCGCCTCCTCTGACGCGGGGTCGCCGGGAAGTCAACCGGACAAGCCTTCCTGCCCCTGCCGCCGTCGGTCTGGCGCGCGGCCTCAGCGGTTCCGCTCGGTGCGGAGTTTCGCGAACCAGTCGAGCCGCTTCTTCAGCTCGCGTTCGTAGCCGCGGTCGACCGGCTGATAGAGGACCGGGCGCCGGACCCCTTCGGGGAAGTAGTTCTGGCCGGAAAAGGCATCCTCGGCGTCATGGTCATAGGCATAGCCCGCGCCGAAGCCCTGCTCCTTCATCATCCGCGTCGGCGCGTTGAGGATGTGCTTCGGCGGCGGCTCCGAGCCGGTTCGGCGGGCAAGGTCACGCGCGGCCTTGTAGGCCATGTAGCCCGCGTTCGACTTGGGCGCGAGCGCGAGGTAGACGAGCGCCTGCGCCAGCGCCAGCTCCCCTTCCGGGCTGCCGAGGCGTTCATAGATCTCCCAGGCGTGAAGGCAGACCGACTGCGCTTGCGGATCGGCCAGCGCGATGTCCTCCACCGCCATGCGGGTGATCCGGCGCGCGAGGTAGCGCGGGTCCTCCCCCCCCTCGAGCATCCGGGCAAACCAGTAAAGCGCCGCGTCCGGGTCCGAGCCGCGGACGGATTTGTGCAGCGCCGAGATGAGGTTGTAGTGTTCGTCGCCGCTCTTGTCGTATTTCGCTGCCCGGCGCATCAGCCGCTTCGACAGCGCCTCGGTCGATAGCGGCTCGGCAAGCTTCCAGGCGGCGACCTGTTCGACGAGGTTCAGAAGCGCCCGCCCGTCGCCGTCGGCCATCTCGATCAGCGCGTCTCGCGCCTCGGGACGAAGCGGCAGCGCGCGTCCGAGATCGCGTTCGGCGCGCTGCGCCAGGCGTTCGAGATCGGCCGGCGTCAGCCGGTCGAGGACGATCACCTGCGCCCGGCTGAGCAGCGCGGAGTTGAGCTCGAACGAGGGGTTTTCGGTCGTGGCGCCGACCAGGACGATGGTGCCGTCCTCCATGTGCGGCAGGAAGCTGTCCTGCTGGGCCTTGTTGAAGCGGTGGATCTCGTCGACGAAGAGAAGCGTGCCGCGACCCTGCTGGCGGCGGAGCCTGGCCGCGTCGAAGACCTTCCTGAGCTCCGGCACGCCGGTGAAGATCGCGCTGATCTGGACGAAGGCCAGATCGGTCGCATCGGCCAGGAGCCTGGCGATGGTGGTCTTGCCGACGCCCGGCGGCCCCCAGAGGATGAGCGAGGAGAGGCTGCCCGAAGCCAGCATGGCGCCAAGCGGGCCTTCGGGGGACAGCACCTTTTCCTGCCCGATGACCTCGGAGAGCGCATGCGGGCGCAGCCGGTCGGCCAGGGGCCGCGGCGCGGCGGCCCCCGCAGCCGGGGGATCGGTGCGGTCGAACAGGTCGGACATGGGGGAAGACTACCCTGCCCGACCGGCGGCGGAAAGCGGCGATGCCGCCCTGCGGCCGGGGTTCGTCGCGTTCACGTGCGGACGGCAGGCCTCAGTGCATCTTCGCGGCAAGGTCGATCAGCACGCACTGGTAGTCGCCGTCATCGACATACATGACCGGGCCGACCGCGATGGCGGTCAGGCCGCAGCGCCCGTACCAGCGCGGCCAGTTCGCCGGGGTGATCGCGATGAGCTGCGTCGCGCCAAGCTCGCGCGCCGACTTCACCATCGCCCCAACCATGTAGCCATGCACCCGGCGGCGGATGATCTGCGGCGTCGAATGCAGGACGAAGACGCGCGTGCATTCCCAGATGTTGGGATCGACCGGCGCCTCGTCATAGAGCAGGTCGGTCGGCAGGCTCGACAGCAGCCCGCGCTGCGCGTCGCGGATCATGTAGCTGTAGATGCCGCATTTCGCCGTGGTGGGGGTCAGGCGGATACCGGCATAGACCTGCCCCCGGTCGTCGTGGATGGCGATCCAGCGGCTGGCGGGCGTGTCATACTGATCATACTCCATGTCGAGCGCCTCGGGGAGGTTCCAGCGCTTCTCGACGATGAAGGATTGCTTCCGCGCCCGGAAGAGGTTCGCAAACAGCTCTCCGTGGTCATGGAGATTTGCGAACGACAGGACTGTGGTGCGCATGCGTTGCCCCCGCTTCACTTACCCCACCGGTCCCGCATGCAGGCGACAAGCCTGCACGGGGTCACAGCAACCTGTAGTCCTTGGCGCGCTGGATCGCCTCGGCCGTCGTCCGTGCGAGCAGTTTCTGCCGCGCCGACAGGAGGCGCGCCTTGAGCGCGCTTTCGGAAATGTTCAGCTTGTTCGCCGCCGCCGCGTGCCGGTCCCCCGCCGCGATCAGCCGCAGCGCCTCGATCTGGGCGGTCGTCAGGCTTTCGGGGGGCTCGGTGATGTCGTGCAGGCGCCGCACCAGATGGGCGATCTTCTCGATTTCCTCGTCAAGGAAATCGCGGTCGGAGCGGGCAAAACTCGAGATCGTCCGTGACCTGACGGGGCCGCAGGAAACGGTCAGCCCGAAGGTGAGCCCGAATTTCTTGGCCTCGGCGAAAAGTCCGAACGGATCGGGAATGCCGATGTCAGCCCAGCGGCTCGCGCCCTCCTTGCTGAAGCCCCAGGCGATCGTCGGATCGCGGAGCGCATAGGCCTTCTCGGTATAGTTGTCGAGCCAGTCCTGATTGTAGTTCGAGAACTGCATCAGCGGCGAGGCATAGCGGATGTGCAATCCGATGAAATAGCCGGCCGGCGCCATCAGCGCCAGGCTGTGCAGGATAGGATCAAGTGTCGGCATTCCAGACATGTCCTTTTAGACAAGTTGCTTTCAGACCGGTCAACCGTAAATTGTGCGCCATAGTCCGCTTCGTTGTGAGGGTTACCATTTTGCTTACGATCAATCCCGGCCTGTTTGCCAGCCTCATGAGGCTTCCCGATTCTGTCCGGACCGATCTTCTCGAATTTCTCGGCGCAACCCCTGTCGCGGATGCGCAGCTTGCCGAAATGATTCAAAGTGTTGCCGAGAAAGCGCTGGGCGAACGGCGGCAGGCGCGCGTCGGCGCCAACTGACCTTTCCCGACCTACCGCGGGCCCCACTGGCCGGGCCGGGCCGAAAGACAAGCCCCGCCGATCGCTCGGCGGGGCTGTCCAATTGCGGTGGGCGCGGGCGCAGACAGTTACGCCTCGGCCGCTTCTTCCGCCGCAAGGCGGGCCTTGTCGGCAGCGCCCTTGGCGTCGGGATCGCGATCGACGAATTCGATGATCGCCATCGGCGCCATGTCACCGTAGCGGAAGCCGGCCTTCAGGACGCGCACATAGCCGCCCTGACGCTCTTTGTAGCGGGGGGCGAGCACGTCGAAGAGACGCGCCACATGCATGTCCTGCTTGAGCTGCGCGGCCGCGAGACGGCGGGCATGCAGGTCGCCGCGCTTGGCCAGCGTGATCAGTTTCTCGATGATCGGACGCAGTTCCTTCGCCTTGGGAAGGGTGGTCTTGATCTGTTCGTGTTCGATGAGCGACCCGGCCATGTTGGCAAAAAGCGCCTTGCGGTGCTCATGGGTGCGGTTCAGGCGGCGGTAGCCGCGGGCGTGACGCATGATGATCTCCTAACGTCTTTTTGCTTTGTCCGGCGGGCGTGGTCCTCGCACCGCTCTCCTTGGGGCTCATGGCCCGGGTCTTCCCCGCCATCCGCGGGCATTTCCGGGGGCCGTCTAGGCGACAGCCCCCGAAGAGTCTATCAGAACTGGTCCTCGAACCGTTTCGCCAGATCCTCGATGTTCTCCGGCGGCCAGTCCTCGACTTCCATGCCGAGATGCAGGCCCATGCCGGAAAGCACCTCCTTGATCTCGTTCAGCGACTTGCGGCCGAAGTTCGGGGTGCGCAGCATCTCGGCTTCGGTCTTCTGGATCAGGTCGCCGATATAGACGATGTTGTCGTTCTTCAGGCAGTTGGCGGACCGCACCGACAGCTCCAGCTCGTCGACCTTCTTGAGCAGCAGCGGATTGAACTCCAGCCCCTCCTCGGCCTCGCCCTTGCCGGCCGATTCCGGCTCTTCGAAGTTCACGAAGATACCGAGCTGGTCCTGGAGGATGCGGGCGGCATAGGCCACCGCATCGTCCGGCGTCAGCGAGCCGTCGGTCTCGATCTTCATCGTCAGCTTGTCGTAGTCGAGCACCTGGCCCTCGCGGGTGGGCTGGACCTCGTAGCTGACCTTCTTGACCGGCGAATAGATCGCGTCGATCGGGATCAGGCCGATCGGCGCGTCCTCGGGCCGGTTGCGGTCGGCGGCGACATAGCCCTTGCCGGTGTCGACGGTCAGTTCCATGAACAGGTCCGCGCCCTCGTCGAGGTGGCAGACCACGTGATCCTTGTTCAGGACCTCGATGCCGTTCGATTCCGAAATGTCGCCCGCGGTGACGACGCCGGGACCCTTGGCCGAGATCGAGAGCCGCTTCGGCCCCTCGACTTCCATCTTCAGGCTGAGGCCCTTGAGGTTGAGCACGATGTCGGTCACGTCCTCGCGCACGCCCGCGACCGAGGAAAACTCGTGCAGCACGTTGTCGATCTGCACGCTGGTGATGGCGGCGCCCTGCAACGACGACATCAGCACCCGGCGCAGTGCGTTGCCAAGCGTCAGGCCGAAGCCCCGCTCCAGCGGTTCGGCGACGAGCGTCGCCTGACGCTGCGGGTCGTTGCCCGGCTTGACCTCAAGCTGCTGCGGCTTGATCAGCTCGGCCCAATTCTTGTGGATCATGCGTTCTGCCTCCATACCTGCTCCCGGCCCATGTCCGAAGTCCGGGAACGCCCGAGGAAAATGCGAAGGCCACCCGGGCCATGCCTCGCGACAGGCCCGGGTGGCGGAATGCTGTATCAGACGCGGCGGCGCTTCGGCGGGCGGCAGCCGTTGTGGGCGATCGGCGTCACGTCACGGATCGAGGTGATGTTGAAGCCGACGGACGCCAACGCGCGGAGTGCTGATTCACGCCCCGAACCGGGGCCCTGCACCTCGACCTCCAGCGTCTTCACGCCGTGTTCCTGGGCCTTGCGGCCGGCATCCTCGGCGGCCATCTGGGCGGCATAGGGCGTCGACTTGCGCGAGCCCTTGAAGCCCATCGTGCCGGCCGAGGACCAGGCGATCGCGTTGCCCTGGACGTCGGAGATCAGGATCTTGGTGTTGTTGAACGAGGAGTTCACATGCGCCACACCGGCGGCGATGTTC
>JAUQYB010000009.1 GCA_030837825.1 Albidovulum sp.
GCCGCGGCGCCGATCCGGCGCGGCCGGATCATGGCGGCGGGCTTCACCGCGTCGTCGTCAAGGTCGACCCGCTGCTCAGAGACGAGAACCAGGGGTGCTGGGCGTTCGCTGATCTCGGGACGGCGCGTCACCGCCGCGCCCTCGGTCGTCGGGCGGCGCGGTCGGACGGCCTTCGACAGGTCGTCACGGTAGCGCTCGATGTCCTCGACCGGCGCGTCGCCCTCCTCGGCGGTCACGTCATGCGACTTGAGCTTGCGGTCGGCGACGGTCGCGGCCACGGCGGCCTTGAGGTGGGCGATGGCCGAGAAGCGGCGGCGGCTCTCGACACCCTCGAGCTTGGATTTCGCCTCCTCCATCAGCCGCTCGACCGAAGCCTCGCCGTCGCCGGCGTGATCCTCGAGGATCGCCCGGCCCTCGTGGGCGTCGCGGCGGGCGTCCCGGGCGATCGCCGACAACTCGTCCAGAAGCTCGTCGTCCTCCTCCTGCGGTTCGGTCCCGGCGGCGTCGATCGCCGCGCCGATGCCGGCGAGGATCGCGGCCTCTTCGGTCCCGGCCTCTTCGGTCCCGGCGTCCTGGGCCGCGTCGTCTTCGGCCTCGGCCTCGACGCCCTGCGCTTCATGCGCCGTTTCGGCCAGGTCGTCCTCGAAAGCGGCGCTCTCGTCCTCCGCCTGGTTCAGCGCGGCGAAGATCGCCGCGTGGCTGGCGTCGTCCTCGGCCTCGACCGCGGGCTCGTTCCCGGCGGTTTCGACGGGCATGGTCGCCCGGGCTTCGGCCTCGATGGTTTCGGCGTCGGCCTCGACGGTTTCGGCCTCGGCTTCGGGGGCAGCGGCGCCGCGGCGGATATTGATGACGCGGGCGCGGGCCCGTTCGAAGAAGCCCGGACGCCGCTCGGCGGGCGCCACGTCGGCGGCGAAAGACGTATCTTCGCCGTCCTCATCTTCTTCTTCCGCAGCGGTCTCGCCGGCTCCGGCGTCCTCGGCGAGCGCCGCGAAGTCGTCTTCCCCTTCGGGGTCGAATGCGTCCGCGGGCGCCTCTGCCGCGATCATCTCCGCCTCGGCGGCGGGCTCGGCGACGCGCCAGCCCGACAGGTCGAGCGCGTCGAGCGTCTCGTCCTCCGTCGCCGCCTCGTCAGCGGTCCCGGCATCGCCCCCGGCGCGGGCCTCCGGCGCCGCGCCCGCCAGCGTGGCAAGCGCAAGCGCCGCGTAGTCCTCGTCGTCCATCGCCTCGTCGGTCGCAGCCCATTCCGGGGTCCAGTCCTCGGCGGTTTCCGCGGCCGCTTCCCCGGCCCCGGACACGTCTTCGGTCTCGGACGCTTCTTCGGTCTCGGACGGGGCCTCCACGGCCTCCGGCTCTTCCTCTCCGGCCATGACGAGGGACACGTCGGCGGGGGTTTCGGCGGCCGGTTCCGCGATCGCGGCGACGGCGATCTCTTCGGCGGCTTCGCCGGCGACTTCCTCCACCACCGCTGCCGGCTCGGCAGGCGCTGCGGCGGCCTCGGCCGGCCGCACCGCGTGCAGCTCGTCCAGTTCCAGGTCGAAGCCGAAATCGTCGTCGACCGCGGCGATCGCCTCGAGAGGCGCGGCCTCGGGCTCCTCGTCGAATCCGGCCGGTCCGGCGGCGAGGGCCTCTTCCTCCTCAAGCGTTGCGCCGGCCTTGGCGGCGGGGGCCGCCGCCGGGGCGGTCTTCGCGGACTGGGCGGCGGCGATCACCGCGCGGATGCGCGCCAGCTTGGCGGCGACATCGCTGCTGTCATGATCGGCCGCGGGCGCCGCCATTTCGGGCGCCGCCATCCCGGGGGCGGCGGGTTCGGTGGCGAAGGTCAGGTCCTCGGCAAAGACGGAATCGGGCCGGTCGGCGCTTTCCGTCGCGGCTTCCATAGCGGCGGCGGGTTCGGGTTCGGCCGCGCGGGCCTCCTCGGGCCGGGCAACCGGCGCAGCGACGGGCCCGGCGACGGCGGCGGTGGCCAGCGCCGCAGCGGAGGTTTCGGTGCGCGGCACCGCAACCGGCGCGGCAACCTGCGCGGCAGCCGGTCCGTCGGCGGCGCGCAGGACGATTCCCTGCTCGTCGACGCGGGCCTCGACCCGGCGCTGGACCTCGCGCTCGGCGATGCGGTGAAGCATCTCGGCGTCCGGCGTGGGCGGGGTCGCCCCGAAATAGCGATCCTCGGCGGCGAGGTCGCGGAAATACTCGGCAATCGCCCTCATGGTGTTGAAGGGATCGTCGAAACCTTCCAGCGTGCACGAGAACGTGCCGTACGAGACCGTCAGGATCTTGCTGGGACCGATCATCTATCGCTCGCCTTCTGCTCATTGCCTGCCGGTTCAGGCTGGACCCGAACTGGCGCGCCAGCGTGGACAAAACCGGGTAAATTGAAGGATTTTTTCTGGCCAATAGTGTGGTATTGCGCCTCAATCGTCATCAATTCTGCCATGATAGCCGAGATTGTCCAATCTTCCCTGCCAGTCACGCTCCTGGGCGCCGGTGCCGTCCGCACGGCTGCGCTCGAGGCGGCGCTGAGGCTCGCGCCCCTGCTGGTAGCGGCCGATGGTGGCGCCAATAAGGCGGTCAGGGCGGGGCGCCTTCCCGATCGCGTGATCGGCGATCTCGATTCGGTGACGGCGGCCAGCCGCGCCGCGATCCCGCCGGAGCGCTTCCTGCGCGTGGCCGAGCAGGAAACGACCGATTTCGAGAAATGCCTGGTGCGGATCGAGGCGCCGCATATCCTCGCGCTCGGCTTCGCGGGGCCGCGCGCCGACCATACGCTCGCCGCCTGGAACGCGCTCGTCCGCCATCCGGCGCGGCGCTGCGTGGTCCTGACCGAGAAGGACGTGGCCTTCGCCGCGCCGCGCCGCCTCGCGCTCGACCTCCGGCCGGGCACGCGGGTGTCGCTGTTTCCGATGGCGCGGATCGCGGGCGAGGCCAGCGGCCTGCGCTGGCCGATCGGCGGGCTCGACTTCCGCCCCGATGGCCGGATCGGCACCTCGAACCTTGCCGAAGGCCCGGTCGAGATGGGCTTCACGGCGCCGGGGATGCTGGTGATCCTGCCGCGCGCGGCCCTCGCCCGGGCTCTCGCCGGGCTCAGGCAGGCAACGGCATGGCCAGCCGCCGGGCCCGGTCGCTCACCCGCTCGCGGTGGATGATGTAGAGCCCCGAGGCGACGATGATCGCGATTCCGGTCAGCGTCAGCGCGTTCGGGAAGTTGCCGAAGACCAGATAGCCGAACAGCGTGGCGGTGACGATCTCCAGATAGTGGAGCGGCGCCAGCGTCGCGGAGGGGGCGAATTTCAGCGCATAGGTGATCGCCATGTGGCTGACCGCCGAGGCGAGGCCGACGCAGAAGACCCAGAGCCAGAAGATGCCCTGCGGCAGGACGAAGGTGGTCGAGGGTTCCCCCGCCAGCGTGCCGAGCGCCAGGAGCGGCAGGCAGATCAGCGCCGAGAGGAGCGCGGTGTGGAACTGCATCGGCACCGGATGGACGCGGCGCGAGAGCGATCGCGTCACGATCACGTAGAAGGCGAAGCTGACCGCGGTGCCGAGCGGGAAGAGCGCCACCGGCCCGAAGGCCGCGAACGAGGGCTGGATCACGAAGAGCGAGCCGATGAAGCCCACGGCGCAGGCGGCCAGCCGCCGCGGCCCGACCGCCTCGCCGAAGGCGAACCGGCCGATGAGGAGGATCACGAAGGGCTCCACGAAGACGATGGCGAGCGCATCGGCGATCGGCATGACGCGGACGGCGGCGACGAAGCAGTAGGTCGAGAGGGCGAGGAGGAGGGCGCGCAGCGTGACCAGCGCCAGCGCCCGCCGGTCGAGCGCGAAGGGAAGGCGCAGCGCCAGGACGAAGGGCAGCATCAGCGCCGCCTGCACGATGCCGCGGCCAAGCACGATCACGCCCACGGGCACGCCCTGCGTGGCGAGTTTCGAGGCGACGTCGATCAGCGGCGCCACGATGCAGAAGGCGATCATCAGCGCCACGCCGGGCAGGATGCGGTCGGACTGGGTCATGGGCCAGCGCTAGCCGGGCGCGGCGGCGGCGTCCAGCGCCAAAACGACCGCCGGCGCCGGTTTCCGGCGATGGCGCGGCGCCTTCTCTCGCCCGGCCGCGCGCCGCCGGAGGGTCGGGGAGCCTCTGGCGGGGAGCCTTGCGCCAGGGCGGACGGGAGGGGCGTCGGTGGGGGTCGGCAGGATCATCCCGAACGCGATGCCCCCGGGGGGTCTTCGGGTTCGCGTGGGCCTGCTTCTTCTTCGTTGCGAAAATACCCCAGAGGGGTCCGGGGAGGCAGCGCCTCCCCGGCGGGTCGCCGCCGGAGGTGGCGAAACCGCCCCTGAACTCGCCCCCGGACCCGTCCCCGCACTCGCCCCCGGACCCGTCCCCGGGGCTCAGCAGTTCGGCACGTTGACGGCGAGGCCGCCGAGCGAGGTTTCCTTGTATTTCTCGTGCATGTCATGCCCGGTCTGCCGCATCGTCTCGATGCAGGCGTCGAGCGGGACGAAATGCTGGCCGTCGCCCCTGAGCGCGAGCGAGGCGGCCGAGACGGCCTTGATCGCGCCGAGCGCGTTCCTTTCGATGCAGGGCACCTGGACGAGGCCCTTCACCGGGTCGCAGGTCATCCCGAGGTGGTGTTCGAGCGCGATCTCGGCGGCGTGCTCGACCTGCTCGGGGGTGCCGCCGAGGCCGGCGCAGAGCCCGGCCGCGGCCCTCGCCGCGGCGCTGCCCATCTCGGCCTGGCAGCCGCCCTCGGCGCCCGAGATCGAGGCGTTGTGCTTGCACAGGCCGCCGATCGCCGAGGCGGTCAGCAGGAATTCCCCGATCCGCGTTGGCGAGGCGCCCGGCACGTGGTCGAGCCAGTAGCGCAGCACCGCCGGCAGGACGCCCGCCGCGCCGTTGGTCGGCGCGGTGACGACCTGGCCGCCCACCGCGTTCTCCTCGTTCACGGCGAGCGCGTAGAGGCTGATCCAGTCGTTGATCGTGTGCGGGGGGACGAGGTTCAGGCCGCGTTCGGCCAGAAGCGCCTCGTGGATCGCCCTGGCGCGGCGGCGCACCTTCAGCCCGCCCGGCAGGATGCCCTCGCCCTTCAGCCCGCGCTCGATGCAGTCGTTCATCACCTGCCAGAGCCGGGCGATGCCGGCATCGACCGCCGCCGGGCTGCGAAAGTGAAGCTCGTTGGCGCGCTTCATCGCGGCGATCGACCTGCCGGAGGCGGCGGCCATTTCCAGCATCTCGGCCGCGGTCTCGAACGGATAGGGGACGCCCGAGGGGGCCGCAGCCTTCTTGTCAGCCCCGGCGAGTTCGGCGGCGGTCACGACGAAGCCGCCGCCGATGGAATAGTAGGTCTCCTGCAGGATCACGTCGCCCTGGGCATCGGTCGCCATCAGGATCATGCCGTTGGAATGGCCGGGCAACCGCTCGCGGTAGTCGAACACCAGGTCGCTTTCGGGGCGGAAGGCGAGCGTCGGCAGGCCGGGGGGCGTGACGGTGCCGGTCCCGGCGATGGCGGCCAGCGTGGCCTCGGCCTTGTCGTGGTCGTAGCTGTCGGGCAGGAAGCCCGCGAGGCCGAGGATGGTGGCGCGGTCGGTCGCGTGGCCCTTGCCGGTGAAGGCGAGCGAGCCGTGCAGCGAGGCGCGCAGCCCCTTCGGGTGGAAGGGCGAGGCGCGCAAGCTGTCGAGGAAGCGCGCCCCCGCCACCATCGGCCCCATCGTGTGCGAGGACGACGGGCCGACACCCACCTTGAACATGTCGAAGACGGAGAGGAACATGGGTTTCCTTTCAGGTCGCGCTGCCCTCGGGCGGGTTTGCGTGGGAGGGTCTGGTGAAGATGGTGTCGCCGAGCCCCTCGGCAAGGGCCGCCCGCCGGGCGGCGGGGCGCGCCTCCATCGCCGCGGCGACGGCCCGGAGCGCCGGATGCGCGGCGATGTCGAACCAGCCGGCGGTGTCCTCGGGGTAGAGCGCGAGCCAGCGCAGCAGCGCCGAGAGGTAGAAGGTCAGGACCGAGGGCTGATCGGGCCGGCACCAGCCGGGCCGGGCGGCGGCCATGTCGTCGAGAAGCCCGAGGTGGCGGTTAATGCGGTCGCGGGTTCTGGCGGAGAAGGCGGCGACGGTCGCCTCCGTCCCGGCGTAGCGGTCGGGGTAGAACAGCATCCGGGTTTCGGCATGGAGCGTGTTCGAGGTGAAGAACAGCCACTTGAGGAAATCGCCGCGGGCGGGATCTCCGGGCAGCGGCGCCAGCGCGCCGTGGCGTTCGGCGAGCCAGAGAAGGATTGCGCCGGTCTCGAAGACCGTGCCCTCCGGCGTCTCCAACGCCGGGATCAGCCCGGCGGGGTTGAGCCGCCGGTAGGCCGCGCCGTCCTGCGCCCGGGCGCGCCGATCGACGAGCGCGGTGCGGTAGGGCGCGCCCATCTCCTCGAGCGCGAGGCGCACGATCAGCGAGGCGTTGTCGGGGGCGTAGTGCAGGACATACATGGCGCGCGCTTCCTTGGTCGCATCTTATCGGCCCGGCGCGGGCACGCCGCCGGGCGGAAAACGACGCATCCCGGCGGAAAGCGCGCAACCGGCAGGAAGACCCCCGGCCTGCGCCGGGTGGCAGGGGCGGAGGAGCGGGGCCGCCCGACCGGCGCGAGCCCCCGCCGTTCGGCGCAGGATGTCATGCCGGCGCAAGCGGCATCGGCCGGGCCGGGGTTTGCGCGGGCAGGGGTGCGACAGGTTTTCGCGGGGGAGGGGGCGCGACCTGCACCCGGGTCCGGCTGCGCGGCAGGTCCCGCTTTTGCGCGGCAGGACGGCGCGGCCGGGCGGCAGGAGCCGGACAGGCGGCCGGGCGGGGGCAGGCGGGCGGACGGTGGGTCGGCCCCGGGCGGAGGGCTCGCGCGGCTCGGGCGGCGCGCAGGCGGCCGGCGATTCCCGCTCGCCCCCGGACCATATCCTGCGTATAACCGGGCCAGGACCGCAACGGAGTGAGTCATGGCCGCCGACCTGTCCCCTGTCGAGAAGGCGAAGTTCGTCGCCGCCAAGAAGGCCGTGGAACTCGTCGAGGGCGGCATGCGGGTGGGGCTCGGCACCGGGTCCACCTCGGCCTGGATGGTGCGCGTGCTCGGCGAGCGGGTGCGCGAGGAGGGGCTGAAGATCGTCGGCGTTCCGACCTCCAGCCGCACCGCGGCGCTGGCGCGGGCCGAGGGGATCGAGGTGGTGACGCTGGACGAGGCGCGCTGGCTCGACCTGACGATCGACGGCACCGACGAGTTCGACGGCGAACTGAACCTGATCAAGGGCGGCGGCGGGGCGCTCTTGCAGGAGAAGATCGTCGCCACCGCGTCGGACCGGATGGTGGTGATCGCCGATGCGGGCAAGGAGGTCACCCGGCTCGGCGCCTTCCCGCTGCCGATCGAGGTCATCGGCTTCGGCTGGCAGACGACCAAGGCGCTGGTCGAGGAGATGCTTGGCGCGCTCGACGTGCTCGGCCGCGAGGTGACGCTGAGGATGGACGGCGACCGGCCCTACACGACCGACGAGGGCAACCGCATCCTCGATCTGCATCTGGGGCGGATCGGCAACGCGCGCCAGCTCGCGCTCGCGCTCAACCAGGTGCCGGGCGTGGTTGAAAACGGGCTCTTCGTGGATATCTGTGACCGGGTCGTGATCGGCTATGGCGACGGAAGGGTCGAGATGCGCGACATCGCCTCGGGCGCGGTCGAACACGGACGGCTCGACCTCGCGGAAGCGAAGAACGTGTTCTCCGACCTCGGGCGCTGAGCCGGCGGGTTGACGGCGGGTTGACGGCGGGCAGGACGGCGGGCGGGGACGGGCACATGGCCTTCGACTATGATCTTTTCGTCATCGGCGGCGGCTCCGGCGGGGTGCGCGCGGCGCGGATCGCTGCGGGCGAGCACGGCGCGAGGGTCGCGCTGGCCGAGGAAGACCGGATGGGCGGCACCTGCGTCATCCGCGGCTGCGTGCCGAAGAAGCTGATGGTCTTCGCCTCGTCCTTCCGCGACGGCATCGCCGAGGCGCGCGCCTACGGCTGGGAGGTGACGGCAGGCGGCTTCGACTGGCCGGCGTTCCGCGCCAGGCTCGACGCCGAGCTCGACCGGCTGGAAGCGGCCTACCGGGGCGGGCTCGAGAGGGCCGGCGTCACCGTCTTCGATACCCGCGCGACCCTTGCCGACGCCCACAGCGTGCGGCTGGCCAGCGGGCGGACGGTCAGCGCCAAGCATGTCCTGATCGCGACCGGCGGGCGGCCCTTCGTTCCCGCGACGGCGGCAGCCGCCGGGGTGCTGACCTCGAACGACATCTTCCGGCTCGATGCGCTGCCGGCGTCGGTGCTGATCGTCGGCGGCGGTTTCATTGCCTGCGAATTCGCCTGCATCCTGAACGGGATGGGCGTGAAGGTGACGCAGGTCTACCGGGGCGAGCAGATCCTTCGCGGCTTCGACCGCGAGGCGCGCGACCACGTCGCCGAGCACATGCGCGCGGCCGGAATCGACCTGCGCACGGGCTGCGACGTGGCAAGGATCGAGCCCGTTCCGGGCGGCAGCCGCGTTGTGGCGACGGACGGAGGGGAGGCGGTCTTCGGCAAGGTCGTCTATGCAACCGGGAGGCAGCCCAACACCGAGGGCCTCGGGCTCGAGGCGGCCGGCGTGAAGCTTGGCAAGCGCGGCGAGGTCATGGTGGACGAATGGTCACAGACCGCCGTCCCCTCGGTCTATGCGGTGGGCGACGTGACCGACCGGATCAACCTGACGCCGGTCGCCATCCGCGAGGGCCATGCCTTCGCCGACACCGTCTTCGGCGGGACGCCGGCGAGGGCCGACCACGGGCTGGTGCCGTCGGCGGTCTTCACCCGGCCCGAGTTCGGCACCGTTGGTCTGACCGAGGAGGCGGCGCGCGCGGCCGGGCCGATCGAGGTCTATTCGACAGCGTTCCGGCCGATGCGGTCGGCCTTCGCCGGGCGGCCGGATCGGGCGCTGATGAAGCTGGTCGTCGCGGCCGACACGCGCCGGGTGCTCGGCTGCCACATCGTCGCGCCGGAGGCGGGCGAGATGATCCAGCTCGCCGCCGTGGCGATCCGGATGGGCGCGACCAAGGAGGACTTCGACCGCACCGTCGCGGTCCACCCGGTGATGGCCGAGGAACTGGTGACCTTGCGCAAACCTGTCAGGACGGCTTGAGTTTTCGCCGCGGAACGACCAGTTGGGTGTACAAGTGAAAAAGACGAACGGAAGGGGAAGTTGATGGCTGGCAGCGGGGGCCCCTGGGGCGGGGGCGGATCGGACGGCGGAGACGACAACGACCGGCCGGGGGGCCGCGGCGGGCGGCGCCCGGGCGAGGGGCCGCAGATTCCGGATGTCGAGCAGATCGTGCGCAAGGGTGCCGACCAGTTGCGCGTGCTGATGGGCGGGCGCGGCGGCGGGCCTCGTGGCCCGGCGGGCGGCGGCGGCGGATCGCAGGGGCCGCAGATCACCCGCGGCACCGTGGGGCTTGGCGTGCTGGCGGCGGCGGGGCTCTGGGCCTTCGCCTCGTTCTACACCGTGAAGCCGGAGGAGCAGTCGGTCGAGCTTTTCCTCGGCAAGTTCTCCTCGATCGGCGAGCCGGGGCTCAACTTCGCGCCCTGGCCGGTGGTCACGGCGAACGTGATCCCGGTGACGCCGGAACGGACCGAGGACATCGGCGTCGGTCGCGGCGGCGCCGACAGCGGGCTGATGCTGACCGGCGACGAGAACATCGTCGACATCGACTTCCAGGTGGTCTGGAACATCTCGGACCCGACGAAATACCTGTTCAACCTGCGCGACCCGGACCTGACGATCAAGGCCGTGGCCGAATCCGCGATGCGCGAGATCATCGCCCAGTCGCAGCTCGCGCCGATCCTCAACCGCGACCGCGGCATCATCGCCGAGCGGCTGAAGGACCTGATACAGACCACGCTCGACAGCTACGACAGCGGCCTGAACGTCGTGCGGGTGAACTTCGACCGCGCCGATCCGCCGCGCGAGGTGATCGACGCGTTCAAGAACGTGCAATCGGCCGAACAGCAGCGCGACCGGCTCCAGAAGGAGGCCGACGCCTATGCCAACACCGTGCTCGCCGGCGCGCGCGGCCAGGCCGCGCAGCTTCTGGAGGAGGCGGAGGGCTACCGGGCCCAGGTGGTGAACCAGGCCGAGGGCGAGGCGAGCCGCTTCAGCTCGGTCCTGACCGAATACCAGAAGGCGCCGGAGGTCACCCGCAAGCGGCTCTATCTCGAGACGCTGGAGGAAGTTCTGGGGCAGGTCGACAAGGTGATCCTGGACGACAAGGGCGGGCAGGGCGTGGTGCCCTACCTGCCGCTCAACGAGATTATCAGGCAACCGGCGACCGGAGGATCCAACTGATGAACCGCACGGCGCTCATCCTTCCCGTCCTCGTCATCGCCATTGCCGCGGCGCGGTCGTCGGTCTTCATCGTCGACGAACGCGAAAAGGCGCTCGTCCTCCAGTTCGGCCAGATCAAGGCCGTGCGCGAGGAGCCGGGGCTCTACTTCAAGCTGCCGCTCATCCAGGAGGTGGTGCGCTATGACGACCGCATCCTCGGCCTCGATGTCGAGCCTTTGGAGATCACCCCGCTCGACGACAGGCGGCTGGTGGTGGATGCCTTCGCGCGCTACCGGATCATCGACCTGTCGAGGTTCCGCCAGGCCGTCGGCGCCTCGGGCGTGACGCTGGCCGAGCAGCGGATCGACACGATCCTGCGCGCCCAGACGCGCGAGGTCCTGGGGTCGGTCACCTCGTCGGAAATCCTCTCGGCCGGCCGCGCGACGCTCGCCGGGCGGATCCGCGACGCCTCGCGCAACGAGGCCAACTCGCTCGGCGTCGAGATCATCGACGTGCGGCTCAAGCGCACCGACCTGCCCGAGCAGAACCTCGACGCGACCTTCGCGCGGATGCGGGCCGAACGCGAACGCGAGGCGGCCGACGAGATCGCGCGCGGCAACGAGGCGGCGCAGCGGGTGCGGGCGCAGGCCGACCGGACCAAGGTCGAGCTTGTCTCCGACTCCCAGCGCCAGGCCGACATCATCCGCGGCGAGGCCGATGCCAAGCGCAACGCCGTCTTCGCCGAGGCCTATGGCGCGGATCCGGAGTTCTTCGACTTCTACCGGTCGCTCGCGGCCTATCGCGCCTCGCTCAAGGCCGGCAACTCGACGATGGTCATCGCGCCCGACAGCGAGTTCTTCGACTATCTGAAGTCGACCGAGCCCGCGTCGGCCGCTCCGGCCGGGCCGGCCCAGCCGGCGCAGCCCTAGGCGATGGAGGGAGTGGCACTTCTTCTCCTTGCCATCGGGCTGGTTCTTTCGCTGGAGGGGCTCGTGCTTGCACTGGCCCCGTCGCGCATCGACGAGATCCTCGAGCTGATCCGCCGGATGCCGGTGGAAACCCGCCGCAACCTCGGGCTGGCCGCGCTGGCGCTCGGCCTCGCGCTCATTTGGCTTGCGACGGGGCTGCGGGGCTGAGACAATCACGGCGGTTCCGGCGCCCGCATCGGCGCCGGGACGAACGGCCGGGGCGATCACGGCGAGTTGAGGCGGCGAGACCGGCTTTGACTTGTGGGCGGTGAGTCCTGCCTCGAGGATGGGCCGGGCGGCCGTGGCGGCGCCGGCAGGAAGCAGGGAGTTTGGCGTGCAGTCTCAGGCAATCACGATGGAAGCGCCGGCACAGCGGCCGGGAGCGGCGGCGGCGTTGACGGGGGCGCTGATGGTGGCGCTCTGGGCGGCGGCGCTCGGGCTTGCGCTCGCGCTCGGGATCGCCGGGGACGCCGGCGCCCGGGCGGCGCCCGACAGCTTCGCCGACCTGGCCCAGCAGGTCAGCCCGGCGGTGGTGAACATCACCACCACGACGACGGTCGCCGCGCCGTCGGACGGCGCGCCGATCGTGCCCGAGGGCTCTCCCTTCGAGGATTTCTTCAAGGATTTCGGTGGCCCCCAGGGGCCGCAGCGGTCGAATGCGCTGGGCTCGGGCTTCGTCATCTCGGAAGACGGCTACATCGTCACCAACAACCACGTGATCGAGGGCGCCGACGAGATTTCGGTCGAGTTCTTCTCGGGCGACACGCTCGACGCCAAGCTTGTCGGCACCGATCCCAAGACCGACATCGCGCTTCTGAAGGTGACCAGCGACACGCCCCTGCCTTTCGTCAGCTTCGGCGATTCCGACCTGATGCGGGTGGGTGACTGGGTTCTGGCGGTGGGCAACCCGCTCGGCCAGGGGTTCTCGGTCTCGGCCGGGATCGTCTCGGCCCGCAACCGCGAGCTTTCGGGCACCTACGACGACTTCATCCAGACCGACGCCGCGATCAACCGCGGCAACTCGGGCGGGCCGCTCTTCAACATGGAAGGCGCGGTCGTCGGCGTCAACACCGCGATCCTCAGCCCCAACGGCGGCTCGATCGGGATCGGCTTCTCGATGGCCTCGAACGTCGTCGCCAAGGTGGTGGGCCAGTTGCGGGAATTCGGCGAGACCCGGCGCGGCTGGCTCGGCGTGCGCATCCAGGACGTGACCCCCGACGTGGCCGAGGCGATGAGCCTTGGCGATGCCAGGGGTGCGCTTGTCACCGACGTGCCGGACGGGCCGGCGAAGGACGGCGGCCTTCAGGCGGGCGATGTCATCACCGCCTTCGACGGGGCGGAGGTGTCCGACACCCGCGAGCTTGTCCGCCGCGTCGCCGACACCGATGTCGGTCGCGCGGTGCGCGTCGTCGTGCTGCGCGACGGCAAAAGCCAGACGCTTCTGGTCACGCTCGGCCGGCGCGAGACGGCGGAGGGCGAGGAGGTGACGCCGTCGCCCGCGCCCGCCGACGAGGCGCCCGTCGCGAAGGAAATCCTCGGCATGACGCTTGGCGTGCTGAACGACGAGACGCGCGGCGAGCTCGGGCTCGATGCCGATGTCCAGGGGCTGGTCATCACCGACATCGACCAGTCCGGCGAGGCCTACGGGAAGGGCCTGCGGGCGGGTGACGTGATCACCGAGGCGGGCCAGCAGAAGGTGACCACGATCGCCGACCTCGAGGCGCGGATCACCGAGGCGACGGACGCCGGGCGCAAGTCGCTCCTGCTTCTGATCCGCCGCGGCGCGGACCCGCGTTTCGTGGCGCTGTCGGTGGAATAGGCCGGGCGGCGCGGCCGGAGGGAGGCGTCATGGCCGGGGGGATCACCGTCTGGACCTACGACTGGGTGCCGGAGGGCCCGCGCGGCCATGTCCGCGACCTGCGGCTGCGCTGGGCGCTGGAGGAGGCGGGGCTGGACTATGCCGTCGCCACCGTGCCCTTCGAGGATCGCGGACCGGATCACCTCGCCCGCCAGCCCTTCGGGCAGGTGCCGTTCCTCGACGACGGCGGGGTGCGCATCTTCGAGAGCGGCGCCTGCCTGCTGCATCTGGCCGAGAAGAGCGCGGCGCTCATGCCGCGCGATCCGCAGGGCAGGGCGGAGACGGTCCAGTGGATCGTCGCGGCGCTGAACTCGATGGAGATGGTCACCGTGCCCTGGTGGTTCATCGGCCTGTCGAAGCCGGCGGAGAACCCGCTTGATGGCTGGATGGCGCAGCGCCTCGCGCGGCTCGAGGCGGTGCTGGCGACGCGCGACTGGCTGGCGGCCGGGCGCTTCACCGCCGCCGACATCCTGATGGCCGACGTGCTGCGGGTTCCGGGCGTTCTGGGCGCGCCGGAGGGCTACGGCGCGCTCCGCGCCTATGTCGCCCGGGCCTGCGGCCGCCCGGCCTTCGAGAAGGCCCGCCGTGACCAGTTGGCGCATTTCGCCGCCGCGGATGTGGTTCGGGATGCGGCGGGGGCCGGGGGCTGACCCAGCGGCTGACCCAGCGGTTGACCCGGTGGCCGCAGGTCGCTTCCCTCCCCGTTTGCCGCCAGCGGCTCAATCCGTCCGCGCCACGCCGATGACGTAGTTCCGGCCGTAGGCTTTCGCGCAGCGGGGGCAGGTGGTGTAGAAGAAATAGACCTCCTCTGCCGTCGCCCCCCTGTCGCGGGCGAGTGCCGCCATCTCGGCGTGCCAGTGCCTCGCCTCGCGATAGGGCCCCTCGAAGACCCGGGTGACGTAGTCTCCGGTGAGGCTCGTGGTTTCCTCCTGCGGGACCGGGCGCGAGACCGCGAACAGGTGCTCGGCCTGCCAGGGCGACAGGTCGCGGCTCAGCACGATGAAGTTGTCGGGGTCATAGGCGCCGGCCTCGCGCAGATGTTCGTGCACCCGTGCGAAGACCTTGCCCATGTTGAGCGGCACGTGGATCGCGCTTGTCGTAGTGGCGCGGACGAAGGTCTTGTCCCTGAAGTGCAGGTCCTGCCCGTCCCAGCCTTCGGGATTGAACCTCGGGCAGCAGCCGGTGGTGTTGTCGCTGTCGTCGAAATGTGGAAGGGCGTTGGTGTGCATGTCGACCTCCTGTTGCGGGTGCGGCGAGACATAGCACCGGCCCGGGAGGCGGACATTGACCCCGCTCAACAATGGCGAGGGAAGTGCGGCAGCCGGCCGGCAGGAACGCAGGGGGAACATCCGGGGCGGCGGGCAAGCGGGCACGGCACTGGCAAAGGCGCCGGTTTTGGCCTATGTCGGCGCGGGATGCGACGTTGATCCGGAAAGACGAGACAGATGGCGAAGATCACCTACGTGGAATTTGGCGGCAAGGAACATGTCGTGGAGGTGGCCCCCGGGCTGACCGTGATGGAAGGCGCGCGCGACAACGGCATTCCGGGCATCGAGGCCGATTGCGGCGGCGCCTGCGCCTGTTCGACCTGCCATGTCTATGTCGATCCCGACTGGGTGGGGAAGCTGCCCAAGAGGGACGCGATGGAGGAGGACATGCTCGACTTCGCCTACGAGCCCGATCCGGTCCGCTCGCGCCTGACCTGCCAGATCAAGGTGACGGAAGCGCTCGACGGGCTGAGGGTCTACATGCCGGAAAAGCAGATGTGAGGACGGCGGGCGCGGAGCGGGCGGCAGGAGGCCCCCGCTTGCGCGGGGGGGCAGGCGGACCGCCACGCCACCCCGTCTCGCCCGGGCGACAAGCCCGGGCGGCGCCCGCCTTCCGGCCCGCCGCCGGGGCGGCGGGCATTCGGCGCTGATGATCTGCCATTGGCAGATCATCCGGGCGCGCCTCATCCCCCCAGGGCCGGCGCACTTCGACGCCACCAGCAGAACTGCCGTCGGGAGAGCGGCGCCATAAAGTGCCCCGAACTTCTGGAGTGTAGCGCCCGCCCGCGGCCGCGCGCCGCCCTTCGTGCCTTGCCGGAGCCGAGCCTTTCCCCGTCCCGTCATGGCCGCGAAAGCGGGCATCTCCGGGAAGGTAGCTCCTCCCCCCCGCTTGCGCGGGATTGAGAGGGAACAGTCGCGTTGCGAGCCCCTCTCGCCCGGGCGACCAGCCCGGGCGGTGCCCGACCGCACCCCAGGGCGGACGCATTGCGACCCACCAGCAGAACTGGCGTCGGGAGAGCGGCGCCGTGAAGCGCCCCAACCCGGCGTCGCGCAGCGCCCGCCCGCGGTCGGCCGCCGCCCTTCGTGCCAAGGGGCGAAGGTGCAAGAGGGGCGGGTTTTCTCTCCCGCCGCACTTTTGCCCTGCCGAGGCGGCGGGCGTCCGGCAGGGAGGCCCCCGCTTTCGCGGGGGTGACGGGAAAAAGCCACCCCCCCACCGTTCCGCCCGACCGGGTCAGGTGAGCAGGAAATCCATCGGCTTCACCGGCTCGGGCGCGGGGATCCCGAGGTGCGGCGCCAGCGAGATTTCCACCGTCCGGCACATCGCGTCGAGCGGCAGGCAGTTCGGGGTCGAGCCGAACGGGTGGCCGAGTTCCTCGGTCACCTCGGCGAGGCCGAAGAAGACATAGGCGATGACCCCGGAGAAGACCGGCGTCAGCCATCCCGCCGTGTCGATCAGGCCGAAGGGCACCAGCAGGCAATAGAGCCAGACGGTGCGGAAGATCAGCAGCGAATAGACGTAAGGAAGGGGCGTGTTGGCCAGCCGCTCGCAGCCCGCCTGGGCATAGCTGATCGCGGCGAGCCGCTGGGCGAGCGCGCGCTGGCCGTAGCCGTCGAGCGCGCCCTCGCGCGCGGCCTGCGCCAGTTCGACGCCGATCGCGTCGAGCGCGGTGCAGGGCGGGTGCGGGCCCTCGGGCAGGTCCGCCACCCATCCGCTTGCCCGGTCGTCGCTGCTCCGGCGCAGGTTGGTGCGGTGCCGGTGCATGAAGGCGAGCGCGAGTCGCAGCACGCGCTGCCGCCGCTCGCGCGCGGTCAGGAAGAGGTCGGTCTCGCGCCCGAGCGACCGCAGGTCGGCGATGAGCTGGCCCCAGAGCCGGCGCGCCTCCCACCAGCGGTCATAGGCGGCGTTGTTGCGAAAGCCGAGGAACAGGGACAGCGCGATGCCGAACACGGTGAAGGGCGCGATGCTGGTGTGGGTGAGCGGCCGCCAGTAGCGGTCGGCGAGCATGACCAGAAGCGCGAAGCCGCTCACCACGGCGAGCTGCGGCAGGATATTCAGGATGATCGAGCCGCGCGTGGCGAGAAGCAGCTCCCAGAGGCCGGGCTTGTCGCGCAGGATCATGGAAGCGCCCGCCAGCCGATGTCGCGCCGGCAGAAGCCGCCCGGCCAGTCGATCCGGTCCACCATCCGGTAGGCCCGCTCGCGCGCCTCGGCCAGCGTCGCGCCGCGCGCGGTGACGTTCAGCACCCGCCCCCCGGCGGCGACGGTCCGTCCGTCGCGTTCGGCGGTGCCGGCGTGGAAGACCATATGCGCCGAATCCTCGGGCAGTTCCTCCAGCCCGCGGATCTGCGAGCCCCTGGCGTAGGCGCCGGGATAGCCCGCCGCCGCCATCACCACCGTCAGCGCGTGGTCGTCGGCCCAGTTGACCCGCTGGCCGGCCAGCCGGCCCTCGGCGCAGGCCTGGATCAGGTCGAAGGCCTGCGCGCCGAGCCGCATCATCAGCACCTGCGCCTCCGGATCGCCGAAGCGGACGTTGTATTCGACAAGCCGGGCGCGGCCGTCACGGATCATCAGACCGGCGTAGAGCACGCCCTGGAAAGGCGTCCCCCGCCGCGCCATCTCGGCCACGGTGGGTTTCACGATCTCGTCCATCGCCCGGGCCAGCACCGCGTCGGTCACGACCGGCGCGGGCGAATAGGCGCCCATGCCGCCGGTGTTGGGCCCGGTGTCGCCCTCGCCGACGCGCTTGTGGTCCTGCGCGGTGCCGACCGGCAGCACGTCCCTGCCGTCGCAAAGGACGAAGAGCGAGGCTTCCTCGCCCTCCATGAACTCCTCGATCACCACCTCGGCCCCGGCTGCGCCGAGGCTGCCGCCGAACATCTCGGCGAGCGCGGCCAGCGCCTCCTCCAGCGTCGTCGCCACGACCACGCCCTTGCCGGCGGCGAGCCCGTCGGCCTTGATCACGATCGGCGCGCCCTCGGCCCGCACGTAGGCTTCTGCCGCCGCAAGGTCGGTGAAGCGGGCATAGCCGGCGGTCGGCGCGCCGCAGTCGTCGCAGACCTCCTTGGTGAAGGCCTTGGAGGCTTCCAGCCGCGCCGCCGCCGCCGAGGGGCCGAAGACCGCGACCCCCGCCGCCCTGAGCGCGTCCGCCACCCCGGCGGCCAGGGGCGCCTCCGGCCCGACGATGACGAAATCGACGGCGTTCTCCTCGGCGAAGGTGACGACCGCCGCACCGTCGAGGATGTCCAGATCGGCGCATTCGGCCAGCATGGCGATGCCGGCGTTGCCCGGCGCCACGATCAGCCGGTCGCATTTGGGGTTCTGCTTCACCGCCCAGGCGAGCGCGTGTTCGCGGCCGCCGCCGCCGAGGATGAGGATGTTCATGGCGCCCCCGCTTGGCCTTGCGTCGCGCGCGTTCTAAGGTTGGCGGGCGACGGAGACAAGGACGCCGATGGACATCTTCGAGGACGACGCCGGCACCGGGCAGGGGGGCAACGCCCCGGAATACACCGTTTCCGAGCTTTCCGGCGCGGTGAAGCGGGTGATCGAGGGCGAGTTCGGCCGTGTCCGGGTGCGCGGCGAGATCGGCCGGGTCTCGCGGCCCGCCTCGGGGCACCTCTACTTCGACCTCAAGGACGACCGGGCGGTGATCGCCGCCATCGCCTGGAAGGGCCAGGCCGGGCGGCTCAGCGTGAAGCCCGAGGAGGGGATGGAGGTGATCGCCACCGGCCGGCTCACCACCTTCCCCGGCCAGTCCAAATACCAGCTCATCGTCGACGACATCGCCCCCGCCGGCATGGGCGCCCTGATGCTGATGCTGGAAAAGCGCCGCGCCGCGCTCGCCGCCGAGGGGCTTTTCGACGCCGCCCGCAAGAAGCCGATCCCGTTCCTGCCCGAGGTGATCGGCGTCGTCACGTCGCCCTCGGGCGCGGTGATCCGCGACATCCTTCACCGCCTGCGCGACCGCTTCCCCCGCCGGGTGCTGATCTGGCCGGTGGCCGTCCAGGGCGAAAAATGCGCCCCCGATGTCGCCGCCGCGATCCGCGGCTTCAACGCGCTGACACCCGGCGACGCGATCCCGCGGCCCGACCTGATCATCGTCGCCAGGGGCGGCGGCTCGCTGGAAGACCTCTGGGGCTTCAACGAGGAGGCGGTGGTCCGCGCCGCCGCCGAAAGCGCGATTCCCCTGATCTCGGCGGTGGGGCACGAGACCGACACGACGCTGATCGACCACGCCGCCGACCTGCGCGCGCCGACGCCCACCGCCGCGGCGGAAATGGCGGTGCCGGTCAGGATGGAGCTTCTTGCCTGGGCGGGCGAGGCGGGCGCGCGGCTGGTCCGCGCCACCCGCCAGCGGCTCGACCTGCGCGGCCAGCGACTTTCCGATCTCGCGCGCGGGCTCGGCCGGCCGGAGCGGCTCCTCGATCCCGCGCGCCAGCGGCTCGACCTCTGGTCCGACCGGCTCGGCCCCGGTCTCTCTGCCGCGATCACCCGCAGGCGGGCCGAGTTCAACCGGCCCGCGGGCCGGGTCCAGGCGGGGCTGCTCGCGAGCTTCATCGCCAGCGAACGGCGCCACCTGACGGGCTGGGCCGACCGCCTCGCCCCCGCCGTCGCCCGCCTGATGCGCGAGGCGGTGCGCGATGGCGCCCGCCGCCGCGCCGATCTCGACGCGCTCGCACGTCGCCTTGCCCAGGCCGAAGCGGTGCGCCTCGCCACGCTGGCCGACCGGCTCGCCGGGCTCGACCGCACCCGCCAGACGCTCGGTTATGCCGAGACGCTGCGGCGCGGCTATGCCGTGGTGCGCGCCGCGGGCGCGGTCGTCACCACGCGGACCGCGGCCGAGGCGCATCCCGTGCTCGAGATCGAATTCGCCGACGGAAGCCTGGCGGTCGAGACCGGCGGCCCCGCGGGCCCCGCCCCGAAGCCGCGGCGCCCGAAGGCGGAGGGCGGGCCGGACCAGGGCAGCCTCTTCTGACCGCGGCTTCTTCGTTGCCGAAATACCCCGGGGGCGCGGGGGCGGCGCCCCCGCTCCGGCGGCTCACACGCCGGGGTTCGGCCCGAGGCAGGCCATCGGCTCGGGGCTTTCCTCCACCGCCACCAGCGGCAGGCCGAGAGGATCGCCCCTGAACCGCGCAGTCAGCCCCTCGGCCGCCTTGAAGAAGGTCCAGCACTGCGGGTCCGGCGCATCCTCGTAGACGAAGCAGATGAAGCCGTCGGCCTCGTACCACTCGCCCCGGCGACAGTCGTCGCCGAGAAAGGCCCAGATGACCCGGCGCCCCGGCAGGTACTGTTCGGCGCCATAGGCGGTGCCGCCGGAATTGTAGTAGAGCGTCCGACCCACCGTCGCCGCGTCGAATTCGGCGGCACTCATCGGCCGGCCGGGCTCGGCCGCCGCCAGCGGCGCGGCGATCGCGAGGGCGAGAAGAAAGGAGGGCCGGCGCATCGCGGTCTCCCGGCAGTTTCCGGGCGGAGGATGCCAGAGGCCGGGCGGCCGCGCCAGTCCCCCGTCACGCACCGGTGTTGCGCCGGCGTCGCGCGGCAGCGCCTCAGGCCGCGCGGCGGCGCTTCGCCAGCCGGGGATCCATGACCCGGCGCCAGAGCGGCGGCACCAGTGCGATCGTGGCCATCACCGGCAGCGACCAGGGCAGGAGCGGGGCGCGCCCCTCGGGCGAGAGGCGCAGTTCCGGCCAGCGCCGCCCGGGATGGGCGTGATGGTCGGCATGGCGCGGCGCGTTCAGCATCATCAGCCCCGAGAGCGGATGCGGCGCGTCCCAGGAATGCTGCGCGCCCGCCGGCTCCAGCGCGCCCGAGGGCAGGTTCCGCCGGAGCAGCCCGTAGTGCTGGACGTAGTCGGCCAGCAGCATCTGCACCTGCGCGTGCCCGCAGAGGAGGAGATAGGCGAGAAGGCCGTCGAAGCCGAAGAGCGAGAGCATCAGCGCGATGAAGCCCGCGCCGCCCGCGACATAGACCGTGTAGGGGTTCATGCCGCGAAGGCCGCCGGCGTGACGCCTGGCACGCCGGTGCTCTTCCATCTCGTAGCCGGCGACGAAGGCGCCGGGCCAGGCGCGGGCGACGAAGCGCCAGAAGCCCTCGCCCTCGGCGGCGGTGCTCGGGTCGTCGGTCGTTGCCACGAAGCGGTGGTGGACCAGCCGGTGGGCCGAGGTGTGGTGGCCGTAGAGCATAGAGATATAGACCCACATGCCGAGCCGGAACAGCCGGGCATCGGTGCGGTGGATCAGCTCGTGGGCGTTGGAATTCGACACCTGCCCGAACCAGAGCCCGAAGGCGAGAAGCGTCGCCAGCCAGGAGAGCGGCCCGAGCCCGGCCGCGCCCGACAGCATCCAGACGGCAAAGGCCAGAAGGCCGAAGTGGAGGCTGGCGAGGACGACCGACAGACGGTCGGCCATCGCCGAGGGGCGCGGCTCCGGCGCCGCGACGCCCCGCCGCTTCAGCACCTCGTCGAGGACATGGAGCACGGCGGTCATTCCCAGAAGCGCGAGCAGGCTGAAAATCCCGCCGAAGGCACCGGCCAGGAGCAGGAACGGCACCGGCGCGAGCGTGGCCACGAGGAAGGGGCCGAGGGGGCGCCAGCGGGCCGATTCGCGGGCAAGCCCGCGGGCGATGCGGGTGCCGATGCGGGGTGCGCGGGCCGTGTCGGCGCCCCTCGTCTCTCCGGTCCCGCCGGTCTCTTCGATCAGCGCCGCCACGACCTCCGCCTCGGGGTCTTCCGGCCCGGCAGCGGCGGCCTCGAGGCCCCCGGGGCGGCGGCTGCGGTCGCGCGAAGGGGCGGGCGGGCGCCGGGGCGCAGGCGGGATCGATGCCGGGGCCGATGCCAGCACCGAATCGGCGACCGATTCAGGGACCGATTCAGGTGAGGGGGCATCGGGGCCGGGCGCCACGATGCGCAGATGCGGCACGGTTTTGCCCCCGTCGGCCGGCACGGACCCCGCTGCTTCGGGGCCGGGCCGGGCCGCCTGGCCCCCGTCCAATGCGGCCAGAACCGCCCGCATCGTGTTGTCGTCCTCCGGCTGGCCGTTCCTGCTCACCCTTGCGCACTCCCGTTTCGACCGCCGGATCGGTGCCGAGATTAGGAGATATTCAAGGCAAAATCTTGGCACGGCAATGGTGCCGGCAGGGGTCTTCGCGGCCGGGGCGGGTATCGTGGCGGGTATCGTGGCGGGTATCGGGAATTGACGGGGCGGGCCTGCCCGTGCCCACATGGCCGACCGAAGGAGGTCGGGCATGGAGGGGATGGCGGTTCTGGCATGGGCGTCGGCGGGGGCTCTGACGGCCGCGGGCGCCGTGCTCGCGCTCGTCTACGGCGCGGTCTTCGCGGGCGGACCGGCCACGGCGGCCAGGAGCGCGGTCAAGACCGGGTCGGTGCTGGCGCTCGCGCTGGCCGGTGTCGCCGCCGGGGCGCCGGGCCTCGTGGTGGCGGGACTCGCGCTCGGCGCGGCGGGAGACTTCTTCCTGTCGCGCCCCGGCACCCGCGCCTTCCTCGCCGGCATGGCCGCCTTCGCGGCGGGGCATCTCGCCTACGGCGCCGCCTTTCTCGCGGCGGCGGGGCCGCCCCTCGGGGCCGCGCCGCTCCTGCCTGCGCTGATTCTCGTCGCGCTCGCCCTGTCGACCGAGGTCTGGCTGGCGCCGCGCACCGGCGCGCTCCGCTGGCCGGTGCGGGGCTATGTCGCGGTGATCACGCTGATGGCGCTCGCGGCGCTCGCGCTCCCGGCGCCGCGCTGGCCGGCGCTGCTCGGCGCGCTTCTCTTTCTCGTCTCCGACCTCCTCCTTGCGCTCGATCTGTTCGTCCTGCCCGACGGCAGGCTGAAACGCGCGATCGGGCGCGCGCTCTGGGCCGCCTACTGGTCGGGCCAGGCGCTGATCCTCTGGGGCATGATGCCGCCCGCCGCCCCCTGACCCTTCCATCGGAAGAGCGAAAGGACTAGGTGACGGTGAGGCCCATTCTGCCCGGAGCGCCGATGTCGTTTTTCAGGAAACTCAAGGACAGGCTGCTGAAATCCTCCTCGAGGATCGAAGAGGGGCTGGAGGCGATCGTTGCCGAAGGCGCGGAACCGGAGCCACGGCCCGAGCCCGTGCCTGAGCCCGAGCCGGTGCCGGTGCCGCAGCCGGCCGAGCCCGCGCCATCACCCGAGCCGGCGCCGCTGCCGACGCCCCGGCCGGAACCGGCGCCCGAACCCCGGCCCGAGATCATTCCCGGCCCGGACGCGCCGCCCGCACCGCCGGCCCCCGCGCCGGAAATCCCCGCGCCCATCCCCGAAACGCCGCAGCCCGCGCCCGCGGAAACCCCCGCCGCGCCCGAGGAGCTTCCCGACGAGGCTCCCTACGAGTTGCCGGACAGCGGGCCGCTGGAAATCCCGGGCGACTACATGGCGGTGTCGGACGCGCCGCTGGCCGAGAAACCCGGCTTCCTCGGCCGGCTCTTCCGCCGCGCCGCCCCGGCCGCCGAGCCGCGCCGGGTGCTCGACGACGCGATGCTGGAAAGCCTCGAGGAGCTTCTGATCCAGGCCGACATGGGGGTGGACACCGCGCTTCGGGTCGCCGCCAACCTTGCCGAGGGGCGGATGGGGCGGAAGCTTTCGGTCCGCGAGATCAAGGAACTGCTTGCGGCCGAGATCGCGCGGATCATGGCGCCGGTGGCGCGGCCGCTGCCGCTTTACCCGACGCGGCCGCAGGTCGTGCTTGTCGTCGGCGTCAACGGCTCGGGCAAGACCACGACGATCGGCAAGCTCGCCAGCCAGTTCCGCGCCGCGGGCAAGACGGTGGTGATCGCCGCCGGCGACACGTTCCGCGCCGCCGCCGTCGAGCAGCTCCAGGTCTGGGGCGAGCGGGCAGGCGTGCCGGTGATGACTGCGCCCGAGGGTTCCGACCCCGCCAGCCTTGCCTTCGACGCGATGGGCCGGGCGCAAGAAGAGGGCGCCGATCTTCTGCTGATCGACACCGCCGGGCGGCTCCAGAACCGCGCCGACCTGATGGAGGAGCTTGCCAAGATCGTCCGGGTGATCCGCAAGAAGGATGCAGGCGCGCCGCACAACACGCTTCTGGTGCTCGACGCCACCACCGGGCAGAACGCGCTTTCGCAGGTGGAGATCTTCCGCCGGATCGCCGATGTCTCCGGCCTCGTCATGACCAAGCTCGACGGCACCGCGAAGGGCGGCGTGCTGGTGGCGCTGGCCGACCGCTTCGGCCTGCCGATCCACGCCATCGGCGTCGGCGAGAAGATCGACGACCTCCAGCCCTTCGACCCGGAGGATTTCGCCCGCGCGCTGGTCGGGACGGATGCGGCGGCGTGATGCCTATTCGCCGCCGATCCGTTCGGACACCGGACGGAAGACCCACAGGATGATGACGGCGATGGCCGTGGCCAGGGTGGCGAGCGCGAGGTGGCCGGTGCCGCAGGCAAGCCCGGTCGCGCCGGATAGCCACATTCCGGCGCCGGTGGTCAGCCCCTGCACCCTGCCCCCCGAGGAGATGATCGAGCCGGCGACAAGGAAGGCCACGCCCGCGGTCACCGCCTCGATCAGGCGCAAGGGGTCGGGCTTGGCATCATGGCCCAGGGCCATCAGTTCTAGGGCGACCAGCGCGAAGAGGCAGGCCGCGACCGAGATCAGCATGTGGGTGCGCAGCCCGGCGTTGCGGGCGTTCAACTCCCGTTCGAAGCCGACGATGCCGCCGAGAACGGTGGCGGCGATCAGGCGGAAGGCCACGATCGACAAGGGCATGGCGGTAACCTCGGGCGCGAGTTCGAGGCGGACGGCGGTCAGGAAATCCATGCAAGCTCCCCGGATGCTGGCTGACAACGTGGGCGCTGCTTCCGGGTTCCGGGCCGCTCCGCGATGACCGAATGGCTTCTCTCGCTCGAGGGCACCGGCGCGGGGCGGCAGGTGGCGATGGCGCTGGCGCTGATGGCGGCCTTCCTGCACGCGCTCTTCGGCGCGCTGCAGAAGGGGCGCCACGATCCCTGGCTTTCCCGCGCCGCGATCGACGCGGTCTATGCCGTGCTCGCCGCGCCCTTCGCGCTCCTTGTCGTGCCCTGGCCCGAGCCGCACATGTGGCCGGTCTTCGCCGGCGCCTTCGTGATCCACACCTTCTACAAGCTCGCGCAGGCGATGACCTTCCAGCGCGGCGCCTATGGCGTGGTCTACCCGGTGGTGCGCGGCACCGGCCCCTTCTTCGCGGTGATCGGCGCGGGGCTGGTCTTCGGCGAGCATTTCACCGCCGGCCAGTGGGCGGGGGTGGCGGTGCTGATGGCGGGGATCTTCGGACTGGCGCTCTACAACCTGCGCACCGTCAGCGTCGACCGCGAGACGATGGTGCCGGCGCTTCTGTGGGCCGTGGTCACCGGCGCCTTCGTGGCGCTCTACACCACCTACGACGCCTACGGCATCCGCGCGACCGCCGATCCCTTCACCTTCCTCGCCTGGTTCTTCGTCATCGACGGGGTCTTCATGCCGGTCTATATGTGGCCGCGCTGGCGGCGCCTGCCGTCGTCGGAAATGCGGCCGCTGCTCAGGCGCGGGCTGGTCGGCGCGATCGTCGCCTACCTGAGTTTCGGCGCGATCCTTCTGGCGACGCGGATCGGACCGGTGGGCGAGGCGGCGGTGCTGAGGGAAACCTCGGTGGTCTTCGCCGCGCTGATCGCCCGGGTGGTGCTGGGCGAAAGGGTGGGGCCGCGGCGGCTCGGCCTGATGGCGATGATCGCGGCGGGCGCGGTGACGGTGAAACTGGCGGGATAGGGCGCATGGCGGGCAGGAAGATCAATCCGTGGCTGAAGATCGGGCTGGAACTTGGCCCGGTCATTGCCTTCTTCGTGGCCTTCTCGCGGCTCAGGGACCGGACCGTGACGATCGGCGGCACCGACTACGGCGGTTTCATCCTGGCGACGGCGGGCTTCGTGCCGCTGATGATCGTGACCACGCTCATCCTCTGGCGGCTCACCGGGCGGTTGTCGCCGATGCAGATCGCGACGCTGGTGCTGGTGATCGTGTTCGGCGGGCTGTCGGTCTGGTTCAACGACGAACGCTTCTTCAAGATGAAGCCGACGCTGATCTACCTGCTCTTCGCCGGCATCCTCGGCTTCGGGCTGATGAAGGGGAAAAGCTACCTTGCGCTGGTGATGGACGAGATCATGCCGCTGGAGCACGAAGGCTGGATGATCCTGACGCGCCGGCTCGCCGCGTTCTTCGCCGGGCTCGCCGTGCTCAACGAGGTGATCTGGCGGACGATGTCGGACGCGGCCTGGGTGAATTTCAAGACCTTCGGCCTGACCGCGGCGATCTTTCTCTTTTTCCTGACCCAGGGCGGCGTCTTCAAGCGCTACGAGGTGGCCGGCGACGATCGCCGCAAGGGCCAGGGCGACGACGCCTGAGCCGGCCTTGCGGACCTTGCCGCCACAGACCGGATGCCGGCGTCTGAGCGGTCGGTCGCCGCGCGCCGCCCGATCCCCCGCGGCAGGGAAGCAAGGCAGCGCGGGGAAATCCCGGCCCCCTTTATCAGGAACAACTCGGCGGGATGACGAACGCCGCACCCGGGGCGGCGCTCCTCATCGGGATCGCACGGCCAGGTCTGGGTCCGCGCCCTAGCCGTTGAGAACATCCATCGTGTCGAGGTAGTTGCGCGCCGCCCAGTAGCAGGACTCGGTGGTGGGTTTCGTGCAGAAGAGCGTCTGGCCACGCACCCGGACCACCCAGCGATCGCCGAGGGTTTCAACGGGCCAGCGTTCCCCGTTGATCTCGATCATGCCCAGCGGCTCCTGCTGCGGTGCCGGGGTGCAGGCGGCAAGGAGCGAGGCCGCGATGGCGATGGCAAGCAGGCTGCGCATAATTGACCTCCGGGGCGGGCGCGGGCGCGGGTTGGCGCCAGTTCAGCCCAAATCCGGCCAGGCCGCAAGCGCCCCGGGCGCAAAGGGCTTGTGCGCAAGGCGCGGTTGACCCTGCGTCCGGATCGCGCTATCGGGGCCGCGTGGTGCTTTGTTACCGGATTGCGGGCCACGTAAAACAAGCCGCTAAAGAGGTCGGAGGCTTGCCGAGCCCCCACCCGTTCCGGTGGGGGCTTTTCATTCCGGAGGGCAGGATGGACGACTGGAAGACCGCAACCAGGCTGGTGCACGCAGGCACCAGGCGGAGCCAGTATGGCGAGATGTCCGAGGCGATCTTCCTGACCCAGGGCTTCGTCTACGACAGCGCCGAACAGGCCGAGGCGCGGTTCATCGAGGCGGGGCCGGACGAGTTCATCTATGCCCGCTACGGCAACCCGACGGTGCGGATGTTCGAGGACCGG
>JAUQYB010000071.1 GCA_030837825.1 Albidovulum sp.
CTTCATGATGTGCCACAGGATCGGCCGGCCGCCGATTTCCACCATCGGCTTGGGGATGCGGACGGTTTCCTCGGCAAGCCTTGTGCCGAGGCCGCCGGCGAGAAGGACGCATTTCATCGGGCTGACTCCTTGGTGCAAAGAGCCCCGGCCGGGCCCTGCGGCCTGCCGCCGCCGGTGCCCCGTCCGGGCTGTCCGGGCGGGCAGTTCCGCCCGGACGGTTCCGCGCCCCCGCCGCTGCGGGGTAGCACAAAGACCGGCACCGCGCTACAGATGCAGGCCGGGACGAGCGAACGCCCCCTGCCCCGGACCCGGACGCGCCCCGCGGGGCGGGCAGAGGCCGGCGGGGGCGGCATTTGGGAAGGAAGACATTGACCATGAAGATACTGATGATCGGCCACCGCGGCTATGTCGGCCCGGTCGCCGCCCGCCATCTGGCCCGCGCCCTGCCCGGCGCCGAGATCCACGGGATCGACGCCAACTGGTTCCAGGGCTCCGAGGCCGCGGCCTTCCCCGAAGGGGCCTTCGCAAGCCAGCGCCGGGGCGATGTGCGCGACCTGACCGAGGCCGATTTCGCGGGCTTCGACGCCGTCGTGGCGCTGGCCGCGGTGTCGAACGACCCGATCGGCAAGGAATTCGAGGGCGCCACCGCCGACATCAACTCGGCCGCCGTGCTGAAGGCCGCGAAGGCGGCGAAGGTCGCGGGCGTGAAGCGCTTCGTCTTCGCCTCGTCCTGTTCGATGTATGGCGCGGGCTCCGACAGCTTCCGCAAGGAGACCGACACGCTGAACCCGCTGACCGCCTATGCCCGCTCGAAGGTGGCGACCGAGGAAGGTCTGCGCCCGCTCGCCGGCGGCGGCCTCATGGTCACGTCCTTGCGCTTCTCGACCGCCTGCGGCGCGAGCCCGATGCTGCGGCTCGACCTGGTGCTGAACGATTTCGTCGCCACCGCGCTGCGCACCGGCCGGATCGAGGTGCTGTCGGACGGTTCGCCCTGGCGCCCGCTGATCCATGTCGAGGACATGGCACGGGCAATCGAATGGGCGCTGGTGCGGGAGGGCGACGATCTGGTGGAGGTCAATGTCGGCAGCCAGGACTGGACCTGGCAGGTCGGCCAGCTCGCCAGGGATGTGGCGGCGGTGCTCGGCGGCGTCGCGGTCGAGATCAACACCAGCGCCCAGCCCGACAAGCGAAGCTACCGCGTTGATTTTTCGCGCTTTCAGGCGCTCGCCCCCGATCACCAGCCGGGCAAGGACTTTGCCGAGGCGGTGCGCGAGCTGGCCGACCAGGTGCGCGCCATCGACTTCGACGAGAAGGCGGTGCGCGAAAGCCGCTTCATCCGGCTGAACGTGCTGCGCGGGCATGTGGCGGGCGGACGGCTCGACGGCGCGCTGCGCTGGACCGCCTGAGCCATTGGTCCGGGCCGCGCGGTGCCCAACCGCCGGCCCGGATGCGACGGGCGGGCGTGCGGGGGTGATACCCCCGTGCCGCCCCGGCCCCCCAGCCTGTCCCGCCGCGAAATTCATCGTTCAAAAATCCTGTCGTCACCCGTGACGGGCAACCGATGCTTCACCGCGGCGCCGGTCGCGCGCCCGTCGGGGCGGGCGAATCGACGTCCATCGGCTTGAAATCCTTAGCACAGGACGGGCTGTCCTGCCTGCAATGCCGCTAGGTCGCGCAGGCGCCGCATGATACTGTCGGCAGACACGGGAAAATATGCGTCGAACGGAGGCTTTGGTGCAGGGATTCCTCTTCCGGAAAATCGAGGTCTGGGCAGTTCTCCTGCTTGCCTTTCTGGGCCTTCTTGGCGTCGTGGGCTTCGGCGCGGCGGTGCTGGACGGAGAGCGCGGAACCGGGCGGTTCGGGCCGGCGGGGGTGGTCGCGCTGAGTGTGGCGGAGGTTCCCGACACGCTGAAGGCGCTCCTGTCGCGCGACATGGCGATGGCGGCCTTCTCGCCGCACCGCTTCGCCGACCGGCCTGCGGGCTGGACCTTCGCGGAAGGCCCCCGGCCCGAGGGCTATGTGCTGCTGTCGCGCTACGACGGCGACCGCGCGCGCCATGTCGTGCAACTCGTCGCCCTTTCCGACGGGTCGGTGAAGCACGAATGGCTGCCCGACGCTGACAGCCTTCTGGCCGACGCGCCGCATACCTCGCGAATCGCCGAATACACCAACTGGGACACGAAGCATTATCGCGCGATCCATCCCATTCTGTCCGATGACGGCACATTGGTGATCAAGGATCACCAATCCTACCTCTACGGGCTTGGCGCCTGTTCGGAAAAACTCTGGAGCCAGTATGGCGTCCTTCTGCACCATGCGACCGAAAGCGACGGCGCCGGCGGCTGGTGGATCCCGGGATATGCAGAGCCGAGCAAGGTCGAAGGCGTCGCCGCCGATTTCGCCGACGATGCGCTCGTCCATCTGGGGCCGAAGGGCGAGGTTCTCTGGCAGAGGTCGCTGACCCAGATCCTGCTCGATCACGGGATGGAATACGCGATGTTCACCGCCGGGGACTATCAGAAGGACCCGGTGCACCTGAACGACATCGAGCCGGTGCTGAAGGACGGCCCCTACTGGAAGGCGGGCGACCTGTTCCTGAGCTTCCGGCACATGTCGATGATCATGCTCTACCGCCCGGCGACCGACGAGATCGTCTGGACCAAGCAGGGCCCCTGGCTGGCGCAACACGATGTCGACATCCTCGACGACACCCGCATCGCCGTCTTCAACAACAACGCCTACGAGCGGGGCACGCTGGCGCGGGTGCATGGCACCAACGAGATCATGGTCTATGACTTCGCCACCGGCGAGACCTCGCAGCCCTGGGACGCGGCGATGAAGAAGGCCGACGTGAAGACGCTGTTCGAGGGGCTTTTCACCGTGCTGCCGGACGGCACTGCGATGGTGGAGGAGGAAAACTCCGGCCGGCTGCTGTTTCTCGGCCAGGACGGAACCGAGCGCGGCGAATTCGTCAACACCGGCGCCGACGGGATCGCCTACCGCATGGGCTGGACCCGCTACATGACCCCGGCCGAGGGCGAGGCGGCGCTGGCCCGGCTTTCCGCCACGAGTTGCGGCGGCTGAGTCAGCCGAGCTGGGCGAGCGCGGGGAAGGTTTCGAGAAGCCAGTAGGAAAACTGGCTGAAGCCGCCGGTCAGCATCAGAAGGCCGATGGTCCAGAGCAAAAGCCCCATGACCCGCTCGATCCGGTCCATGTGGCGCTTGAGAAAGGCCATGAACCCCTTCAGCCGCGGGAAGAACGCCGCGACCAGCAGGAACGGGATGCCGAGGCCGACGGCATAGATGGCCAGAAGCGCAGTGCCGCGGCCGATCGACCCGTCCTGCGCGGCCAGGGCGAGGATCATGCCGAGCTGCGGGCCGATGCAGGGGGTCCAGCCGAAGGCGAAGGCGAGGCCGAGAAGATAGGCGCCGAAGGCCGATCCGCCCTGGTCGCCGGCTTCGAGCCTGGCCTCGCGGTTCAGGAATCCGATGCGGATCACGCCAAGGAAATGCGCGCCGAAGATCATCACCACGATCCCGGCGAGCGTATTGAACCAGTCCTGATTCTTCAGGAAGAACTGGCCGAAGGCCGATGCCGTGAAGCCGAGGAAGAGAAAGACGGTCGAAAGCCCGAGCACGAAGAAGAGCGCCGCCACCAGCGCGGGGTTGCGCCGCCTGCCGCCGGTTCCCGAGCCGGTGCTTTCGCCCATCTCGGCCATGCTGATCCCGCCCATGTAGGCCAGATAGGGCGGCACGATCGGCAGCACGCAGGGGCTGATGAACGAGAGCACCCCCGCCAGGAGCGCGATCAGCGCGGCGAGCGCAAAGCCCGCGTCCATGATGCCGGTTTCCAACATGGGCCACCTCTAGCCGATGGCACGGGCGCCGTCACGGGGGCTTTGTGTCACGCAGTTGCGCCGGCCGGAAGGCGAAGACGCCGGGCGGGGGGCCCGGCGTCTCCGGCGGTTCCGAAGCGCGCTCAGCGTCCGAGCGACCACCAGCCGCGCTTGCGCGGCCTGGCCGGCTCGTCCGGTTCGGGCGCGGCCCGGTCGTCGGGGTCGGGCCGGAGCGTCCCGGTCGCGAGCGCGGGTTCCGGCGCCGGCATCGGCGTCGGCGCCGCCTGCGCCACGGCAAGCTCCGGCTCGGGTTCGGCCCTGGGCGCCGCCCCGGCGGCAGGCGCGGCGGTCACCGGCTCGGTTTCGGCGGACGCGGCCTTGGCCTTCGAGCGGCTGCGGCTGGCCTTCGGCTTTGCCGGCGTCTCGGCAGCACCCTCTTCGGCCGCCTTCCGCGGGCTGCGCCGCTTCGGCTTTGCCGCGGGCTCGGCCGGTTCCGCGGCGATGGCCGCCTCGGGCTCGGGCTCGACGGCGGGCTCGACGGCGGGCTCGGCTGCGGGTCCTGCGGGCGCCGCCGCCTCGGCGGGCTTCGCCTTGGTGCGGCTGCGGGTCCGGCTGCGGGTGGATTTGGGCTTCGGCGCGGCTTCGGCCGGCTGCTCCTCGCCAGCCTCGGCGGCCGGTTCGGCCGCAGCCTCGGCGGCCCCGGCCTCGACAGGCGCCACCGCTTCCGCGGCGATCTCTGCCGCCGCCTCGGCCGGCGGCTGGGAACCCTCGGCCCGATCGGATCCGCCCGGCTTCCGCCGGCGCCGCCGGCGCCGCTTCTTCTTGCGGCCGGGCTCGCCCTCGCCCGCGGCTGCGGGCGCCTCGGCGGCCTCGTCCTCCTCGTCGACCTCGTCCTCCTCGGTCTCGATCTCGGCTTCGATCTCGTCCTCGTCCGCGATCCTCAGCGCATCGACCGAGACGACCGGCGTCGCGGCCTCGGGCACATGGCGCGTCGCGGTCTTGAACTTGTCGATGTCGAAGTCGGGGCTGACCATCGCCGGATCGGCCTCGAGCCGGATCGACATGCCGTAGCGCGCCTCGATCTGCGCCAGATGCTCGCGCTTCTGGTTGATCAGGAAGTTGACGATGCCGACCGGCGCCTTGAGCAGCACCTCCTTCGAGCGCTTGCGCGTCCCCTCCTCCTCGAGCTGGCGGAGGATCTGGAGCGCGAGGCTGTCGTCGGAGCGGATGATGCCGGTGCCGTGGCAGTGCGGGCAGGGCGCGGTCGTCGATTCGATCATGCCGGGGCGCAGCCGCTGGCGGCTCATCTCCAGAAGCCCGAAGCCGGAGATGCGGCCGACCTGGATGCGGGCGCGGTCGGTCTTCAGCTTTTCCTTCAGGCGCTTCTCGACCGAGGCGTTGTTCTTGCGCTCCTCCATGTCGATGAAGTCGATGACGATCAGGCCGGCAAGGTCGCGCAGACGAAGCTGCCGGGCGATCTCCTCGGCCGCCTCGAGGTTGGTCTTGAGCGCGGTCTCCTCGATCGAGCCCTCCTTGGTGGCGCGGCCGGAGTTGACGTCGATGGCGACCAGCGCCTCGGTCACGCCGATGACGATGTAGCCGCCCGACCTGAGCTGCACCGTCGGGTTGAACATCGCGGCGAGGTAGCTCTCGACCTGGTAGCGGGCAAAGAGCGGCAGCGTCTCGGCGTAGTGTTTCACGTTCTTGGCGTGGGACGGCATGATCATCTTCATGAAGTCCTTGGCCGCGCGATAGCCGGTCTCGCCCTCGACCAGAACCTCGTCGATGTCCTTGGAGTAGAGGTCGCGGATCGACCGCTTGATCAGGTCGCCTTCCTCGTAGATCGGCGCCGGGGCGATCGACTTCAGGGTGAGGTCGCGGATCTGTTCCCAGAGCCGCATGAGGTATTCGTAGTCGCGCCTGATCTCGGCCTTGGTGCGCTGGCTTCCGGCGGTGCGGATGATCAGGCCCGCACCCTCCGGCACCTCGATCTCGCCGGCGATCTCCTTCAGCTTCTTGCGGTCGGCGGCGTTGGTGATCTTGCGGGAAATGCCGCCGCCGCGGGCGGTGTTGGGCATCAGCACGCAGTAGCGGCCGGCGAGGCTGAGATAGGTGGTCAGCGCCGCGCCCTTGTTGCCGCGCTCTTCCTTGACGACCTGGACCAGCATGATCTGCCGGACCTTGATCACCTCCTGGATCTTGTAGCGGCGCGGGCGGGGCTTTCTCGGCTGGCGGATTTCGTCGGCCACGTCCTCCTCGGCGACCGACTCGATCTCCTCGTCGGTGTCGGAGGCGTGGTCGGCGGCAACGTAGGGCTCTTCGCGCTCGGCCCCGGCGTCCGCCGGGCCCTCGGCGGGGCCGTCGCCCCGGGCCTCGGTCGCGGGGGGCGCATCCGCAGGCTCCGCGCCGGCCCCGGCGGCCTCCTCGTCGAGGTCGACGATAGTCATGCCGGGGATGTCGTCGCTGTTCGCCGTCGCGTCGGCGGCGGCGGCCTTTTCAGCCCTGGACTGCGAGCGGCCCCGGCGGCGCGAACGGCCGTTCTCCTCGTCCTCGATCGCCTCCGCATAGGCGCGCTCCTCGGCCAGAAGCGCCTGCCGGTCGGCAACGGGGATCTGGTAGTAGTCCGGGTGAATCTCCGAAAACGCGAGGAAACCGTGGCGGTTGCCGCCGTAGTCGACGAAAGCCGCCTGGAGCGAGGGTTCGACCCGCGTGACCTTCGCTAGATAGATGTTGCCCTGAAGCTGGCGTTTGTTGACGGTCTCGAAGTCGAATTCCTCGACCTTGTTTCCGTCGACCACCACGACGCGGGTTTCCTCCGCGTGGGTGGCATCGATGAGCATTTTCTTGGCCATATGATCTTTCCGAACGCAGGCCCGCGACCGGGCCCTGCGGCACGGAAGGCGGGACGACGCTCAATGTCTGGAGCGAATGACGGCGCGGCAAAGGCAAAGGCGCAGGCGGCCAAGGGCCGGCCTGTCGTCCGCTGCTCGATCCGCACGCGTTTCATCGCGGTTCTTTCCAGGGCGCCCAGGGGCGCCCAACTCGGGCCCCGACCCTTGCGGAACGGGACAAATTGCGGCCTTCCGGCCAGTCGGCCTGCCCTTTCCGGCGGTCCCGAACCCTTGCCGGGCCCTCGGTCGGAGCAGTGAATCTGATGCGCCGCAGGCACGCAGAGCGCGCGAATGCGGCGTCGCGTGACATTAAGGGCGTTGCCGGGCAAAACACAATGGAGAATTTCGCGCGGCACCCGCTGCATCCGCCGGTGGCCTTTACCGGGGGCATTCTGACCGGCCTGCCCCCCTCAGAGGTAGTCCGACCGCTGCAACCCGTATTTCGCCATCTTCTCGTTCAGCGTCCGCCGCGGCAGGCAGAGCTCCTCCATCACGTTGGCGATGGAGCCCTTGTGGCGGCGCAGGGTGTTGTCGATCAGCATCTTCTCGAAGCTCTCGACATATTCCTTGAGCGGCTTGCCCTCGGTGGTCATCGCCGGGCCCGCCTCCTCGTTCTCGGCCATCAGAAGCGAGGCGATGGAGCCCGAGCCGCGGCGGTTCTGCAGCACCGCGCGTTCGGCCACGTTGATCAGTTGGCGCACGTTGCCGGGCCAGGGTGCCTGGAGAAGCTGGGCCGCCTCCTGTGCGGTCACCTGCGGCGCCTCGCAGCCGTATTCCTCGGCGAACTGTTCGGCGAGCCGGGTGAAAAGCGTCAGGATGTCCTCGCCGCGCGAGCGCAGCGGCGGCAGCACGATCTTGAGCGCGGCGAGCCGGAAGTAGAGGTCGGGGCGCAGCGCGTCCTCGACGGTGCGGCCCTGTTCGTGGTCGTTGCAGATGCCGATGATCCGGGTTTCGGCGGGCGTGCCCTGTTCGTTGATGAAGGTGAGAAGACGGGCCTGCAGGGGCTGGCTCAGCGCCTCGATGTCCTCGAGGACCAGCGTGCCGCCCCGCGCCTCCTCGACCAGCGGGATCTGCCCGCCCTCGTCCATCGGTCCGAAGAGCCGGGCAGCGAGATGATCTTCCGACCAGGCGGCGCAGGAGATCACCACGAACTTCTTGCCGGCGCGCGGGCCGACGGCGTGGAGCGCGTGGGCGACGAGCGTCTTGCCGGTGCCGGTCTCGCCGTCGATCAGCACGTGGCCGTCGGCCTGGCCGAGGTCGAGGATGTCCTCCCTGAGCCGCTCCATCGCCGGCGAGGTGCCGATCAGCTTCTTCATGATCGTCGAGCCGTCGGCAAGCTCGCGGCGGAGCGCGCGGTTGTCGAGCGTCATCCGCCGGCTCTGGCTCGCCCGCTTGGCGAGGTCGGTCATCTTGTCGGGGTTGAAGGGCTTTTCGAGGAAGTCGTAGGCGCCGACGCGCATCGCCTCCACCGCCATCGGCACGTCGCCGTGGCCGGTGATCATGATCACCGGCAGGCCGGAATCGACGCTCATCAGCTTCCTGAGGAAGGCCATGCCGTCCATGCCGGGCATCTTGATGTCGGAGACGACGACCCCGGGCCAGTCCTGCCCGATCGCCTTCAGCGCCTCCTCGGCGCTGGCGTAGGTCTCGGTATCGAAGCCCGAGAGCGCCAGCCACTGGCTGATCGACTGCCGCATGTCCTGTTCGTCATCGACAATCGCCACCTTCATCGCGCGCGCCATGCGTCACCTCATTC
>JAUQYB010000072.1 GCA_030837825.1 Albidovulum sp.
TTGATCCGTCATCGCTCCGAAGACGATGAGGCTGATGCTGGGTGGGATCAGGATGCCGAGGGTGCCGCCGGCGGCGACCGAACCGGCCGCGATGCTGCGATCATAGCCCCGCTTCTCCATCTCGGGGAGCGCCACGACTCCAATCGTGGCGCAGCTCGCCAGGCTCGAGCCCGAGCATGCGGCGAAGGCGGCGCCGACGACGATGTTGGAATGCAGCAGGCCCCCGGGCAGCAGGCGATCCATCAGCGGGTGGATGCCCTCGTAGATCCGCTTGCTTAATCCCGATTCGAACAGCAGGTAGCCCATAAAGACGAACATCGGGATCGCACTCAGGATGAAACTGGTCATCCCATCCCAGGTCAGCTGGCCCAACGCCAGGGACAGCGCCGGGTTGGCGAGATAGAGCGATCCGACCGCTATCGTGCCAAGGGCGAAGACGATCGGTACGCCGAAGAAGATCAAGACGACCAGCGCCGAGACATAGAGGCTTATGAGGATCAGGAGATCCATTCTTGCCCCCGTTGCTCTGAATCCGCGTCCGCTGGCCCGCGGTCCTTGGCGCGGCGGTTGCGGAGGATTTCGAGCGCCATGGCGATGATCTCGAGGATCAGCTGGAGGATGAAGAGCCCGAGGCCGATGCAGGCAAAGAGCTGCGGCGGCCAGAGCGGCGACGGCGTCGGATAGAAGGAATAGCGATCCATCTTGAAGCTCAGCCATGTGACGCCGAGCAGATGCTCGAAGATCAGAGCCAGGAAGATCAGGCCCAGAACGTAGCCGGCGAGAAAGATCCATCGGCGCACATTGACGGGAAAGCGGTGCACGAGAATATCGGCCCGGACATGCGCCCCCTCCGCGAGCGCGTAGGTCGCCCCCCAAAACACGATGATCGGCACCAGATATTCCGTGTATTCGAGGACATAGGGCAGCGAGTAGTTGAAGAGCTTGGTCGAGACGATTTCCGCCAGGATCAGGATCACCATGGCAAGAATGCCTGCCCCGCCGACATAAAGCCCGACTTTCGGCACCAGCATCCGCAGGCCTCTCAGCATCGGATCATCCTTCCGCTTGCGCTTCCGATTCGCGACCAGATCACCGTCGGGCTCGCGGCGGCCGCGATTCGCGGGCGGAGCGCGGTGACCGTCTTCCTCCGGAAGTCAAAGGCATGCCCGTCCAGCCGAGCCAGCGCCTTATTCCTCGAGCCTGGCCAGGATCTTGTCCATCAGGGCGACCGCTTCCGGCGTGGTTTCGCTGCGCCACCTGTCCCAGCAGACACGCGCCCGCTCGCGACCCGCCGCGAGCTCCTCCTCGGTCACGGCGACCTGCTCCATGCCCTGTCCCGTCAGCAGCTCCAGGTTCTCGGGCCAGTGCTGCCAGTAATCCTCAGTGGTCGCGGTGAAGTACTTGTCCGCCTCTTCGGCCAGAATCTGCTGCAGGTCGGCTGGCAGGGCATCCCAGGCATCCTGGTTCACCAGCGTGACGTAGAACGGGATGTTCGGGGTCCAGCCGGTGCTGACGTAATCCGTGACTTCGTAGAGCTTCACGTCCTGCGCGGCCTGCAATCCCCCGGAGTTGCCTTCGACCACGCCGGTCGCCAGCGCAGTGTAGGCTTCGTGGAAGGGGATGACCATGGGCGTCGCGCCCATCTGCTCGAACCAGCAGGCGAGCTGCTTCTGCCAGGCCCGGAACTTGTGCCCCTGCCAGCTTTCGACCGTCGGCAACGGGCTACTCGACAGCATATGGTCGAAATCGGCCATCGTGACGCCAAGGACCTTGCTGTGGAAGTCGCGCTCCGCGGCGGCTTCCAGCTCTGGCCGCGCGATGTCCCAAGCGCCTTGTGCTTCCTCAAGGCTTCTAAACAGAAGGGCGTGCGACAGCGTCTCCCATTCCGGCGCGTCGACCATGGCCGCGCTCATCGTCGTCCCCATCTCCAAAAGCCCGTCGCCTACGACGCGGTGATGGGTGAAGCTGGAGAACCCGAGCATCCCACCAGGAAATATCTCGATCTGGAGACGGTCGCCGGAACGCTCTGCCACCGCCTTCACGAATTCCTGCGCGTGCTGACCTTCCAGCGATTCGACGGATGGAAAATAGATTCCGAACCGCCAGTTGAAGATTTCCTCGGCCGCAATAGGCTGGGCCGCCGTCATGAGCAACGCCATGATTCCAGCGCCCACACCGAGACGCATGCCACCGGTTCCGTTCATGCCGCTACTCCTGCCCCGTTCGCCGAATCATGCCTATAGGCACCATTATCTATTTTAACACCTGCAGGTATTCAGAAATCCCTCATGCCGGCGTCACCATTTCCTGCCAAGACCGTTTGCGAAGCTGCCGAGCGGACGGCTGATGCGATCCCTGAGAGCCCGGCCGCCCTGCGTACGTCGAATCTGGGCATGCCTATCGTGCTCGACGAGCGCCACGGCGCCGTCGTGGCCTGCGAGAATCTCTAGATCCTCGCAATTCCGACCTACAATCCGGCCTTGTCTCTTGAACTAGGGTCAGGACTTCGGTAACGGGGCCGCTCCAGTCAAGCGGTTTTGGGCATGCAGGGCTGGCCGCCGGAGTGCGGTTTGGTCGCTTGTACCGCCCTGCCTTCGCTGCCGCCTTCTTCTGAGATCGACCCCGGGTGCATGCTTCGGTCCG
>JAUQYB010000073.1 GCA_030837825.1 Albidovulum sp.
GATGGGCAATATTGCCCATCCTACCGACGCTACCGACGCCGGGCGCCCGCCGCCGCCTTCCCGAAGGAGCCCCCATGCAACTCATCGTCACCATCGACACCTCCGGCTTCGACGCCTGGAAGGCCGGCTTCGACGACCGCGCCGAGGCGCGCGGCCAAGCCGGGCTGACCATGCTCCAGATGTGGCGCGACGCCGACGACGGGTCGCGCGCGGTGATCCTGTTCGAGGTGCACGACCGCGCCCGGGCCGAGGAATGGATCGCCACCGAATCCGCGCTCCACGCGCCCGTCACGGCCCGCTTCCTGAGGACCGCATGATCGGGCCGGTCGGGCTTGACCCGCGCGCGCCGCGGACGCAGGGTCGGGCCAGCCGCCAGTCACGGGAGAACCGGCCATGTCCAGCGAACTGAACATCCTCGCGCTCTACGGCCTTTACACCGCGCTGGTGCTGCTGGCGCAGGTGACCGGGGCGATGGGGCAGGTCGGCATGGGCTACCTGCTGTCGTCGCGCGACGAACACCGCACCCTGACCGGCATCACCGGGCGGCTCGACCGGGCGCTGACGAACTCGGTCACCGCAATGGCACTCTTCGCCCCGGCGGTGCTGATCCTTGCCGTGAAGGACGGTTTCGGCCACCCCAGCCTCGTCGCCGCGCAGGCCTTCCTTGTCGCCCGCGTCCTCTACGTGCCGGCCTACGGGCTCGGCCTGACCGGGGTGCGCACGCTCCTCTGGCTTGCGGGCTTTGCGGCGACCGTCGTCCTTTACCTCATGGCGCTGATGGCCGGCTGACCCATGCCCCGATCCGCAACCGATACTCCAGGGCTGCGGCCCGTGGTTGCCCGACCCCTGTCGGGACGGATGCCCGACGCAAAACCGGCGCAAAACCGACGCCCACCCGACGCGGGCCAGACGCCAGATTTCGAAGGAGCAAGACATGGCTGAGTTTGATGTGATCGTGATCGGCGCCGGCCCCGGCGGCTATGTCTGCGCCATCCGCTGCGCCCAGCTCGGGCTGAAGACCGCCGTGGTGGAGGGTCGCGAAACCCTCGGCGGCACCTGCCTCAACGTCGGCTGCATCCCCTCCAAGGCGCTCCTCCACGCCAGCCACATGCTCCACGAGGCGGGGCACAATTTCGAGAAGATGGGCCTGATCGGCGAGGCGCCGAAGGTCGACTGGGCGAAGATGCTTTCCTACAAGGACGAGGTCATCGGCCAGAACACCAAGGGCATCGAATTTCTCTTCAAGAAGAACAAGATAACCTGGCTCAAGGGCTGGGGCTCGATCCCCGCCGCAGGTCAGGTGAAGGTCGGCGACGAGGTCCACGCGGCGAAGGCCATCGTCATCGCCACCGGGTCGGAGCCGTCGTCGCTGCCCGGCGTCGAGATCGACGAGAAGACCGTGGTCAGCTCCACCGGCGCGCTGGCGCTGCCGAAGGTGCCGAAGTCGATGGTGGTGATCGGCGCCGGCGTCATCGGGCTCGAGATGGGCTCGGTCTATGCCCGGCTCGGCGCCGAGGTGACGGTGGTGGAATACCTCGACGCGATCACCCCCGGCATGGACGGAGAGGTCCAGAAGACCTTCCAGAGACTCCTTTCCCGCCAAGGACTTAAGTTCGTCATGGGCGCGGCTGTGCAAGGGGTCACGAAGGCCAAGGGCACGAACAGGGTGGCCTACAAGCTCCGCAAGGACGACAGCGAGGCCACGGTGGAGGCCGAGGTCGTCCTCGTCGCCACCGGCCGCAGGCCCTACACCGCCGGCCTCGGGCTCGAGGCGCTGGGGGTGGCGATGGAGCCCCGCGGCCAGGTCAGGGTCGACGACCACTGGCGCACCAACATTCCCGGCCTCTACGCGATCGGCGACGCGACCCCCGGCCCGATGCTCGCCCACAAGGCCGAGGACGAGGGCATGGCGGTGGCCGAGGTCATCGCCGGCCGGCATGGCCATGTCAACTACGCCGTCATCCCCGGCGTGATCTACACCACGCCCGAGGTGGCGAGCGTCGGCAAGACCGAGGAGCAACTGAAGGAGGAGGGCCGCGCCTACAGGGTCGGCAAGTTTCCCTTCATGGGCAACGCAAGGGCCAAGGCGGTGTTCCAGGGCGAAGGCTTCGTGAAGCTCCTCGCCGACAAGGACAGCGACCGCGTGCTCGGCGCCCATATCATCGGCCCCTCGGCGGGCGAACTGATCCACGAGATCTGCGTCGGCATGGAGTTCGGCGCCTCGGCCGAGGACATCGCGCTGACCTGCCACGCGCATCCCACCTTCTCGGAAGCGGTGCGCGAGGCGGCGCTGGCCTGCGGGGATGGCGCGATCCACGCCTGAGGCCCGCCAGCGACGGGCGGCCCGCCGCCGGCGGGGCGCGCCGGGATCAAGACGAAAGGCCGATAATCGCCAGCGCCATCTCGGCATCGCTCTTGCCGGAGCCGGCGGCGATGTCGCGCAGCGTCTTGTCCGCCCCGGCCGCGCTCAGGCCCGCGCCCTTCAGCGCCTCGACAAGCTCCGCCCCGGTCATCCCGAAAAGCGGCGCCGCCACCTCGGGTCTGGCCGAAAGGATCGCCTGCCCGAGCCGCGCCTGCGGCGGGCCGCCCGCGCCCTGCGGCGCCCCCGAGGGCAGGAAGAAGACCGCCGCCGCCACGACCGAGAGCGCCAGCGACAGCGCCATCGGCATGTGCCTGAGATAGGCCGTCATCGGCCGCCAGTTCTTCCAGACATGCAGCCCGAAGGGCAGGATCAGCACCAGGCTCAGCCATTCGTGCATTCTGTGGAAGGCGGCGCCGCCGACGTGGAAGAATAGTGCGACACCCGAGACGAGCGAGACGAGGAAGAGCCCGGTCATGAGCGGGGTCGCATAGCGGTTGACGAAGGACGGCATGGGAAACTCCTGATGACGCGCGGACATGCCCGGCGAGCCCCGCATCCCTGCCACGCGGCGGCGCGGCATTTCCGTCGCGGCAGCGCGGAAAAATCAGGTCAGGAGGTGCCTCAGTCCCTGGGTCACGTCGGTGCGCACCGCGAGCCGCAGCGCCGGCTCGTCGCCGGCCTTGAGCGCGGCGAGGATCATGCGGTGGGTCTGCGGCGGATCGCTGCGGTTCAGCCGCGAATAGAGCGCCCGCATCGTCGGCCCGAGCTGGAGCCAGACGGTTTCCGCCACGGCGAGCATCGCCGGCGCCTGGGCGCGCAGGTAGAGCGTGCGGTGGAACTCCAGGTTGGTGCGGATGTAGGCCACCGCATCGCGCTTCACCGCGGCCTCGGCATTGGCGACGTTGATCGTCTGCAATCGGTCGATCAGCGCCAGATGGGCGCGGGGCAGCGCGCGGCTGGCCAGTTCCGTCTCGATCAGCGCGCGCAGCGTCGCCAGTTCCTCGATCCGCTCGTTCGAGAGATCCGGCGTCGTCACCCGCCCCGAGGCGGACAGCGTCAACGCCCCTTCCGCGGCAAGCCGCCTGAGCGCCTCGCGCGCGGGTGTCATCGAGACGCCGAAGCTCTTTGCAAGCCCCCGCAGCGTCAGCGGCTGGCCCGGCGCCAGTTCGCCGTGCATGATCTGCTGTCGGAGCGAGCGGTAGAGCCGGTCATGCGCTGCAGAACCGGGACCGGCATCGGAGGATCGGGGCTGCGTCGGCATCAGGGAACCGCGAAGGCGCAAGAGGCGTCAATCATCTGCCCACCCCGCGCCGAAGTCCAGCCGGTGCAGGCCGGAACCGTTCCTCTTGAGCCAGCGCCGGTGGCGTTCATACTCCGGCATCAGGCAGCGCACCACCCGCCAGAACGCCTCCGAATGGTTCATCTCGACCAGATGCGCCACCTCGTGCGCCGCGACATAGTCGAGCACCTCGGGGGGTGCCATGATCAGCCGCCAGGAAAACATCAGCGCGCCATCCACCGTGCAGGAGCCCCAGCGCGAGCGGGTGTCGCGCAGCGTGATGCGGGCGAAGCGGCGGCCCAGCGCGGCGGCATGCACCTCGCAGGCGGCTTGCAGCCGCTGCCGCGCCGCAAGCTTGAGGAAGGCCTCGACCCTCGCGCCAAGCCGGGCGGCGCCGGCGGGGGCCAGCATCGCCTCTCCCTCCACCCGCACCACCCTGATCGCCGCGGGCCGGAGTTCCAGCGCCCGCCCCTCGAAGGGCACCGCGGCGCCGAATCCGAGCGCCTCGCGCGGCGGCGCCGCATCGAGGACGCTGCGCAGCCAGCCGGCCTTCTCGGCCGCGAAGCGCAGCGCCTCGGCCTCGCGCGCGCGGGCGGGCATCGACAGGGTCACCCGCCCGTCGAGCCGCGAGACGCGCAGCGAGAACCGCCGCGCCCGCGCCGACCGGCGCAGCGTGATCTCGACGGGCGGCTCGCCCGGAAGCAGGTGTCGCGTCATTCGGCCTCCTGACGGGGCGCAGTCTAGCGCCTCCGGCGCGCGGGAAAAGACCGCGCCTCGCTCATCCGCGAACCACCGCCGAAAGGCTTTGACAGCCCCGGCCCAGTGTGGCAGAGGGCTGCGACTCTCGCACAGGCGAGCACGCAAGGAGTGTTCCATGCCCAAGGACGAATGGGGCGTCAAGCGCCTCTGCCCGCATTGCACGAGCCGGTTCTACGACCTGGCCCGCGACCCGATGACCTGCCCGGAATGCGGCCACACCTTCACGGCCGAAAGCCTGATCGCC
>JAUQYB010000074.1 GCA_030837825.1 Albidovulum sp.
CAGCGGCGCGGGGCTGGTGAAGGCGGTCTGCACCGCGAAGGGCGAGCTGAAGTCGCTCGACATCGACCCGTCGATCTTCCAGCCCTCGGAGAAGGAGGTGGTCGAGGACCTGATCCTCGCCGCGATCAAGGACGCGCAGAAACGCGCGCAGGACCGGCTCCAGCAGGAACAGACGCGGATGATGCAGGACCTCGGCCTGCCCGCCGACGTCAAGCTGCCGTTCTGACGTGTCCGACGCCACCCGCGACATCGAGGCTCTGATCGACCTGATGGCCCGCATGCCGGGGCTCGGGCCGCGCTCGGCGCGGCGCGCGGTGCTGCACCTGATCAAGAAGCGCGGGCAGGTCATGGCGCCGCTCGCGCAGGCGATGGCCGAAGTCGCCGCAACGGCGCGGGAATGCGCGGTCTGCGGCAACATCGGCACCACAGACATCTGCGCCATCTGTCGCGACGCGCGGCGCGCGACGGGCGAGATCTGCGTGGTGGAGGACGTGGCCGACCTCTGGGCGATGGAACGGGGCCAGGCCTTCAAGGGGCGCTACCATGTGCTCGGCGGCACGCTTTCCGCGCTCGACGCCGTCGGGCCGGAAGACCTGCGCATCCCGCGGCTCCTCGACCGGGTCCGCGACGAGGACATCCGCGAGGTGATCCTGGCGCTGAACGCCACCGTCGACGGCCAGACCACGGCGCACTACATCGCCGAGGCGCTGGAGGGCACCGGCGTCGCCGTCACCTCGCTGGCCCAGGGCGTGCCGATCGGAGGGGAACTCGACTACCTCGACGACGGCACCATCCAGGCGGCGCTGAAGGCGCGGAAGCGGGTGTAGGACAACGAAAAAGGCGCGCCCGCAGGCGCGCCCCTTGTCGTCATCCCGTCGGGATCAGGCCGAAACCGTCTCCACGGCCTTCATCTCGACCGTGTCGCCCCTGGCGATCTCGATCCGGCGCGGCTTCAGCGCCTCGGGCACCTCGCGGACGAGGTCGATGTGCAGCATCCCGTCGGCGTGCGTCGCCCCGCTGACCTTCACATGGTCGGCCAGCGCGAAGCGGCGCTCGAACGCGCGCGTCGCGATGCCGCGGTGCTGGTAGGTCTTCGCGGGATCTTCGGCAGCCTTGCGGGCCGCGACGATCAGCGCGCCCTCCTTCACCTCGACGCTAAGCTCGTCACCCGAGAAGCCGGCGACGGCGATCGAGATGCGGTAGGCATTCTCATCGGTTTTCTCGATGTTGTAGGGCGGATAGGTGGGCTGGGCCACATCGGCCGAAAGCACCCTGTCCATCAGGTCGGCAACGCGGTCGAAGCCGACGGTTGCGCGATAAAGCGGCGAAAGATCGAATGTGCGCATGAGTCATCCTCCGTTGAGCGATGAAGCCCAAGCCCTGCGCAGGGCCCGGGCCGGTCCGGTTCCGGGGCCCTGATGCGGCACCCCGGCAGGGGTCAGATGTGAACGGCAGGAACGGAAATCAAGGCCCCGGCTCAGGGCCGGAGGAACTTGGCCCCGCCCGGAGCCTGCGACGCGGCACCTGCCGCCGGGCGCAGCACGCGGGCAGCCGGCGCGCCCTCAGCCCGCACGTCGCCGCGCCGGAGCGCGGCCTTCAGCTCTGCCACCGCCTTGGGAAGCTCCATGCCGAAGGCGAGCCGCCGGGCCCCCTCGGTGACCCCGCCCGAGACAAGCGAGACAAGCTCCACCCGCCCGCCGGTGCGGCGAAACACCGGCGCGCCGGAGGAGCCGAAGGTCACGTCGCAGTCGAAGGCGACGAGTCCGTCGTCGCGGCCCAGCAGGGTGCAGCTCTCGTCCTGCGACAGCGCCTCGTCCCGGCCCTGGCCGTAGGAAACGACGGTCAGGTCACCTGCCCCCTCCGCAAGCGCCGCGGCCGGATAGGGCGCAGCGGTGCCGACCGGCACCGGGCTGGCAAGCTGCATCAGCCCGAGGTCGTGGCGGATGCGTTCCGCGCCGGCACCCTGCGGGGCATAGGCCGGATGCACCACGATGCGCAGGATGCCCGACTCCGCCAGCGCCACGCCGTCGCGAAGGCCCGCACGGAACCGCAGTGTTGCGGGCGCCGCCAGCGTCCCATCCGCGGATGAAAGGCAGTGCGCCGCGGTCAGCACCAGGTCGGCGGCGACGAGGACACCGGTGCAATAGCCCCGGCCGTCGATCTCGACCCGGCCGACCGCCTCCCAACCCAGGAGATCCTGCCGGAGCGTCAGCCGCTTCAGCGGCGCCTCCGCAGCGGCCGGCAGGGTGGTGAGCAGAAGCGCGGCCGAGGCAAGGAACGCCCGCATCTCACGGCCGGACGAACTTGGCCGTGGTCCGGGCCGACGGCCCGAAGGCGCCGCCCGCCGCACCGGGGGCGACCCGGACGAAGGGCGTCCCGCCCTCGGCGAGTGCCGCGCGCAACTCGCCGAGCGGCCCCTCCATCTGGGTGCCGAGCGCGACCGGCCGGCTGTTCATCTCGGCCTTCGCCGAGACGACCGAGACGATTCTTGGCTCGCCGTTCTCCATCGCGAAGATCGGCGCGCCGGAGGATCCGAAATCGACCGAGCAGGTCAGGACGAGAATGCCCGGCTCGCGGCCCAGCACCGCGCAGGCCGGCTGGAGCGCGGGCGCCTCCGCCCGGTCGAGCGCATAGGAGACGACACCCACGGTGTCGCCCTGCACCGGATCGTGACCGATGCCGAAGGGATGGACCGAGGGCAGCCGGATCGGCTGGTCAAGCTCGAGGATCGCGAGGTCGTAGGCCACCCGGTCGATCCGGTCGCGTCCCTCGTAGACATAGTCGGGATGCGGCACGGCCCGCCGCACGCCCCGGTAGGCGACGGCACGGCCGCCCCGCCAGCCGGCGAGAAACTCGAAGTCGGCGGGGTCGTAGGCCAGCCCGGTCTTCTGGTCGTAAAGGCAATGCGCCGCGGTCAGGACCAGCGCCGGCGCGATCAGCGTGCCGGTGCAGAAGGCCGACCGGCCGATGTCGATGCGGCCGACCGCCTCCCAGCCGCGGGTGGCGTCCGCCGTGGTCAGCTCGGTCAGGGCGGCGTCGTGCGGAGCCTCCTGCGCCACGCCCGGGCCACCGATCATGCTGCTGATCATCAGGGCGGCGAGCGCCGCCAGAACCGTCCGCATCCCTGCCTCCGCCTGTCCGGACGGTTCCTAGCCGCCGCTTGGGGCAAGAATATGGCCGGCGCCCGCGCGGGGCAACGGCCCGCCGCGCAATGCGGCATCCAGAACGGCCGCCGGTCAGACCGCCGCGAGCGACCGCGGCCGCGGCCCGCCCGTCGCCCAGTCCAGAAGCTCGACGGTGTGGACGACCGGGATGCCGGTGCCCGCGCCGATCTGGATCATGCAGCCGATGTTGCCGGCGGCGATCACCTCCGGCCGCCTCGCCTCCAGCGTCGCCACCTTGCGCCGCTTCAGCTCTCCCGAAATCTCCGGCTGGAGGAGGTTGTAGGTGCCGGCAGAGCCGCAGCAGAGATGGGCGTCGGCGGGTTCCACCACCTCGAACCCGGCCGCCTTGAGCAGCGCCTTCGGCGCCGTTGTCACCCTCTGCCCGTGCTGAAGCGAGCAGGCCGCGTGATAGGCGACCCGCAGCGCCTCCGGCGCCTTCGCCTGCGGCTTCAGCCGGGCCAGAAGCTCGGTCACGTCGCAGGCGAGTGCGGCCACCTCCGCCGCCTCCGCCGCCATGCCCGTGGTGCGGAACATGTGGCCGTAGTCCTTCACCCTCGTGCCGCAGCCGGAGGTGTTGATGACGATGGCGTCGAGCGCGCCCCTGCGCTTCTCCTCCGTCCAGGCGCGGATGTTGGCCGTGGCCGAGCGATGCGCCTCGGCCTCGCGGCCCATGTGATGGGTCAGCGCCCCGCAGCAGCCCGCGCCCCTCGCCACCACCACCTCGCAGCCGAGCCGGGTCAGCAGCCGGATCGTCGCATCGTTGATGTCGGTGTCGAGCGCCTTCTGCGCGCAGCCAGTCATCAGCGCCACCCGCATCCGCCGCTCGCCCCGCGCCGGGAACACCTGCGGATCGTCATTGCGGCTGACCGGGGGCAGCCTCTTCGGCGCCATCGCCACCATCGCCCTCAGCCGCGCGTCGGGCAGGACACTTGCGAAGGGCCGCGCCATCTTCGCCCCGAGAAGCGCCAGCCGGAAGCGGGTGGGATGGGGGATCACCTGCGCCAGCACCCAGCGCAGCGCCCGGTCGCGCCAGGGCCGGCGCCAGGTCTTCTCGATATGCGCGCGGGCATGGTCGACCAGATGCATGTAGTGCACGCCAGAGGGGCAGGTCGTCATGCAGGCAAGGCACGAAAGACAGCGGTCGATGTGCTTGACGGTCTTCTCGTCCGCCGCCCGCCCGCTCTCCAGCATCTCCTTGATCAGGTAGATGCGCCCGCGCGGGCTGTCGAGTTCGTCGCCCAGCACCTGATAGGTCGGGCAGGTCGCGGTGCAGAAGCCGCAATGGACACAGGCGCGCAGGATCTCGTTGGCCCGGGCGATGCCGGGGTCGCGGAGCTGGTCCTCGGTGAAATGCGTCTGCATCAGCCCATCAGCCCCGGATTGAGAATGCCCCGCGGATCGAACCGCGCCCTGAGCCCGGCGGAAAGCGCCGCCACCGGCGCGGGCTCCGGCGGGAAGGGGGCGATCCGTGCCCGCACCTCCGCAGGGGCGCGGACCAGCGTGGCATGGCCGTCGACGCGCCCAAGCCGGGCGCGCAGGTCGTCCCCCTCGGCCACCAGCAGCCAGACCCGCCCGCCGCCCCAGTCGTAGAGCGCGCGTCGCGCCCCGGCGCGCGCCACCAGCCCCGCCGCCGCGGAGGGCCGGCATGACAGCCGCCAGACATCGCCCGGCACGCCGTGGAAGGGCGCCACGTCGCGCACCGCGCGCCAGAGTGCCGCCACGGCCCCGGGGTCGCGCTCCACCCGCACGGGCCCGAAACGGGCAAGCAGCGCGGCGAGCCGTTCCGCCCGATAGGCCACCGACTGCGCGAAACCCTCGATCCGCAGCAGCGTCCCCATCGCCCCGTGCGCCGCGCCGGTCACGTCGTAGGGCGAGCCGAGTGCCGCCGTCATCGCCGCCACCCCCCGGGCGTCGTCGAGCCCGTCGAGGATCAGAACCGCCACCGCCCCGGGCGCCGGCAGCACCTTGAGGCTGACCTCGGTCATCACGCCGAGCGTGCCCCAGGAGCCCGCCATCAGCTTCACGAGGTCATAGCCGGTGACGTTCTTCATCACCCGGCCGCCGTTCTTCACCACCCTGCCGGCGCCATCGACGAAGCGCACGCCGAGAAGCGCGTCGCGCGCCGCCCCGGCCTGCACCCGCCGCGGCCCGGAGACATTGGCCGCGACCATGCCGCCCAGCGTCGGCTCCCCCGCCGTTCCCAGAAGCCCGCGCCAGTCCGCCGGCTCGAAGGCCAGCCGCTGGCCCTCTGCCGCAAGCACCGCCTCGACCTCGACCAGCGGCGTTCCCGCCCCGGCCACCAGCGTCAGCGCGCCGGGCTCGTAGAGCGTGATCCCGGACAGGCCCGAGGCCTCCAGCGCCTCGCCCGCCACCGGGCGGCCGATGTCGCGCGTGCCGCCGCCGCGGATGCGGAAGGGCCCCCTCGCCCCCCGCACCACCTCGGCCAGTTCGTCCTCGCTGGAAACCTTCACCGCTCCGCCTTCTTCGTTGCCGAAATACCCCGCGGGGGTCCGGGGGCGCGAAGCCCCCGGGCGCCGCCCCCTCAGCCCGCGCGCCGCGCTGCACTCAGCGCCAGCGGAAACACCTTCGCCGGGTTGAGCAGCCAGGCCGGATCGAAGATGTCCTTCACCCGCATCTGCGCCTCCATGTCGGCGGGCGCATACTGCACGCCCATCAGGTCGCGCTTCTCGATGCCGACGCCGTGCTCGCCGGTCAGGCAGCCCCCGACCTCGACGCAGAGCTTCAGGATCGCCGCGCCCATCGCCTCGCAGCGTTCCAGATCGCCCGGCCGGTTGGCGTCGTAGAGGATCAGCGGGTGCATGTTGCCGTCGCCGGCGTGGAAGACGTTGGCCACCTCGAGTCCGTAGTCCCCCTGCATCTCGCCGATGCGCCTCAGCACCTGCGGCAGGGCCGAGACCGGGATCGTCCCGTCGAGGCACATGTAGTCGTTGATCTGCCCCATCGCCCCGAAGGCCGACTTGCGGCCGAGCCAGATCTTCCGCGCCTCCTCCTCCGACCGGCTTTCGCGGAACTCCACCGGATCGTGGCCGAGGGCGATCTGGCGGATCAGGCCGAGCTGCTCGTCGATCTCCGGCTCCGATCCCTCGACCTCGACGATCAGCAGCGCCTCGCAGTCGGGATAGCCGGCATGGGCGAAGGCTTCGCAGGCGCGGATGCAGGGCCGGTCCATGAACTCGATCGCCACCGGCAGCACGCCGGCCCGGATGATGCCGGCGACGCAGGCGCCCGCCGCCTCGCTGGAGGCGAAGGCGATCAGCACCGGCCGCGCGCCCTCCGGTTTCGGCAGGATGCGAAGCGTCGCCTCGGTCACCACGCCAAGCTGCCCTTCCGAGCCGCAGACGACGCCGAGCAGGTCGAGCCCGCCCGCGTCCAGATGCGCGCCGCCCAGCTCCACCACGGTGCCGTCCATCAGCACCAGCGTCACGCCGAGAAGGTTGTTCGTGGTCACGCCGTATTTCAGGCAATGCGCCCCGCCCGAGTTCATCGCGATGTTGCCGGCGACAGCACAGGCGAGCTGCGAGGACGGGTCGGGCGCATAGAAGAACCCCTCACCCTCGACCGCGCCGGTGACCGAAAGATTGGTGCGCCCGGCCTCGACCCGAATGAAGCGGTCGCCGTGGTCGACCTCCAGCACCCTGGTCATCCGCGCGACACCGAGGACCACGCTGTCGGCCGTGGGCAGCGCGCCCCCCGAAAGCGAGGTGCCCGATCCGCGCGGCACCACCGGCACCCGGCCCTCGTGGCAGACCTTCAGCGCCGCGGCCACCTCCGCCGTCGATCTCGGCAGCACGACCGCGAGTGGCGGGCAGCGGTAGGCGGCGAGCGCATCGCATTCATAGGCGAGCGTCTCGGCCGGGTCATCGATCACCGCATCGGCGGGCAGGACGGAGCGCAGGCGCGCCACGATCCCGGCCCGGCGGTTCAGGACGGAAGCGTCGGGGCGCGGCATGTCCATGCGGGAAACCTCCGGATTGGTAAAATCTTATAACCAATCCGGGATCGGAACAAGCCGCCATCTGCAAGCGAAACGCCCCCGCGGGGAGGCGGGAGCGTTCCCTGATGCGCTTCCCGTCGTCAGGAGGCGGCGACGGCGCGGCCGGTCATCACCCTGACCAGGTTCGCCCGGTAGGCCGGTGTGCCGTGCAGGTCGCCGATCAGGCCGTCGGACGGCACCGCAAGCCCCGAGAGCGCCGAGGGCGCATAGTTGGCCGACAGTGCCCTTTCCGCCTCCGCCCAGCGGAACACGCCGTTCTCGCCCGCGCCGGTGATCGCCACCCGCGCGCCCGAGGGGTATTTCGCCACGAAGGCCCCGGTCAGCGCGAAGCGCGAGGCCGGTTGCTCGAACTTGGCGTAGGCGGCGCGTTCGGGGATCGGCAGGCGGATCGCGGTGATGATCTCCCCCGGTTCCAGCGCTGTGGTGAAGAGGCCCTGGAAGAAGTCGTCCGCCGCGATCTGCCGCCGGTCGGTGGCGATGGTCGCGCCCGAGGCCAGCGCCGCCGCCGGATAGTCCGCCGCCGGATCGTTGTTGGCGAGGCTGCCGCCGATCGTGCCGCGGTTCCTGACTGCCGGGTCGCCGATCCCGCAGGCAAGCTTCGCCAGCGCCGGATAGTCCTTCGCCGCTGCCTTCGCCACCTCGGCGTGCGTCGTCGCCGCGCCGATCACCAGCGCATCGCCCTCGCGGCGGATGCCCCTGAGGTCAGCGATGCCGGTCAGGCTGACCAGCACCGCCGGCGCCGCCAGCCGCTGCTTCATCGTCGGCAGCAGCGTGTGGCCGCCGGCCAGCGCCTGCGCGTCCTCGCGCCCGAGCGCCTTCACGGCCTCGGCGACGGTGGAGGGTTTCACGAACTCGAAATTGTGCCTGGCCGTTCCTCCTCCGCCGTTGATCGCCTGCCAGACCCGCGCGGGCGAGACCGGCATGTCGATGTGGTCCACCCTGTGGCCGCCGCGATTGAGCGCGTCGAGCACCGCGTTGACCACCGCCGGCGGCGAGCCGATCGCGCCCGCCTCGCCGCAGCCCTTCACACCGAGTGGGTTGTGGGTGCAGGGCGTCTGGCAGGAATGGTCCACCTTGTAGAACGGCACATCGCCGGCGCGCGGCATGGCATAGTCCATGTAGCTGCCCGACAGAAGCTGGCCGTTGCCGTCGTAGGCCGCCGCCTCCAGCATCGCCTGGCCGATGCCCTGGCCGATCCCGCCGTGCACCTGGCCCTCGACGATCATCGGGTTGACGATGTTGCCGAAGTCGTCGGCAGCGGCGAAGGACGAGACCGTGACCTTGCCGGTCTCGGGATCGACCTCCACCTCGCAGGCATAGGCGCCGGCCGGGTAGGTGAAGTTCGACGGGTCGTAGAACGCCGTCTCCTCCAGCCCCGGCTCGAGCTCGGCCAGCGGATAGTTGTGCGGCACATAGGCCGCGAGGCAGACCGAGCCCCAGTCGACCGACTTGTCGGTGCCGGCGACGGTGAACTTGCCATCCTTCAGCTCGATGTCCTGATCGGAAGCCTCCATCAGGTGCGCCGCGATCTTCTTCGCCTTGGCGATGATCTTGTTCGCAGCCTTGACCATCGCCGAACCGCCCACCGCGAGCGAACGCGAGCCGTAGGTGCCCATCCCCATCGGCGTGTTCGAGGTGTCGCCGTGGACCACCTCGACCATGCTTTCGGGAATCCCGATCATCTCCGAGATCACCTGCGGGAAGGCGGTCTCATGGCCCTGGCCGTGGCTGTGCGACCCGGTCATCACCACGATGCCGCCGGTGGCGTTCACCCGCACCGTGGCGCTTTCGTAAAGCCCCGCGCGCGCGCCGAGCTGGCCGACGAGGTTCGACGGCGCGATGCCGCAGGCCTCGATGTAGCAGTTGACGCCGAGCCCGCGCAAAAGCCCCTTCCGCGCGCTTTCGGCCCGCCGCGCCTCGAACCCGGCGATGTCGGCGATCTGGACCAGCCGGTCCATCGTCGCCTGGTAGTTGCCGGTGTCATACTGCACCGCCACCGGGGTCTGGTAGGGGAACTCGTCGGCGCCGACGAAGTTGCGCCTGCGGATCTCGATCGGGTCGATGCCCCTCTCGCGCGCGGCCTTGTCGATCACGCGTTCAAGCTGGAACGTCGCCTCGGGCCGGCCGGCACCGCGGTAGGCGTCGACCGGCACGGTGTTGGTGAAGACCGCCTTCACGTTCACGTAGATCAAGGGCGTCTTGTAGTTCCCCGCCATCAGCGTGCCGTGCAGGTAGGTCGGCACCGAGGGCGCGAAGGTGGACAGATAGGCCCCCATGTTCGCATAGGTCTCGGTCCTGAGCGCGAGGAAGTGGCCGTCGCGGTCCAGCGCAAGTTCGATCTTGGTCACATGGTCGCGGCCATGCGCGTCGGTCATGAAGCTTTCCGACCGCGTGCACGTCCATTTCACCGGCCGGCCGACCACCTTCGAGGCGTGGGTGACGAAGGCCTCCTCGATGTAGTGGAAGATCTTCGAGCCGAAGCCGCCGCCGACATCGGGCGCCACCACGCGCAGCTTGTGTTCCGGGATCGACAGCACGAAGGCCCCCATCAGCAGCCGGATCACATGCGGGTTCTGGCTGGTGGTGTAGAGCGTGTAGTCGTCGCGCGAGAAGTCGTAGTCGCCGATGGCGACGCGCGGCTCCATCGCGTTCGGCACCAGCCGGTTGTTGACCAGTTCCAGCGTGGTGACGTGGTGGGCCTTGGCGAAGGCGGCATCGGTCGGGGCCTTGTTGTCCTCGATGAAGCCCCAGTCGTAGCAGAGGTTGGAACCAAGCTCGTCATGGACGAGCGCACCGCCCCTGACCGCGGCCTTCATGTCGATGACCGCGGGCAGTTCCTCGATGTCGACCTCGACCGCCTCGGCGGCGTCGCGGGCCTGGTCCAGCGTCTCGGCCACGACGCAGGCGATGGCGTCGCCGACATAGCGCACCTTGCCCTCGGCGAGGATCGGATGCTTGGGCTCCAGCATCGGCTTGCCCTGGCGGTCGTGGATCTGCCAGCCGCAGGGCACGCCGCCCTTGCCCTCGAAGTCCTTCGCGGTGAAGACCTTGAGCACGCCGGGCATCGCCTCGGCGGCGCTGGTGTCGACCGACCTGATCCGCCCGTGCGCGACCTGGCTGCGGACGAAGACCGCATGGGTCTGGCCGCGCAGGTTGATGTCGTCGGTGTAGCGCCCCCTTCCGGTCAGGAAGCGGACGTCCTCGCGGCGCTTGGAGCTGGCGCCGATCCCGTGATCCTTGGGCCCGTGATCCTTAGGCATGTCTCCCCTCCCTCATTCGGCGGCGATGGCCGACACGTCCTGCCCGGACGCGGCGAGCACCGCCTTGACGATGTTGTGATAGCCGGTGCAGCGGCAGATGTTGCCCTCGAGGTAGTCGCGCACCTCGGCCTCGGTGGGCTTCGGGTTCTCGGCCAGAAGTGCTGCCGAGGACATCACCATGCCCGGCGTGCAGAAGCCGCACTGAAGCCCGTGATGGTCCTGGAACGCCTGCTGGATCGGGCCGAGCGAGCCGTCGGCATTGGCCATTCCCTCGATCGTGCGCACCTCGGCGCCGGCCGCGTCGAGCGCGAAGACGGTGCAGCTTTTCACCGCCCTGCCGTCGACATGCACCACGCAGGAGCCGCATTGCGACGTGTCGCAGCCGACATGCGTGCCGGTCAGCCCGAGCCCCTCGCGCAGGAACTGCACCAGAAGCGTGCGCCCCTCCACCTCGCCGGAAACGGCGCGGCCGTTCACGGTCATCGTGACTTTGGTCATGGTTACCTCCCTTTCGATCCCTTGGGTCTAGCTGCCGAAGACGCGCTTGAGCCAACCCTTCTTTTCTTCCGTCCCGGACTCTGGCCCGCCCTCCGGCCCGCCCTCGCCCCCATCCGGCCCGGGGCCGTCGGTGTCCGGCCCCTCGACGGTGGCCTTGAAGCGTTCGAAGAACTCGTCGGCGAGCTTCTTGGCGAAACCGTCGATCAGCCTGCTGCCAAGCTGGGCGAGCTTGCCGCCGACGCTCGCCTCCACCTCGTAGGAAAGCCGCGTGCCTTCCGGTCCGGGCTCCAGCGTCACCCTGGCGCCGCCCTTGGCAAAGCCCGCGGGCCCGCCCTTGCCCTCACCGCTGATCGTCACCGCCCGGCCCGGCTCGATTTCAGAGAGCGCGACGATCCCGGTGAAGCGCGCCTTCACCGGCCCGACCTTCTGCACCACCATCGCCTCGTATCCTTCCTCCGGCGATCCGGTCAGGCTTTCGCAGCCGGGGATGCAGGCCCTCAGCACCTCGGGATCGAGGATCGCCGCCCAGACCGCCTCGGGGCCAGCCTTGATGTCGCGATGGTCGGTGAGCTGCATCTGTCCTCTCTCTCCCGAAGCAACGGATTCGCCCGGGCTCAGGCTATGTGACGAAGGTCGTGCTTGTCATCTCTCCGCTTGCAGGAATCTCCGGCCCCGGGGGGACCGGCCCTCATTCCCCGCGCCTCAGGACGCGGGTGACCTCGGCGATGATCGACACCGCGATCTCGCCCGGCGACCTGGCGCCGATGTCGAGCCCGACGGGGGCGTGGATCCGGGCGATCCCGGCCTCGGAATATCCGGCCTCGGCCAGGCGCGCGACGCGCTTGCCATGCGTCCGGCCGGACCCGAGGCAGCCAAGGTAGAAGACGTCGGAGGCGAGTGCGGCGCGGATCGCCGGGTCGTCGATCTTGGGGTCGTGGGTCAGGGTGATCACCGCGGTGCGCCGGTCGAGCCCGATCGTCGCCAGCGCCTCGTCGGGCCAGTCATGGCAGATCTCCTCGCCGGGGAAGCGCGCGGCGGAACCGAAGGCCTCGCGCGGGTCGACGATGACGGGATCGTAGCCGCAGGCCCGCGCCATGCCGACAAGCGACTGGGCGACATGGACGGCACCGACGATGACCATCCGCAGGGGCGGGTTGTGGATGCCGACGAATGCGTCTCCCTCCACCCCCGACTTGTCGGCGCGGAAGCGGGCGTCGAGGCCCGCGTCGGAGCCGGGCGCTTCCAGCCGGCGCGCCCAGTCCGGCAGATTGACGAGATAGGCAAGCGGCCGGCGCGCCGCCCGCGCGGCGACGAGATCGGCCAGCATCGGTTCCGGCATGCCTGCGCCCACCGGCTCCACCAGCACCCGGATCGTGCCGCCGCAGGCGAGACCAACGGCAAAGGCTTCCTCGTCGCTCACCCCGAAGGTCAGCACCCGCGAGCGACCGTCCCCGAGCGCGGCCAGCGCCTCCTCGACCACCGCGCCCTCGACGCAGCCGCCCGAGACCGAGCCCGCCATCTCGCCAGCGCCCGAGACTGCCAACTGGCTGCCGGCCTGCCGCGGCGCGGAGCCCCAGGTCTCGATCACCGTGGCGAGGGCGGCGCCGGTGCCGGCACGGTGCCAGCCGAGGGCGGTTTCGGGGATGCGGTCGTGCCCGGCGCTGTCCATGATCGTTCCTCCCGCCCGCGACTATGGATCGGGGCGGGAAAGGGTTCCAGCGAAACCTTGCCGGGGTGCGTCCGGTTCGGGCGGAAAGGGGGGCATCCTCCGCCGGGAAGGCGCCGGTCGAACGGGCCGCGCAAGGGGACGACGCGGCCCGGTAGCCTGGCCGGTCAGTTCGCCGCCTGGCGCAGCAGATCGGTGATGCGCCGCACGCTGGCGCGGCGGTTCTGCCGCTCCGGTCCGGCGCTCTCGACCTTCAGGAATTCCTCGCCGTAGCCCTGCACCACCATGTTCTCGGGCGGGACCTCGAAGTATTCCGTCAGCGCCAGCGCCACCGATTCTGCCCGCCGGTCCGATAGGGCAAGGTTGGCGGCGGCCGAACCCACGGCATCGGTATGGCCCTCGATCAGGAACATCTCGCGCGGATTGGCGTCGATGTAGTCCTTCATGAGCCCGCCGATCCGCGCCAGCGCCTCGGCCTGGTCGGGCCGGATCGCGGCGGAGCCGGTCTCGAAGGTGATCGCGGTCAGGTCGATCACCGGCACCAGCGCGCGCACCCGTTCGATGTCGCGCACCTGGGCCAGCGAGAAGGCCCGGTCGATCTCCGCCTCGCGTTCCAGCGCGGCGCGAAGTGCGGCCTCGCCGGCCATCGGATCGACCTCGATCACCGGCGCCGGCGGCGGCAGGCGCGACACGTCGACCGGCCGGTATTCGACCGTATCGTCGAGAAGCAGCGTCTGGGTGCCGTCGGGGGCGACATGGACCCGGCGCAGGACGCGGTAGCCGGCATCGCGGATCGTCACCACCTGCGAGCCGTCGGCACGGCTGACCGTGGTGCGGGTGGAACCATCGTCGAAGGTTTCGGTCCGGACGGTTGACCCGGGCCGGCGCAGCAGCACATTGTCGTCCTTGATGATCCGGTAGGAACCGTCCGGCTGCTGGACCACCACCCGGTCGCCGGAGTTGAGCTCGACCCGGCGGTTGTTCGACAGGATCGCGCCGACCGCGAGCGCGCCGAGGCCGAAGAGCACGACCTTCTCGGTGTCGGAAAGCCCGTCGTCGTCATCGGACGCGGCCTTCGGGGCCGCCAGCGTCGCCGCGGCCTGGCCGACCGGGTTGTCGAAGTCCTCGGCCGAGGATCGCGCGGTTTCCTCGGTCACCACCTCCTCGGTCACGGCGGCGCCGGCCGGTGGCTCGGCACCCGGCTCGACCTCGGCGGCAGCCGCGACGGGAGGCTCGCCGGAGGCCGCGTCGGGCTGGACCGGAAGCGCGGCAGGCGCTTCGGCCCCGGTCGCCTCGGGGGCGGGCGCATCGGGCGCGGCAGCTTCGGAAGCGGGTGCGTCCGGTGCTGTCCCCTCGGGGGCGGCGGTCTCGGGGGCGGTGGTCTCGGGGGCGGCGGTCTCGGGAACGGGAGCGGTTTCCGGCGCGGCTTCAGTCTCCGGAACGGCCTCAGGCGCGGTTTCGGCTTCGGGCGCCCCGGCTTCGGGCGCGGGCGCCTGCGGCGCGACCTCTTCGGGGATCACCGTCTCCGGTGCGGGTTCGGGCGCCGCTTCCGGCGCGGGTTCCGGCGTCACCGCCTCCGGCGCGGCCTCGGGGGCTGCCTCCGGCGCGGCTTCCGGCGCCGGCGGCGCTGCTTCCGGAGAGGCCTCAGGTGCGGCTTCCGGCACGGCTTCAGGAGCCGCCCCGTCGTTCGGCACGGTTTCTTCCGGGGCGGCCCCGGCATCGGGCGCAGCCTCAGGTACGGCATCCGGCGCGGCTTCGGGTGCTGCCTCGGCATCGGGAGCGACCACCTCGGGTGCTGCCTCTGGCGCGGGCGCTTCGGGTGCGATCTCTTCGGGAACCACGGCCTTCGGGGCCTGCTCCGGGACGGCCTCAGGCGCCTGCTCCGGTGCGGCCTCGGGCGCAGGTTCGGGCGCAGGTTCTGGCGCCGGCTCGGCCTCCGGCGCAGGTTCCGCCTCCGGTGCAGCCTCGGGCTCGGCCTCGGGCGCAGGCTCGGCCTCGGGCGCAGGTTCCGGCGCGGGTGCGGCCTCGGGCGCCGCGCCTTGCGGCGCGGGAACGAGCGGCACGCCCTCGGCGCAGGGCCGGTCGCTGCCGTCGGCGCAGACCATCGGCGTGTCGGCCGCCGGCGCGGCCTCCTGCGGGAAGGCGGGTCCGCCGGCGAGGAGCGACAGGCTCGCGATGACCGCGGTCGAGGTGTTCAGGTGTTTGCGCATGGCGTTTTCCTTCCGGGGAGCGGTGGCGACCGATTCGACACCCCAACTTCCGGGGCAAGGTTCCGGTTCCGATCCTGGCCCGGAGGGCGGCGGTGAGGCGATAGCGGCCCGCCGCTATCCGTCTGCAAGGAGCCGGATCAGCCGCGCCTTCTCGCCCATGTCGTCGGGCCGCGCCAGCGCCGCCGCAAGGTCTTCCAGCGAGGCGATCGAATGGCCGGCGCGGAAGCTGTCGACATGCGGCAGCATCGCGGCGATGCCCCGCGCCTTCGGCGCGAACCCGTTCCAGCGCAGGAGCGGGTTGATCCAGACCAGCCGGCGGGCGGAGAGATGGAGCCGCTCCATCTCGCGCGCGAGCCCCGCCCCGGGATCGCGGTCGAGCCCGTCGGAGATCAGGAGCACCACCGCCCCCTGCCCCATGACGCGGCGCGACCAGTCGCGGTTGAAGGCGTGCAGGCAGGCGCCGATCCTCGTGCCGCCCTGCCAGTCCTGCGCCTCGGCCCCGGCGGCCGTCAGCGCGGCATCGACGTCGCGCTGGAAGAGGTGGCGGGTGATGTTGGTCAGCCGCGTGCCGAAGGTGAAGGCATGGACCCGCGCCCAGCCCGCGCCGCGGCGGTTGGCGACGGCGTGGACGAAATGCAGCACCATCCGGCTGTATTGCGACATCGAGCCCGAGATGTCGCAAAGCACCACGAGGTTCGGCCAGCGGGTGCGGCGGCGGCGGAAGGCGAGCGCGTCGACCTCTCCGCCCCGCCGCATCGCCCGGCGCATCGTCGCCCGCCAGTCGGCCAGCCGCCCGCGCGCATCGGCCGCCGTCCGGCGCGAGACGAGCGGGCGGACGGGAAGCGACAGCCGTGCCAGCATCCGCTTCGCCGCTGCGATCTCGGCCACCGACATCTGCTCGAAATCGAGGGTGCGGAGCCGCTCCTCGGCCGAGGCGGTGGCGCTGGCGTCGGCAACGATCTCCACCTCCTCCTCGCCCGCCGTGCCGTCCGGCGGCGGCAGGTCGGGCGCGGCGCCGTCCAGAAGCGCTTCGGCCGCGCGCTTCTCGGCGGCCTCGGCGCGGCGGTCCTCCTGCACGCCGCGGACAGCCGGCAGCATCAGGCTCATCATGTGTTCGAGATAGCGCGGGTCGCGCCAGTAGAGCCGGAACACTTGGGCGAAGACCGCGCGCTCCTCGGGGCGGGATACGAAGCTGGCGTGGAGCACCCAGTAGAAGTCGGCGCGCTCGGTGAAGCCAGCGGCCTCCACCGCGCGGATCGCTCCGATCACCCGGCCGGGCCCGACCTTCAGCCCCGCCTTGCGCAGCGCCCGGGCGAAATGGGCGATGCTGGCGGCGAGCTTGCCGTCCTCGGGGATCTCGAGGGGGGGATGCTCAGCCATGCCGGACCGGGCGGGGGCGCCGCCCCCGCACCCCCGGGGTATTTCCGCAACGAAGAACCCGGGCCGCCATGATCAGGCCGGCGTCAGGTCGGCGCGGATCTCGTCGAGGATCTTCTTCGCCGGGTCACCGGCGATCTTCTGGATGTCGTCCTGGTATTTCAGGATCGCCCCCAGCGTGTCGGCGATGACCTCGGGGCTGAGCGCGATGACGTCGAGGGCGAGCAGGCACTTCGCCCAGTCGATCGTCTCGGCGACGCCGGGTTTCTTGAACAGGTCTTCGCTGCGCAGGCGCTGGACGAAGGCGACGACCTCGCGGCTGAGGGTTTCGGTGGCCTCCGGCGCGCGGGCGTGGAGGATCTCCATCTCGCGCGCGAAGGTCGGGTAGTCGACCCAGTGGTAAAGGCAGCGGCGCTTCAGCGCGTCATGCACCTCCCGCGTGCGGTTCGAGGTGAGGATGACGACGGGCGGCTCCGTCGCGCGGATCGTGCCAAGCTCCGGGATCGTCACCTGGAAGTCGGAGAGCGCCTCGAGCAGGAAGGCCTCGAAGGGCTCGTCGGTGCGGTCGATCTCGTCGATCAGCAGCACCGGCGCGCCGCCCGGCTGGGGGCGCATGGCGGCCAGCAGCGGGCGCTCGATCAGGTAGTCCTCGGTGAAAAGCTCGGCGCGGAGCGTGTCGCGGTCGGCCCCGCCCCCGGCTTCCGCCGTGCGGATCGCCAGCATCTGGGCGGCGAAGTTCCAGTCGCAGACCGCCGAGGCGGCGTCGAGCCCCTCGTAGCACTGGAGCCGGATCAGCCGCCGGCCGAGGGCGCCGGCGATGGCCTTGGCGATCTCGGTCTTGCCGACGCCGGCCTCGCCCTCGAGAAAGAGCGGCCGGCCGAGCCGGAGGGCGAGGAAGACCACGGTGGAAAGCGCCCGGTCGGCGACATAGTCCTGCCCGGCGAGCATCCGGGTGACGTCGGGGATGGCCAGGGGTGTGCCGGTCACGGTGTCCAGTCCTCCTTGTGCCCCGGGGCCAGCTAAGACGGGCGGGAGGCGTCTGTCCAGACCGGTCGGCCCGGAACGGCGAAAGAGGCGGGGATTTGCGGTGTCGGTGTGGTGGCTAGGGGCGGACTTGAACCGCCGACCCCATGATTATGAGTCATGTGCTCTAACCAGCTGAGCTACCTAGCCGCACCGGCGGCGGTCCTATGCCAGCGGCCCCCGCCCGTCAAGGGATATTCGCCGCGGCGTCAAACCCCGTAGTGGTCGCGATACCAGGCGACGAAGGCCGCCATGCCGGTGACGATGTCGGTCTCGGGCCGGTAGCCGGTCAGCCGGGTCAGGAGCCGGTTGTCGGCCCAGGTGGCGACGACATCGCCCTTCTGCATCGCCATCAGGTTGCGGATCGCCGGCCGCCCCGCCGCCCGCTCGATCGCGGCGATGAAATCGGTCAGCGCGACCTTCTCGCCGTTGCCGATGTTGACCGCCCGCCAGGGCGCCACCGGCGAAAGGCTGTCGCCCTCCGCGATTTCCGCCGCCGAGGCGGGGCGTCCGGGCACGCAGTCGATCAGCAGGCGGATCGCCCGGACGAGATCGGTCACATAGGTGAAGTCGCGGAACATCTCGCCCTGGCCGTAGACGTCGATCGGCTCGCCCCCGAGGATCGCCCGGGTGAACTTGAACGGCGCCATGTCGGGCCGGCCCCAGGGCCCGTAGACGGTGAAGAACCGGAAGCACGTGGTGGGCAGGCCCCACAGATGCGCCCAGGAATGCGACAGCGCCTCGGTCGCCTTCTTGGTTGCGGCATAGAGCGAGACCTGGGTGTCGGCCTTGTCGGTCTCGCGGTAGGGCATCGCCGTGTTGGCGCCGTAGACCGAGGAGGTGGAGGCGAGGAGCAGGTGCTTCACCCCCAGATCGCGGGCCGCCTCCATCACGTTGAACGTGCCCTCGATGTTCGATGAGAGGTAGCTCCGCGGCGCCTCGAGCGAATAGCGCACGCCGGCCTGCGCGCCGAGGTGGACGACGACATCGGGGCGGAAACGGCCCATGTCGGCGGCGAGCCCGGCGTGGTCCTCGAGCATCGCCTCGGTGAAGCCGAAACCCTCGCGGCCCTGGAGGATCGCAAGCCGCGCCCGCTTCAGCGCGGGGTCGTAGTAGGCGGTCATCCCGTCATGGCCGTGGACGCGGAACCCCTCGGCAAGAAGAGCCTCGCAGAGGTGGAAGCCGAAGAAGCCGGCCGCTCCGGTGACATAGACGCGCTGCATGGCCTCTCCCCCTCGTCCGTCCCCGTTCCATACCCTCTTGGCGCGCGCCATCCCAGCCCGGGGCAGGCGCTACCCGAAGATGTCGCGGAGGGTGCCGGCGAGCCGGTCGGCGAGGGGGCCGAGCGCCTCCGGGGCGAGGCTTTCGGTCGTGACCGTGCGGTCCTGTGCGCCGCCGGAACGGGCGCGGTGCTTTTCGTAGCGGGGATCGTAGTGGCGCGCCATCAGCCCCAGGGCCAGGGGCTCGACCGCGCCGTCGCCGGCCAGCCGCAGCCAGTCCCCGATCACCTCGGCCGGGTGGAGCGGGCGCAGCAGCGCGATGACCCCGGCAAGGCGCGTCCGGTCCGCGGCCACGTCGGCATAGGCGCGGGCAAGGTAGGCCGCGCGCGCCTCGACGGGGGCGGCGACATGGAGGCGCGGCGCCCCCCTCATCGCCGCCCAGAGCTGTTTCGGCAGCGCGATGTCGCCGACCTTGGAGCTTTCGGCCTCCACCACCACCGGCCGGGCGGGATCGAGGCCCGCGAGCGCCATCGCGAGCCGCCCCTCGAACAGCTTCTGCGAGGGCTGGCCGCCGGGCATCGCGCCGAAGTGCGAGCCGCGGTGGTTGGCGAGCGCCTCGAGGTCGATCACTTGTTCCCCGCGCGCGGCGAGAAGCCCGAGAAGTTCGGTCTTGGCGGAGCCGGTATTGCCGTCAAGCACGACGACCGGGCTCGGCACCGGCCGGTCCTGAAGCGCCTCGACCACCAGCCGCCGCCAGGACTTCCAGCCGCCGGCGACGAGTTCGACCCGCCAGCCGACCTGCGCGTGGATCGTGGAGAAGGCGCCGGACCGCTGCCCGCCGCGCCAGCAGTAGACCAGCGGCCGCCAGCCGCCGCCCATTCCAGCCAGCGGCCCTTCGAGGTGGCGGGCGGCATTGCGGGCGACCAGCGCCGCGCCGAGCTTGCGGGCAAGGAAGGGCGATTGCTGCTTGTAAATCGTGCCGATGCGGGCGCGTTCGGCATCGTCGAGCACCGGCAGGTTGATCGCGCCGGGCAGGTGGTCCTCGGCGTATTCCGACGGCGAGCGCACGTCGATCACCGCATCGACATCGAGGGCGGCGATTTCGGCGAGCGAGGAAAGGGTGCGGGTGCGGGGCGCGGACATGCGCCCTTCTAGCGCCGCTCGACCCGCACCGGAAGGGCCGGGCGCGAAAGGCGCGGAGGGCACGCAGGGGCGAAGGGAGGAGGTGTCGCGCGGCCGGCTTCCGGGCCGGTGCTTCATCGCACCGAAGGGCGGCGCCCGTCACCCGACAGCGGCCGGCGCCGGACCTAGTAGACCATCACCGGGGCGCCGAGCGCGACGCGGTTGTAAAGGTCGATGACATGGTCGTTGACCATCCTGAGGCAGCCGTTCGACACCGACTTGCCGATCGAATTGGGCTCGATCGTGCCGTGGATGCGGATCGCCGTGTCGTGGCCGTCCTGGAAGAGATAGATCGCCCGCGCGCCCAGGGGGTTCTTCGGCCCGCCCGGCATCCCGTCGGCATATTTCGCATAGGCCCCGGGATTGCGGTCGATCATCTCCGGCGTGGGTTTCCAGCTTGGCCATTCGACCTTCTTGCCCACTTGCGCGGCGCCGCGGAACACCAGTTCCGCCTTGCCCACCGCCACCCCGTAGCGGATCGCCACGCCCTTGCGGACGATGTAGTAGAGATAGTGCTTCGACGAGAGCACATGGATCGAGCCGGGCACGAGATCGCGCCGGACCGTGACGACGGTCGGGTAAAGCTCCGGCGCCAGCGTCAGCCCCGGGATCGGCGTGGAGGGCGGCGGCGGCTCGACCGCGGGAAGGGCTGCGGCGGGGCGGGCAAGCGCCATCGCCGCCGCGGCGGCGGCGGCTTGTATCAGGAAACGCCGGTCGATCATGGCGGGCACACTTTCGATCCGAATCAGCTACAAATACAGGGAAACCCTGCGACTGGTTCCATTTTCCCCGGAAATATGGCTCTGGCTAGGCGTAAATGTGCCGGTTTGCCGATGCGTGCGGGCGGGCTTGAGCCCGATCAAGGACAGGGGCACGCTCTTTGCCGAAATGCGCCGCGAAGGATGCTCCGATGCCCGTTCCCGTCTTCCGCGTTGCCGGGCTGACCAAGGTCTACGACACCGGCCAGATCAAGGTCCGCGCCCTCGACGGTGTGGATCTGGAGCTTTACGAGGGCGAGTTCACCGTGCTGCTCGGCCCCTCCGGCTCGGGCAAGTCGACGCTTCTGAACATCCTCGGCGGGCTCGACGCCGCGACCGGGGGGCATGTCTGGTTCCGCGACCGCGAGTTGACCGGGCTTTCCGACCGGGCGCTGACCGCCTACCGGCGCGACCATGTGGGCTTCGTCTTCCAGTTCTACAACCTCGTGGCCTCGCTGACCGCGCGCGAGAACGTCCAGCTCGTCACCGATGTGTCGAGAAACCCGATGAGCCCGGCCGAGGCGCTGGAGATGGTCGGGCTCGCCCCGCGGCTCGACCATTTCCCGGCAGAGCTTTCGGGCGGCGAACAGCAGCGCGTGGCAATCGCCCGCGCTATCGCCAAGCGGCCCGACGTGCTGTTGTGCGACGAGCCCACCGGCGCGCTCGACAGCCGGACCGGGGTGCAGGTGCTGGAGGCGCTTAAGCGGGTGAACGACGAGATCGGCACCGCAACCGTTGTCATCACCCACAACGTCGCGATCCGGAAGATGGCCCACCGGGTGCTCCGCTTCCAGGATGGCCGGCTTCTCGGCATGGAGGTGAACGACACCCGCGTCGATCCGGAGGAGATCGACTGGTGATGCACGCGCTCGACCGCAAGCTTCTGCGCGACTTCGCCCGGCTCTGGGCGCAGGCGCTGGCGATCGCGCTGGTGCTGGGCTGCGGGGTGGCGGCGCTCTTGACCTCCTTCGTGATGTATCAGGCGCTCGGCGACAGCCGCGATGCCTACTACGAACGGAACCGCTTTGCCGACCTCTGGGCCACGGCCCGCCGCGCACCGCTTTCGCTCCTGCCCGAAATCGCGGCACTTCCCGGCGTGCGCACCGCCGAGGCGCGGATCGAGGGGTTGGTGACGCTTGACATTCCGGGGCGCGAGGAAGGTGCCGTCGGCCGTATCCTCTCGCTTCCCGCCTCCGGCGAGCCGCTGCTCAACCTTCCCCTCCTCAGGTCGGGCCGGCTGCCCGACCCCGACGCGACCGACGAGGTTGCGGTGAACGAGCCCTTCGCCCGGGCGAACCGCTTCGTCCCCGGTGATTCCTTCTTCGCCAACCTCAACGGCACCCGGCGGGAACTGACGATCACCGGCACGGTGCTTTCGCCCGAATTCATCTACACGCTCGGCCCCGGCGCGATGATGCCCGACAACGAGGGCTTCGGGGTGATCTTCCTGCCCGAACGCGCGGCGGCCGCCGCCTTCGACATGTCGGGCGCGTTCAACAGCCTGACGGTCGGGCTCTACAAGGGCGCGTCCGAACCCGAGGCGATCGACCGGATCGACGCGCTTCTCGACCGCTACGGCGGCACCGGCGCACATGGCCGCGACCGGCAGGTGTCGCACAGCTTCGTCTCCTCCGAGCTTGACCAGCTCTGGACCATGACCATCGTCATGCCGCCGATCTTCTTCGGTGTGGCGGCCTTCCTCGTGAATATGGTGCTGGGCCGGATCGTCGCGCTGGAACGGGCCGAGATCGGGCTTCTGAAGGCGCTCGGCTACTCCAACCGGATGATCGCGCAGCACTACCTGATGCTGGCGGCACTGACCGCCGCCGTCGGCATCCTGCTCGGCTGGGGCGCCGGCGCCTGGCTGGCGCAGGGCATGGCCCGGCTCTACGCCCGGTTCTTCGACTTTCCCTACCTGATCTTCCGCGGCTCCTGGTCGGTCTATGTCGTCGCGGGGCTGATCGGCCTCGCCTCGGCGGCTTTCGGCGCGCTCCGGGTCGCGCTTTCGGCCGCCCGCCTGCCGCCCGCTGTGGCGATGCAGCCCCCCGCCCCGCCACGGTTCCGCCGCGGCGCCACCGACCTGCTGATGGCGCGGCTCAGGCTGTCGCAGCCCGCGATGATGATCCTGCGTTCGATCACCCGCTGGCCGGCCCGCGCGGCGATGAGCGCCCTTGGCATCGCGATGGGGGTGGCGGTCCTCTCGGCCGCGAGCTTCTTCGACGACGCGATGGACAAGATGCTCGACACCACCTTCGGGCTCGCCAACCGGCAGGACGCGGTGCTGATGTTCGCCGAGAACCGGCCCGAGATCGTCCTTGACGAGTTGCGCGGCCTGCCCGGGGCCTTGCAGATCGAGGGACAACGGGTCGAGCCGGTGGTGCTGAGAAACGGCCACCTGGAAAAGCACACCACGCTGGAGGCGCGCCGGCCCGGGGCGGACCTGTCGCGCATCGTCGGCGGCTCGGGCCGGGTGATCGCCGCGCCGCCCGGCGGCGTGGTGCTGGCGGCGCGGCTCGCCCGGCAGCTCGGGCTTGCCCCCGGCGACACGGTCGAGGTCGATTTCCTCTCCGGCCGGCGCGAGACCGCCCTCCTGCCGGTGACGGCGACGATCGAGCAGTATATCGGCCTCGCCGCCTACATGGATTTCGAGACGCTGAACGCGCTCCGCCGCCAGGCGCCGCAGGTGTCGGTGGCGAACCTGACACTCGATCCCGCGCAGCGCTCCGGCTTCCACCGGGCGCTGAACGGCATGCCCGCGCTCGCCGGCACCGCCATGATCACCGACATGCGCCGGTCCTTCGACGAGACGCTGCGGGAGAACATTTCCATCACCGCGACCGTCTACATCATCCTTGCGGTGCTGATCACCGTCGGCGTCACCTACAACGGCGCCCGCATCCAGTTGTCCGAACGCGCCCGCGAACTCGCGAGCCTGCGCATCCTCGGCTTCTCGCGCGGCGAAGTCTCGTTCATCCTCGTCGGCGAGGTCATGGTTCTGGCGCTTCTGGCCCAGCCCGCGGGCTGGCTCGCCGGGCTCGGCATCGCCTGGGCCTTCACGCAAGGGATCGAGAGCGACCTTTACGAGGTGCCCTTCGTCATCGTTCCCGCGACCTTCGCGAGGGCAAGCCTCATCGTCCTTCTCACCGCGCTCGGCTCGGCTATGGTCGTGCGGCGGCGCATCGACCGGCTCGACCTTGTCGCCGTCATGAAAACACGGGAGTGACCGATGGCCCTGCAACCCCGCCACTTCATCCTCGGCCTGATCGGCGCGGGCGTCGCGGGCGGGCTCGCCTGGCTCGCCTTCCGCACCGAACCGGTGCCGGTGGACCTCGCCACGATCGAACGGGGGCCGATGCTCGTCACCGTGAACGCCGAGGGCGAGACGCGGGTGAAGGATGTCTTCGAGGTCGCCGCCCCGATCGCCGGCACCGCCCGGCGCGCGCCGGTGGAGGTGGGCGACCCGGTCGTGGCGGGCGAAACCGTCGTCGCGGTGGTGGAACCCGCCGCCCCCGCGCTTCTCGACGCCCGCTCGCGCGAACAGGCCGAGGCAGCGGTGCGCGAGGCCCGAGCCGCGCTGACGCTCGCCGAGGCGCAGTTCCGTCAGGCCGAGGAGGAGTTGCACTACGCCCGCACCCAGCACGACCGCGCCCGCACGCTGGCCGACCGCGGCGTCACCTCGCAGACCGCGCTCGAGGATGCCAGCCAGCTTCTCGCCATCCGCCTCGCCGCGCGCGAGGCCGCACGCTCGAACGTCGAGATGGCGACCAGCGCGCTCGCCCGGGCAGAGGCCGTGCTGATCCCGCCCACCGCCGGCGGCACCGCGCGCGACAGTTGCTGCGTGACGCTCAGGGCACCGATCACCGGCACCGTCCTTTCGGTCGACATCGTCAGCGAGACGCCGGTGGCCGCGGGCGCGCGGCTCCTTTCGCTCGGCCGCACCGACGATCTGGAAATCGTCGCCGACCTCCTCTCGGCCGATGCCGTGGGCCTTTCCCCCGGCACCCGCGCCATCGTCGACCGCTGGGGCGGGCCCGACCCGCTGGAGGCGAGGCTCGCGAGCCTCGATCCCTCGGCCCACACCAAGGTCTCCGCGCTCGGCATCGAGGAACAGCGCGTCGATGCCGTCTTCGACATCGCCAGCCCGCCCGGGGCGCGGGCCGGGCTCGGCGACGGCTATGCGGTCTACCTCCGCATCGTGACATGGGAAGGCGCTGACGTCATGCAGGTGCCGCTCTCGGCGCTCTTCCGGCACGGGGATGGCTGGGCGGTGTTCCGCGCCGTGGACGGCCGGGCCCGTGTCGCTCCGGTCGCGCTCGGCCACCTCAACGGCACCGCCGCCGAGGTGACGGAGGGACTCGCCCCCGGCGACCGGGTGATCCTCCACCCCGCCGACGCCGTTACCGACGGGATGCCGGTCGAGGAGCGCAAGGCCGGGTAGCCTCTGGCGCATTTGACATTCCCCACCGCCGGCCCCAAGTCATCGGCGAGAGGATCCCCGATGACCCGGCACGCCACCTTCACCGTCGACGGCATGTCCTGCGCCTCCTGCGTCGACCGGGTGGAGCGCGCGCTGAAATCCGTCCCCGGTGTCGAGGATGCCGAGGTCAACCTGATCGCCGGCACCGCGCGGGTGGATTTCTCCGACGCCACGGACACTCTTGCGCTGGCCGGCGCGCTCAGCGCCGCGGGCTATCCCGCCGCCGAGGCCGAGGCGCGCCTCGAGGTGGAGGGGATGACCTGTGCCTCCTGCGTCGGCCGGGTGGAACTTGCCTTGAAGGCGGTTCCCGGCGTCACCGCGACCGAGGTCAACCTCGCCACCGGCTCGGCGCGGGTCCGCTTCACCTCCGGCACGACCACGCCCGAGGCCCTCGCCGCCGCCGCGGCCGCGGCGGGCTACGCCGCCCGCCCCGCTGCGAATGCCGGGCCGGCACCGGACCGTCAGGCGGAGGAGGCCGCCCGCCTCCGCCGCGCCTTCGTCCTCGCCGCCCTGCTCACCATCCCCGTGGTGGTGCTGGCGATGGGCACCCACATGGTGCCCGCCTTCCATCACTGGGTCATGGTCACGCTGGGCGAGCGCGCCTCCTGGCTCATCCAGTTCGTTCTCACCGCGCTGATCCTCGCCGGCCCCGGTGCCGTCTTCTTCCGCCACGGCATCTCCGCGCTCCTGCGCGGCGCGCCCGAGATGAACTCGCTGGTGGCGCTCGGCAGCCTCGCCGCCTTCGCCTATTCCACCGTCGCCACCTTCGCCCCCGGCCTCCTGCCCGAAGCTGCGCGCGGCGTCTATTTCGAGGCGGCGGCGACGATCGTCACCCTGATCCTGCTCGGCCGGATGCTCGAGGCCCGCGCCAAGGGCCGGGCGGGCGAGGCGATCCGCCGGCTGATCGGGCTCCGCCCCGACACCGCGCGGGTGGAACGCGGCGGAAGCGTCGCCGAGGTTCCGGTCGAAAGCCTGATCGCCGGCGACATCGTCCGCCTCGCTCCCGGCGAACGGGTGGCGGTGGACGGCGTGGTCACCGAGGGCCACGGCTGGATCGACGAATCGATGCTGACCGGGGAGCCCGAACCGGCGGAGAAATCGCCCGGCGCGCCGGTCACCGGCGGCACCGTGAACGGCCCCGCGGCACTTTCCTTCCGCGTCACCGCCACCGGCGAAGGCACGGTGCTGGCCCGCATCATCGCGCTTGTCGCCGATGCGCAGGGCGCGAAGCTTCCGGTGCAGGCGCTGGTGGACCGGATCACGCTCTGGTTCGTCCCCGCGGTGATGGCGCTCGCCGCCGCCACCGTCCTCGTCTGGCTTTTCCTCGGCCCGGATCCCGCCCTGACCCATGCGCTCGTTGCCGGCATCTCGGTCCTGATCATCGCCTGCCCCTGCGCGATGGGGCTCGCCACGCCGGTCTCGATCCTCGTCGGCACCGGACGGGGGGCCGAGCTGGGCCTGCTCTTCCGCCGCGGCGATGCGCTGCAACGGCTGGCCGAGGCGAAGGTCGTCGCCTTCGACAAGACCGGCACCCTGACCGAGGGCAAGCCCGCGCTCACCGACCTGATCGCCGCCCCGGGCTTCGCCGCCGACGAGGTCCTCGCCCTCGCCGCCGCCGCCGAGGCGCGCTCCGAACACCCGCTCGCCCGCGCCATCCTCGCCGAGGCCGGGGCCCGCGGCCTGACGCTTCCCGCCGCGGAGGCTGCACGGGCGCTTCCCGGCCGCGGCCTCGCCGCCCGGGTGGCGGGGCGCGACATCCTTATCGGCAACGCCCGCGCCCTGACCGAGGCCGGGATCGACCCCGCGGCGCTCCTCGCCGAGGCCGACCGCCTCGCCGCCCTCGCCCGCACGCCGATCCTCGTCGCGGTGGACGGGCGGGTTGCCGCGCTTCTCGCCGTCGCCGACCCGGTGAAGCCCAGCGCCCGCGCCGCGATCGCCGCGCTCCACGAGATGGGCGTGCAGACCGCGATGATCTCCGGCGACACAAGCGCCACGGCAGGGGCGATTGCCGCCGCGCTCGGCATCGACCATGTCGAGGCCGAGGTCCTGCCCGAGGGCAAGGTCGCGGCACTCGAGACCCTCAAGACCTCCGGCACGACCGCCTTCGTCGGCGACGGCATCAACGACGCCCCCGCACTCGCCGCCGCCGACATCGGCATCGCGATGGGCACCGGCACCGACGTGGCGATGGAGGCCGCCGAGGTCGTGCTGATGACCGGCGACCCGGCGGCGGTGGCCGATGCGCTGCGGCTCTCGCGCGCGACGATGCGCAACATCCGCCAGAACCTTTTCTGGGCCTTCGGCTACAACGTGCTGCTGATCCCGGTCGCGGCCGGCGCGCTCTACCCCGCGAACGGGATGCTGCTCTCGCCGATGCTCGCCGCCGGTGCGATGGCGCTTTCCTCGGTCTTCGTGGTGACGAACGCGCTGCGGCTGCGCCGCGCCGGCCCCTGGCGACGGGCCTGAGCACCGCTTTTCTTCGTTGCCGAAATACCCTTCCGGGGGTCCCGGGGGTGGAAAACCCCCGGGGCTTTCCGCCTCAGCCCCGCGCCCTGAGAACCTGCGCCGGCCGCGCCGCGAGCGGTCTCAGCGCAAAGAGGAGCCCCGCGACCAGCGTGACCAGCGCGCCGCCGGTGACGATCGCCACCGCCGAGACCGGCTCGAAACGGAAGCTCCCCTCCATGACGAACCGCATCACCGCCCAGCCCGCCGCCGCCCCGAAGGCGACCGCCACCAGGCCCGCCGCCGCTCCCATCAGCGCCGAGCGGAGCGCGAAGCTTGCCAGCACCGTGGCGCGCGTGGCGCCGAGCGTCTTCAGCACCGCCGCTTCCTGAACCCGTGCCCGCTCCCCCGCCGCAGCCGCCCCGATCAGCACCACGACCCCGGTCAGCAGCGTGACCCCGGCGGCGATCGCCGTGGCGCGCGCGATGGCGGCGAGCGCCCCGCTGACCCGGTCGATCGCATCCTTCACCCGGATCGCGGTGATGTTCGGCCAGGCATCGGCCAGATCGCGCAGGATCGCGGCCTCCGCCGCCGGGTCGGCATAGACCGTGGCGATCCAGCTATGCGGCGCGCCGGAAAGGGCTGCCGGGTTCATCACCATGACGAAGCCGATGCCCCCGGTGCCGAAATCCACCTCGCGGAACGAGGTGATCCCGGCCTCGATATCGCGCCCCAGAACGTTGACCGTCACCCGGTCGTGAAGTTTCAGCCCCATCTCCTCGGCCTCCGCCCGGGCAAAGGACATCTGCGGCGGGCCGGCGTAATCCTCGGGCCACCACGCACCCGCGGTGATCACCGTCCGCTCCGGCGGTGCCGCGGAATAGGTCAGCCCGCGGTCGCCGCGCAGCACCCAGTGATCGCCGGCCACAGCGCGCGCGTCGCGGCCGTTGATCCGCGTCAGCACCCCCCTCAGCATCGGTGCGGTGTCGACGCGCGAAACCGCGGGGTCGCCCTTCACCCGGGCCAGGAAGCCCTCGATCTGGTCGGGCTGGATGTCGACGAAGAAATACGAAGGCGCGACCTCGGGCAGATCGCGGTCGATCGCGGCGCGCAGGTTGGTGTCGATCTGCCCCACCGCCGCCAGCACCGAAAGCCCGAGACCGAGCGAGAGGACCACCGCCGTAGCCTCCCCGCGGGGAGAGCCGATCGCCGACAGCGCGAGCCGCAGCGCCGGCCGGCCCCGCGCGCGGTGGCCGATCCGCCGGGCGAACCGGCGCAGACCCAGCGCGGCGAGGCCGAGGACGAGAAGCGCCACCACGATCCCGCCGAGCGTGCCGAGCGCAAGCTCCGGCACGCCCGAGAACCCGACCGCGACGGCGACCAGCGCGCTCGCGATCGCCGCGAGCAGCGCCGCAAGCCGCCAGCCGGGCCAGCCGCGCCGCCCCGGCCCGAGGTCACGGAAAAGTGCGGCCGCCGTCACTTCCCGCGTGCGGGCCAGCGGCCAGAGCGCGAAGAGCGCGGCGGTCAGCACGCCATAGGCCGCGGCCTCGGCGAGCGGACGGGCAGAGACCCCGATCGTCACCGGAATCGGCAGCGCCGCCGCGATCGCGGGTCCGGCAAGCACCGGTGCGCCCGCGCCGAGGACGAGCCCGGCGGCGATGCCGAGCGCGGCGAGCACTGTCACCTGGATCAGATAGACGGCGAAAATCGTCCCTGAGGTCGCGCCCATCGCCTTCAGCGCCGCCATCGTCGCCACCTTGCCGTCGAGGTAGGAGCGCACCGCCGCGCCGATCCCCACGCCGCCCACGGCGAGCCCCGCGAGCCCGACGAGGATCAGGAACGACCCCATCCGGTCGACGAACCGCCGCATCCCCGGCGCGCCGTCGCGGGCGTCCTGCCAACGCATGCCGCTGTCGCGGAACGCCGCCACCGCCTCGCGGCCGAGATCCTCCGCCGCCACGCCCGCAAGCAGCAGCCGGTATTGCGTGTCGAAGAGGCTTCCCGGCTCCAGCAGCCCCGAGCCGCGCAGATCGGCCGTCCGCACCAGCGTGCGCGGCCCGAGCCCGAAGCCCGCCCCGGCCGCGTCGGGTTCGCGCAGGATGCGCGCGGCCAGGCGGAACTCGCGCGCGCCGAGCCGGAACCGGTCGCCGATGGCCAGCCCCAGCCGGTCGGCCAGCACCGGGTCCATCGCCGCACCGGGAACGCCGTCCACGGCGGCGAAGACCTCGGCCGGGGCCGCCGCCGGCTCGAACGCCGCCACGCCGGTCAACGGCCAGCCGGCATCGACCGCCTTCACCTCGGTCAGCGCACGGTCGGCCGCGTCGCCCCCGCCCACCACGGCCATCGAGCGGAACTCGACGATCTCCGACACTTTCGCGGCATGGTCCGCCATGAAGGCGCGCTCTTCCGCCGTGGCAAAGCGGTAGGTGAACGTCATCTCGGCGTCGCCGCCCAGAAGCGCCGCCCCCTGATCGCGGATCGCCGCCTCGATCGAGGCCCGCACCGTGCCCACGGCGGCGATCGCCGCCACGCCGAGCATCAGGCAGAGGAGAAACACCGCGAACCCGCCGAACCCGCCGCGCAACTCGCGCCGCGCGATCCGCAGCGCGACGGGCAGGGTCATTCCGCCACCCGCGCCGGCAACGCCCGGTCCTCGCCCGCGATCCGTCCGTCGGCAAGCCGCACCACCCGGTCGCAGCGCGCCGCAAGCTCCGGCGCATGGGTGACGAGGATCAGCGTCGCCGCGTGGCGGTCGCGCAGGCCGAAAAGCAGGTCCATGATCGCCGCGCCGGTTGCCGCGTCGAGGTTGCCGGTGGGCTCGTCGGCAAGCAGGATCGCGGGCCGCGGCGCCGCCGCCCGGGCCAGCGCCACCCGCTGCTGCTCGCCGCCCGAAAGCTGCGCCGGATAGTGATCCATCCGCGCCCCGAGCCCCATCGCCCTTAGCTCCGTCGCCGCCCGGGCGAAGGCGTCGCGCACGCCAGCCAGCTCCAGCGGGATGGCGACGTTCTCGAGCGCGGTCATCGTCGGAATCAGGTGGAACGACTGGAAGACGATGCCCATATTGCCCCGGCGGAACCGCGCCAGCGCATCCTCGTCCAGCGCCGTCAGCTCATGGCCCAGCGCCGTGATCCGGCCCGAGGTGGCGCGTTCGAGCCCGCCCATGAGCATGAGGAGCGACGATTTGCCCGACCCCGAAGGACCGACGAGCCCGAGGCTTTCGCCCCGGCGGATCTCCAGCGTGATGCCCCTGAGAATCTCCAGCGGCCCGGCATTGCCCTCCAGCACCAGCCCCACGTCCTCGAGGCTCAGGATGGTCTCGCTCATCTTCACCGCCCGGTTGTTCCGCCCCAAGCCATATGGGATCGCCCGCAGGTTCCGCAACCTCGCGCTCGCCGCCCTGCTGCTCGCCCCCCTCGTCGCCGCGGCCGCGCCGAAGGACCTCGTGGCCTTCGGCGACAGCCTGACCGCGGGCTACGGGCTTGCCCCCGACGAAGGCTTCGTGCCGCAGCTCCAGCGCTGGCTGACTGACCACGGCGCCGATGTGGCGGTGATCAACGCCGGCCTCTCCGGCGACACCACCGCCGGGGGGCTCGCCCGCATCGACTGGACGCTTTCCGGCCCGGTTGATGCGATGATCCTCACCCTCGGCGGCAACGACCTCTTGCGCGGGCTGCCCCCCGGAGAGGCGCGCACCAACCTCGACGCGATCCTGACGAAGACCGGCGAGAAGGGCATCCCGGTCCTTCTCGTGCCGATGCAGGCGCCGGGCAATTTCGGTCAGGACTACAAGGACAGCTTCGACGCGATCTATGCCGAACTGGCCGGGAAGCATGGCGCGATCCTTGCTGATCCGTTCCTGGCGCCGATCCTTGCGCTGCCCGACCGGCAGAAGGCGCTTGCCGATTACGTGCAGCCGGACGGAATACACCCCAATGCCGCCGGCGTGGCGCTGGTGGTCGAGGCGCTGGGGCCGAAGGTGCTGGAGCTTCTCGCCCGGACGGAGTGAGCGGGATCAGCGGATGGTGAGCCGCGGCGACGGCCCGGGCGCGCCCACCTCGCCGATGACGGTCGCCCGGGCGAAGCCGTGGCCGGCGAAGACGCCCAGCACGTCGGCCACCGCCGGGGGCGCGCAGGAGACCAGCAACCCGCCGCTGGTCTGCGGATCGGTCAGGAGCGCGCGTTCGGTCTCGGCGAACCCTTCCGGCAGCGCGACGCTTCCGCCGTAGCTCGCCCAGTTCCGCCCCGAGGCGCCGGTGGCGCAGCCCTGCGCCAGCAGATCGCGCACCCGGTCCATCACCGGCACCCGCGCCCAGTCGATCGTGATCCCGCAGCCGGCGCCGCGCGCCAGTTCCAGCGCGTGGCCGGCCAGCCCGAATCCGGTCACGTCGGTCAGCGCATGCACCGCGTCCATCTGCACAAGCTCCGGCCCCGGCGTGTTGAGCCGGGTGGTGGTGTCGAGCATCAGCCGGTAGGCCGCGTCGTCGAGCATCCCCTTCTTCAGCGCCCCCGACATCACCCCGGTGCCGAGCGGCTTGCCGAGCACCAGCGCGTCGCCGGGGCGCGCCCCGGTGTTGCGGCCCACCCGGTCGGGATGGACGAGGCCCAGCGCCACCAGCCCGTAGATCGGCTCGGCGGCGTCGATGCTGTGGCCGCCCGCCAGCGGAATCCCCGCCGCGGCGCAGACCGAGGCACCGCCTTCGAGGATCCGCGCGATGGTGGCGAGCGACAGCCTGCCGACCGGCATGCCGACGATCGCCAGCGCGAGGATCGGCCGCCCGCCCATCGCGTAGACGTCGCTCAGCGCGTTGGTCGCGGCGATCCGGCCGAAGTCGAACGGGTCATCGACCACCGGCAGGAAGAAGTCCGTCGTCGCCACCAGCGCCTGGGTCTCGTTGAGCTTCCAGACCGCGGCGTCGTCGGAATGCGCCGTGCCGACCAGAAGCTCCGGCGGCAGCGGAAGGTCCGGCATCTTCGCCAGAAGCTCGGACAGAACGGCAGGCGCGATCTTGCAGCCGCAGCCGCCGCCGTGGCCGAGCGACATCAGCCGCGGCTCGCCCGCCGCCTCGCTCGCCGTCGCATCTTCCGGTGTCATGCCATGCCCCCTCGTCACCATTGGCCCGCGCCCCGCCGCCGATGTCAACGCCCCGCCGGGCCTTCACCGGCGGACCCGTCGCGGGGGAGTCACCACCGGGCGCGGCGACGGGGCAGCGCCCTCACCCCCGCCAGTCGAAGAACCCCGCCGGCGCCCGGGCCAGCAGTTCCCGGGCCAGATCGGTCCCGGCCGCGGCGGCGTCTGCGAGCGCGCAGCGCCGCTCGCCGGCGATCACCTCCGACCCGTCGGGCCGGAGGATCTCGCCCCTCAGCCACAGCCCGCCGCCCGCGTGGAGCGCGAGCCCGGCGATCGGCGTCTCGCACGAGCCGTCGAGCGCGGCGAGGAAGGCGCGTTCCGCCGCCAGCCGCTCGCCGGTCGGGCGGTCGTGGATCGCCGCCAGCAGCCGCTCCGCCCGTCCGTCGGCCACGCGCCGCTCGATCCCGATCGCGCCCTGCGCCACCGCCGGCAGCATCTCCTCGGGCTCGATGGCGCTTTGCGCCACCTCCGCCATGCCCAGCCGGTTCAGCCCCGCCATCGCCAGGAAGGTCGCCGCGGCCACGCCCTCGTCGAGCTTCCTCAGCCGGGTCTGGACGTTGCCGCGGAACTGCACCAGCCGCAAATCCGGCCGCCGGTGCGCAAGCTGCGCCCGCCGGCGGAGCGAGGACGAGCCCACCACTGCCCCCTCCGGCAGGTCGGCCAGCCGCGCCACGCCGCGCGACACGAAGGCGTCGCGCACGTCCTCGCGCGGCAGGTGGCAGTCGAGCACCAGCCCCGCGGGCTGGGCCACCGGCATGTCCTTCATCGAATGGACGGCGATGTCGATCCCGCCGGACAGAAGCGCCTCCTCGATCTCCCGGGTGAAAAGTCCCTTGCCGCCGATCTCCTTCAGCGGCCGGTCCGCCACGATCATCGCGCGGTCGTCGCCGGTGGTCTTGATCACCACGATCTCGAAGGCGTCCTCGGGCAGGCCGTGCGCCGCCATCAGGCGGCCGCGCGTCTCGCGGGCCTGCGCCAGCGCCAGCGGCGAGCCGCGGGTGCCGATCTTCAGCGGGGTCTTGGCGTTGGGCATCTGCATGGGCCTAGGGCATAGCCGCGACAGATTGCCCGCGCAATGGCCGCAAACCGCGCGCGCCTTGACATCCCGTCGCAGCCGGGGATCAAAGGGCGGACGGAGGCCCCATGACCAAGACCATCCTCAGCGCCCTCGCCGGCCAGACCCTGCCCGTGCCGCCGATCTGGATGATGCGGCAGGCGGGCCGCTATCTGCCGGAATACCGCGCGACGCGGGAGAAGGCGGGGGATTTCCTCACGCTCTGCTACACGCCCGAGCTTGCGGCCGAGGTCACACTGCAGCCGATCCGCCGCTACGGCTTCGACGCGGCGATCCTCTTCGCCGACATCCTCCTTCTGCCGCAGGCGCTCGGCGCCGATCTCTGGTTCGTGACCGGCGAGGGGCCGCGGCTTTCCACCGTCACCACGGCCGCGGGCCTTGCCGCGCTGAAGCCCGCCGATGCGATCGACGAGACGCTCGCCCCGGTCTACGAGACCGTCCGCATCCTCGCGCGGGCCCTGCCGAGGGAAACCACGCTGATCGGTTTCGCCGGCGCGCCCTGGACAGTGGCCACCTACATGGTCGCCGGCCGCGGCACCCCCGACCAGGGGCCGGCGCATGCGCTGAAGGCGGCCGACCGCGCCACCTTCCAGGGCCTCATCGACCTTCTGACCGAGGCCACGATCCGCTATCTCTCGGCGCAGGTCGCGGCCGGGGCCGAGGTGGTGAAGCTTTTCGACAGTTGGGCGGGCTCGCTCCGCGGGCAGGATTTCGACGACTTCGCGATGGCGCCCGCGAAGCGGATCATCGCCGAACTGAAGGCCCGCCACCCCGGCCTGCCGGTGATCGCCTTCCCGCGCGAGGCGGGGGCGCGCTACACCGGCTTTGCCCGCGCCACCGGCGCCGACTGCGTCGCGCTCGACAATTCGGTGTCGGCCGAATGGGCGGCCGCGAACGTGCAGAAGGACGGCTGCGTCCAAGGCAACCTCGATCCGGCCCTTCTGGTGGCGGGGGGCGAGCGGCTGGTCTCGGAGACGCGGCGCGTCGTCCGCGCCTTCTCCGGCGGGCCGCACATCTTCAACCTCGGCCACGGCATCACGCCCGACGCCGACCCCGACAACGTCCAGCGGATGATCGACGCGGTCCGGGAGTGAAGGGTCAGCCGATCCGCCCGGCGTGGCGACGCAGGAAGGCGGCAAGCTCCGCCTCCGTCGCCGGCCGGCCGGTGAAGATCTCCACATAGGTCGGCACGCGCCTGAGCCGCGCCTCGAGCGTCTCTGCCGTCTCGAGGTCGATGTAGCCGACCTGGGTAAGGTAGACCGCGCTTGCCCGCACGTCCGCCTCGTCCCTGCCGTAGCCGTGCCTGAGGAACATCGCCCTTATCGCCGCAAGCCGCGCCGCATCGGCCGCGGCGAAGGCGGTGCGCAGCGCGGGGTCGGTCCGCGCCCAGTTGCGCATCACCCGGTCGAGGGGCGAGTCGAACAGGTCCGGCGTGATCCAGCAGTCGATCAGGTTCAGCACCGCCGCGTTGATCGTCGCCGCCGGCAGTTCGGTCTGGCGCACCAGGTTGCCTGTGTTCTTCTCCTGCCAGCGCCGCACCAGCGCGGCCAGAAGCGCCTCCCGGTCGGCGAAATGCCAGTAGAAGCTCGTCCGCGACAGACCGAGGCGCCGCGCGAGCGGCAGGATCTTCACCGCCTCGACCCCGCCTTCGACGAGCATGTCATAGGCGGCGTCGATCCAGCCCTCCTCGGTGCCGCGCCAGCCCTGCCCCGGCGCCCTGTCCTCCGCCATCTCCATCCCCTTCCGGCTGCATGTCGGTAAAACTCGACACAGGTGTCGATTTTCTTCTATACGATTCGCCGAAGTCGGGATAGACCCCGAATCGATCGCCACCGGACCAGAGAGCCGTCCAACCGGGAGACCGCCATGTCGTCGAACGACCCGCTCCTCCAGCCCTACCGGCTGAAGCACCTGACCCTGAAGAACCGGATCATGACCACCAGCCACGAACCGGCCTACCCCGAGGACGGGATGCCGAAGGACCGCTACCGGCTCTATCACCTGGAACGCGCGAAGGCCGGGGTGGCGCTGACGATGACGGCGGGCTCGGCGGCGGTGTCGAAGGACAGCCCGCCGGTCTTCAACAACATCCTTGCCTACAAGGACGAGGTCGTCGGCTGGATGAAGCGGCTGACCGACGACTGCCACGAACAGGGCTGCGCGGTGATGATCCAGCTCACCCATCTCGGCCGCCGCACCCGCTGGGACAAGGGTGACTGGCTGCCGGTGGTCGCCGCCGGCCCCTCGCGCGAGCCCTCGCACCGCGCCTTCCCGAAGGTCGTCGAGGACTGGGACATCGCCCGCATCATCGAGGACTATGCCGACGCCGCCGAGCGGATGAAGGCGGCCGGGCTCGATGGCGCCGAGTTCGAGTGCTACGGCCACCTGATGGACCAGTTCATGTCGCCCTTGACCAATGCCCTGCCCGCGCCCTGGGGCGGCAGCCTGGAAAACCGCGCCCGCTTCGCGATGGAGGTGCTGGCGGCCTGCCGCAAGCGCGTCGGCGACAACTTCCTGCTCGGAATGCGCTACACCGCCGACGAGGCGCATCTTGGCGGCATCACCGAGGAGGAGGGCATCGAGATCGCGCGGACGTTCCGCGATTCGGGCCTTGTCGACTTCGTCAACATCATCCGCGGCCGCATCCACACCGACCCGGCGATGACCGACGTGATCCCGATCCACGGCATGAAGTCCGCACCGCATCTCGACTTCGCCGGCCGCATCCGTGCCGAGGTCGGGCTGCCGACCTTCCACGCCGCGCGCATCCCGGACGTCGCCACGGCCCGCCACGCCGTCGCCTCCGGCAAGCTCGACATGGTCGGCATGACCCGGGCCCACATGGCCGACCCGCATATCGTGCGCAAGATCGAGGAGGGCCGCGAGGAGGACATCCGCCCCTGCGTCGGTGCGACCTACTGCCTTGACCGCATCTACCAGGGCGGCATGGCGCTCTGCATCCACAACGCCGCGACCGGGCGGGAAGAGACGATGCCGCACACGATCGCGCCAGCGGCCGAGCGCAAGAAGGTGGTGGTCATCGGCACCGGCCCGGCCGGACTGGAAGCGGCGCGTGTCGCCGCCGAGCGCGGCCATGAGGTCGTGGTCTTCGAGGCCGCCGACGCACCCGGCGGGCAGGTGCGGCTCACCGCCCGCACCAAGCGCCGGGCCGAGCTGATCGGGATCATCGACTGGCGGATGGCGCAATGCGCCGCCCGCGATGTCGACTTCCGCTTCAACACCTTCGCCGAGGCCGACGACGTGCTGGCGGAAAAGCCCGACGTGGTGATCGTCGCCACCGGCGGAATGCCCACGGCGGATGTGATCGAGGCCGGCAACGACCTGACGGTGACCGCCTGGGACATCCTCTCGGGCGACGTCAAGCCCGGCGCCAACGTGCTCGTCTACGACGACGCGGGCGATCATACCGCGCTCCAGGCCGCGCAGCTCATCGCCGAGGCGGGCGCGGCGGTGGAGGTGATGACCCCGGACCGCACCTTCTCGCCCGAGGTCATGGCGATGAACCTCGTGCCCTACATGCGGGCGCTCCAGGACAAGAAGGCGACCTTCACCGTGACCTACCGGCTGACCCGCGTCGAACGCGACGGCAACCGGCTGAAGGCCACCGTGGGATCGGACTACATGGCGCTGGCGAAGGAGGCCTATTACGACCAGGTGGTGGTCAACCACGGCACCCAGCCGCTCGCCGATCTCTACTTCGACCTCCGCCCGCGGTCGGTGAACCTCGGGGCCGTCGACTACGACGCGCTGATCGAGGGCCGGCCGCAGACCATGAACGGCGGGCCGGAGGGGGCCTTCCGGCTCTACCGCATCGGCGACGCGGTCTCGGCCCGCAACGTCCACGCGGCGGTCTATGACGCGCTCAGGCTGGTCAAGGACATCTGATCCGCCGCCGGTCTTTTCCTTTCCGGCCGGATCGGCGATGGTGGGCCCGGACGACCCCCGCGTGGCACGGGCCTCGCGGGGGAGAAGCGCACCGGCGCCGCCGGTCGGAGGAGGACGATGCAATACCTTGCTGCGAGGACCGCCCGCGAGGCGGCCGAGGCGCTGGCCGCCGCAACCGGTGTGACGCGGGTTCTGGCGGGGGGCACCGACGTGCTCGTCCAGATGAAGGCCGGGCTCGTGGAGCCGGACCTCGTCGTGGACATCAAGAAGATCCCCGGCATCGGCGCGATCACCGCCGAAGCCGGCGGCTTCCGCATCGGCGCGGCGGTGCCGAACGCCGCTCTCGGGGACCATGAGGGCGTCCGCGCCCTCTGGCCCGGCGTGGTCGAGGGCGCGAACCTCATCGGCTCCACCCAGGTGCAGGGCCGCTGCACGATGGCCGGCAACCTCTGCAACGCCTCGCCGGCGGCTGATGCGGTGCCCGGCCTCATCGCCGCCAACGCCGTGGCGCGCATCGCCGGGCCGGAGGGCGAGCGCGACTGCCCGGTGGCCGAAATCCCCGCCGGCCCCGGCAAGACCACGCTGAAGAAGGGCGAGGTGATCACCTCGATCTTCCTGCCGGCGCGGCCCGGGCGCGCGTCGGACGCCTACCTGCGCTTCATTCCCCGCACCGAAATGGACATCGCCGTGGCCTCGGCCGCCGTCTCGCTGGAACTCGACGCGGACGGCAGCGTCAAGGCCGCGCGCGTCGCCCTCGGCGCGGTCGCCCCCACTGTGGTGCTGGCCGAGGAAGCGGGGCGCATCCTTGTCGGCACGAGGCTCGACGACGACACGCTCGCCCGCATGGCGAAAGCCTGCGAGGCGGTCTGCAAGCCGATCGACGACAAGCGCGGCACCGTCGAATTCCGCACCCGCACCGCTGGCGTGCTGGCGAAGCGCGCCGCCCTCATCGCATACGCCCGCGCCGGAGGCTCCAGATGAAATCCGTCCCCGTTTCCACCACCGTCAACGGCGATCCGCACGAATTCCTCTGCGACCCCGACGAGACGCTGCTCGACGTGCTCAGGAACCGCCTCGGCCTGACCGGGTCCAAGGAAGGCTGCGGCACCGGCGATTGCGGCGCCTGTTCGGTCACGCTGAACGGGCGGCTCGTCTGCTCCTGCCTCGTTCTCGGGGTCGAGGCCGAGGGGGCCGAGATCGCCACCATCGAGGGCATGGCCGAGGGCGACGCGCTTCACCCGCTCCAGCGCCATTTCATCGACCATGCAGCACTCCAGTGCGGCATCTGCACGCCCGGCATCCTCGTCGCCGCCGGATCGCTGCTGGAAAGGAACCCGGACCCCTCGGACGAGGAGGTGCGCTACTGGCTGGCCGGCAACCTCTGCCGCTGCACCGGCTACGACAAGATCATCCGCGCGGTGCAGGCGGCCGCGGCCGAGATGCGGGGGGCCTGACCATGTCGTTGGACGAATACCGCAAGCGCGAGTTCAAGCAGGTGGGCCAAAGGGTCCGCCGCCCCGACGGCGTCGACAAGGTGACGGGCCGTGCGCTCTATGGCGCCGACATGACCGCGCCGGGGATGCTGGTCGGCCGCATCCTGCGCTCACCCCACGCCCATGCGCGGATCAGAAGCATCGACACCTCCGCCGCCGAGGCGCTGAAGGGCGTGAAGGCCGTGGTGACCGGCGCCGACTTCGGCAGCCCGGCGAGCGCATTCGTCCGCGACGTGCAGGACAACTGCATGGCCCGCGGCAAGGCGCTTTACGATGGCCACGCCGTCGCCGCCGTCGCCGCGGTGGATGCGGCAACGGCGAAGGCCGCGCTGAAGCTGATCCGGGTGGACTACGAGGTCCTCCCCCATGTCACCGATGTCGATGCGGCGATCCGGCCGGGCGCGCCGGTGGTGCAGGCGGGGCGCACGCTGGAGAACGTGCCCGCCGGCATGTCGGAGAACGTCACCAGCCATTGCGAGTTCGGCCACGGCGACCCGGCCGAAGGCTTCGCCGCCGCCGATCACGTGATCGAACGCAGCTTCCGCACTGCGGCCACCCATCAGGGCTATATCGAACCGCACGCCTGTCTTGCGTCGGTCACCCCCGACGGCAAGGCCGAGCTCTGGTGCTGCACCCAGGGGCAGTTCCACGTCCGCACCCTCTGCGCCGCGATGCTCGGCATGGAGTCGAGCCAGTTGCGCGTCACCGCGTCGGAGATCGGCGGCGGCTTCGGCGGCAAGACGACGGTGTTCATCGAGCCCGTCGCACTCGCGCTTTCGCGCAAGGCGGGCCGGCCGGTGAAGATCGTGATGACCCGCGACGAGGTCTTCCGGGCGACCGGCCCCACCGTCCACACCTCGATGGAGGTGAGGATCGGCATGACAAGGGACGGCAGGATCACCGCGGCCGAGGCGCATCTGCGCTATTCCGGCGGCGCCTTCCCCTGCGGCACGGTCGAGATGGGCGCGCAGGCGGCCTTCGCGGCCTATGACCTCGACCATGTGCGCACCTACGGCTGGAACGTGCTGACCAACCGCCCGAAGGAGGCTTCCTACCGCGCGCCCGGCGCGCCGCAGGCGATCTACGCGGTGGAAAGCGTGGTGGACGAGCTTTGCCAGCACTTCGGGCTCGATCCCCTGGACGTGCGGCTGAAGAACGCCGCGCGCAAGGGCACGCGGTCGTCCTACGGGCCGACCTTCCCCGACATCGGTCTGGTGGCGACGCTGGAAGCCGCGAAGAAGCATCCCCACTACCGCGCGCCCTTGAAGCCCGGCCAGGGTCGCGGCATTTCCTGCGGCTTCTGGTTCAACTTCGGCGGCAACTCCTGCGTCAGCCTCAACGTCAACACCGACGGGACCGTGGGCGTGACCGAGGGCAACCCCGACATCGGCGGCAGCCGCGCCTCGATCAGCCTGATGGCGGCCGAGGAGCTGGGCATGCCCTACGAGCAGGTCCGCACCATCGTCGCCGACACCTCCTCGCTTGGCTACAACGACGTGACCGACGGCAGCCGGGTGACCTTCGCGGTCGGGCTCGCCACGATCCGGGCGGCTCGCGCCGCGATCCAGGTCATGTGCGAACGTGCGGCGAGGATCTGGGGGATCGACGCCGAGGCGGTCGAATGGAAGGACGGCGCGGCAGTGCCCGCGGGGCCGAATGCCGGGAAGTTCCCGCCGATGACGCTGGCCGAGATCGCCGCGGTGTCGTTCGAGACCGGCGGGCCGATCGCCGGCCACCACGAGGTCAACGTCGACGGCGCCGGCGTCTCCTTCGGCGTCCACATCGTCGATGTCGAGGTCGACCGGGAAACCGGCCAGACCACGGTGCTGCGCTACACGGTGTTCCAGGATGCCGGCAAGGCGGTGCATCCCTCCTATGTCGAGGGCCAGATGCAGGGCGGCGCGGTGCAGGGCATCGGCTGGGCGCTGAACGAGGAATACATCTACGGCGCCGACGGGCGGCTCCAGAACCCCGGCTTTCTCGACTACCGCGTGCCGGTGGCCTCGGACCTGCCGATGATCGACACGGTGATCCTCGAGATTCCCAACCCCGGCCATCCCTACGGCGTGCGCGGCGTCGGCGAGACCGGAATCGTCCCGCCGCTGGCGGCGATCGCCAACGCCGTCTCGCGGTCCGCCGGCATCCGGCTCACCGAACTGCCGATGTCGCCGCCGCGGGTGCTGAAGGCGCTCGGGGGCTGAGATGGTCAGGGTCCGGCTCTGGGGATCGCTCCGGCAGGCGGCAGAGGGTCAGACCGAGGTAGAGGTCGAGGCGCGGACCTTCAAGGAGCTTCTCGACCGCCTCGCCGCGACCTATCCCGGCCTCGGCCCCCAGATCCGGCGCGGCGTCTCGCTGTCGCTCGACGGCGTTATCTACCGCGAGGCCTGGTTCACCGAGATCCGGCCCGACGCGGAGGTCGTGCTGATGCCCTACATGACCGGCGGATGACCGGGCCGGCGCGGGCCGATCACACTTGGAGTGCGGTCGCAATGGCGCCTGTTTGGGTCGCTATCGAACCAGTGCGAAGGCCGGTCGGGGCGCAAATGCAAAACCTCGATACCAGCATGCGAAAAAACCTAACAGGTTGCCGGAATGACGGGCCTGATCTGGCGGATCGGATGTGCTAGGCATCGAAAGAACGACGGCCGGAAGCGACAGGGGGGGCACGACTGATGAATGCAAGCGCCGGCGGGAACGCCGCATTCGTCGAGTTTGAACACGTCCAGAAAAGCTATGACGGGGAGAATCTGGTCGTCAAGGACCTTAACCTGTCGATCGCCAAGGGTGAATTCCTGACGATGCTCGGGCCCTCGGGGTCGGGCAAGACCACCTGCCTGATGATGCTTGCCGGATTCGAGACCGCCACCCACGGCGAGATCAAGCTGAGCGGGCGGCCGATCAACCGCATCCCGCCGCACAAGCGCGGCATCGGCATGGTGTTCCAAGACTACGCATTGTTTCCCGACAAGACCGTCTTCGACAACGTCGCCTACGGACTGCGCGCGCGAAACATCGACAACAAGGCGATCGCCGCGAAGGTGGCCGGGTACCTGGAACGGGTCGGCATGAGCGGCTTTGCGATGCGCTACCCGGCCGCCCTCTCGGGCGGACAGCGCCAGCGCGTTGCGCGTCTTGACGATGAATTCGTCGTTGCCCGCCACCAGGAGCCGGGTGCGGAAAATGTCGCCCATGTAGAT